>JACZRQ010000138.1 GCA_022574655.1 Chloroflexota bacterium
CGCTTTCCGGATACACCGTTAATTCGTCCGGAGGTATATGCGTTGGAGTTAGATCTCTGGAACGATCACTTATCACCCGCATGAAGTCACCCTCTTGCGATATACCGACAAGAATCGTGTTGGCAATCTTGCCAGACAGTTCAAGAATCTTCTTGGTGCCGGTGGTGAATTCCGTCGCAAAAAAGGCGTCCGGATAGTAGATAACTGGATAGCTGTCCTCGTTCATGCCATAGGTCGGTGGCAAATGGACGTTAATGAGATACTCCATGCCGTCAACATGTGCCGACTGAATGCGATGGGTGAAAGAGTCTTTAATGATTGTTGCCATCGTAGCCGTGTTCCGATCAGAATCCATAATGCTCTGCTCTCCGGTTCGTCTACAAGTTCGGTTACGTTTCTGCCGGCCGCTTTCGCGAAGAGGTGTGGCTACCTCCTGCTGCGGTGGGTTAGTATAACTCAGTCGTAGAGCATCTGCTTCCCAAGCAAAGCGTCTCTGGTTCGATCTAGCCACCACATTGGGGTCAGGCTGAAGCCTGACCGGCCACCAGCATTCGGCCGGTCCTCATCATCAGATGCTATGCTTAGTTTGTGAAGAAAAGCACAAAGTCTCACGTCGTGATCGTCGGCGCCGGATTCGGCGGGCTACGCGCAGCCCAGAGGCTGCGCCGCTCCGACGTCGACGTGACGATCGTCGACCAGCACAACTACCATACGTTCATCCCCCTGCTGTACCAGGTCGCCACGGCTGGGCTGGAGCCGGAGGCGATCGCGCAGCCCATAAGAAGTATCATCCACTCCTCCAACGTGCGCTTCCGGCTCGCTCGCGTTAGCGGCATAGACCTCGAGCGCAAACGCATACTCATTGACCAAGGCGAGATCGCGTACGACTACCTCGTTCTCGCAGCCGGCAGCGTTACCAACTACTTTGGCCTCGACTCTGTGTCAGAAACGACCGCCGCTCTGCGCGACCTGAACGACGCCGAGTCCACTAGATCACGGATCTTACATGCCTTCGAAGAGGCGGCGGCCGAGCCAGACGGTCTGCGTCGGGCGGAGCTAATGACGATCATTGTGGTGGGAGGCGGACCGACGGGCGTCGAGATGGCGGGCGCGATCGCCGAGCTGCGCAAACACGTCCTTCCGCACGACTTCCCGAATCTCGACCTGACACAGGCGCGCGTAGTGCTCCTCGAGGCCGCCGATCACCTCCTGCACGGAATGCACCCGTCTATGCAGGCTACCTCACGTGAACAGCTAGAGCGCATGGGCGTTGAGGTACAGCTCGAAGCAAAGGTCGCGCACGCCGACTCACGGAGCGTCACCCTTGCCGACGGCGACCGAATCGCGGCTGGAGCCGTCATCTGGGTCGCCGGCGTGCGCGCGCCGCCCCTGGCTGAGGCGCTTCCGACCACGAAAGGAGCACTGGGACGGGTCGCCGTCGAACAGACGCTCCAACTGACCGGCCACCCTGAGGTCTACGTCATCGGTGACATGGCGCACGTCGGTGGGCCGGACGCACCCCCGCACCCTATGCTGGCGCCGGTCGCCATTCAGCAGGGCGACCTCGCCGGGGAGAACATCCTCCGCCACTTGGCCGGGAAGCAGCTCAAGCGCTTCAGTTATTCGGACCGAGGCACGATGGTCGCGATCGGCCGCGCCTCGGCGGTAGCCAGCGTCTACGGCCTCCGCTTCCACGGGTTCGTGGCCTGGGTCATCTGGCTTGCCGTCCACCTCGTATGGCTTATCGGCTTCCGCAACCGTGCCATCGTGCTCGTAAACTGGGCCTGGAACTACTTCACGTACGAAAGAGGCGTCCGTCTGATACGAGACGACCGCTAGACTGGCGCCGACGGGCCGTCGCCTGACCCACCACGAACGACCCGTGACAACCGAATTGCTAATACGCCCATTGGTCAAGATCAGGCGCCATTGTGCATCCCAGATACTGGCTATGATACGAAGCACACGATGATCGTCGGCGAGGCCAAAAGACGCGCACTCCAGTGGGTCATGGAAGAAGGTAGCAAGCTGCCCGGATTCCAGGGCGCTTACTTCGCCGGCTCGGTAACGTGGCTTCCCGCTGACGTCGAACTTCCCGCTACTTCCGATGTCGACCTTTTCGTCACCCTTGACGGCTCTGTCCCACCCGAGAAAGTCGGTAAGTTCGTGTACCGCGATGTGCTGCTCGAAGTCTCGTTCACAACGTTCGAGCAGCTCGGTTCGGCCGAGCAGATCCTTGCAAACCACCAGATTGCAGGCGCCTTCCGGACACCGAACATCATTACCGATCCTTCGGGCCGCTTGACGGAGCTCCAAACGGCTGTCTCAAGAGGCTACGCGAAGCGCGAATGAGTCGAGAAGCGCTGCGAGAGCGCCAGAGATCACGCCCTTCGCTACGTGCGCTCGATGGACGCTTCCCCGCCGTTCCACGATGCGGTAGCCGTTTGGGCCTTCGCGACGGGCGTCATGACCCACGTCCTCCTCGTCGCCGGACTCAAGAATCCCACCGTCCGCCTGCGGCACATCGCCGTTCGCGAGCTGTTGGCTGAATACAGCCTCGAGGACTTCTACGAGACGCTGTTGCAACCGCTTGGCTGCGCCCAGCTAAGCTGCGCAGCGATCGCGCGGCATCTGCCTGCACTCTCAGATGCCTTCGACGCCGCATCGGTCGCGCTCACAACACCTGTGTTCTTCGCCGGCGATATCAGCGCTCACGCCCGCCACGTCGCCATCGACGGAAGTAAGGAGTTGATCGAACGCGGCGACCACAGGGAGGCGGTCTTCTGGATGATCGCCACCTACGCCCGTTGCCAGAAAGTGCTCGCAGCTGACGCGCCCGCCAGCGACCACGCGCGACACGATGCCGGATTCCGCGATCTTCTTGGCGACCTCGGTATCGCGTCGTTACACGATCTGGAGGATCGCGTCGCGGAGGTACGTGCGCTCCTTCCTCGGGTGTCGGAGGTAGCGGCGATCATAATAGAGGCAAATCCGGAGATCGACCGCTAGCTCAGCGCTAGAGCATCTGCCTGCACTAGGTGCTCGACCCGCCGCGGCCCGTCTCATCACGATGCCGTACACTCACCATTGAAGAAGGAGCAAGGACGGAGATTGACGCTATGAACGACGCTAGTAAAAAGACGGCTCTGGTTACCGGGGCAAACTCGGGCCTGGGGTTCGAAGCCGCCGCGCAGCTCGCCGAGGCTGGCTGGGGCAAGGTGATCCTGGCCTGCAGAACCGAAGCCAAGGCCGAGGCCGCCCGGGTGCGGCTGGTCGAGCGTACCGGCAAGGACTCCTTTGATCTACTCGCGGTGGACACCTCTGAGGTCGCTTCCGCCAACACAGCCTGCGATCAGCTCCGCGAGCGCGGCGGGAACATCGACTTCCTGTTGCTCAACGCTGGGGCGGCGGCGGCGCAACCCCAGTTCAACTCCGATGGCGTGGAGATCACCTGGGCATCCACCCTCGTAGGCCACCACGTCATGACCATGCGCATGCTGGACGACAAGCTCCTCAGCCCAGGAGCGCGCATCGTCATCGCCGGATCTGAGGGCGCCCGAGGCAATGCCCCCACCATGAAGGTCCACGATATCGAAAAGGTCGCGAACGACCTCTTTGACGGCGACCGCGCCGCGGCCATCGAGGCACTGGCGCGCATTAAGGGCCCGTACAAGTTCGTCTCTTTCAACGAGTACGTCAGCGCAAAGCTGGTCGTCGCTTGGTGGGCGGCGGCGTTGTCGCGCAAGCTGCCCGCGGGCATGACCGTCAACGCGGTTTCGCCTGGCTCAGCACCGGCCAGTGGCTTCGCGCGCAACGCACCATTCATGATGCGCATGTTCATGTTGCCGATGATGAAGGTCATAGGCCCCCTCATGGGCATGGCCGGGTCCATCGAAACCGCCGCGCGTCGCTATCTCGCCGCCGCCGATCTCGGCGACAACGAAACAGGACACTTCTACGCCACCGCTCATCGCACGAAGGCGGTGGGGCCAGTGGCGATCCAGACCTGGCCAGAGTACTTCACGGACCAAGTCAGCCAGGAAGCTGGCTTCGAAGCCGTCGTGAAGATGACCGGAGTGACGTTCCCGGACTCCGTCAGTCAAAGTCTCTAATCAGCTCCGGTCGAAGTCGTATCTGATTCTCTAACTACTCTGCTCAGTATCTGTAATCGCGGCCGTGGAGTTCGATACCGGGCTTCCAATCACGATCGCTGTCGGCGTCGAGCACCATGAACATGTCGATGTGCCCGAGGGTTCGAAAGCCGATCTCGTGGTACAGGGCGATCGCCTCGACGTTACGGGCGACCGGGCGAATGCTGAGGGAGCGCACCCCGCGGCGTCTTGCCTCGTCGATCGTGAGGCGGAGAAGACGTGTACCGATACCCTGCGAGCGTAGGTCCGACCGGACTACGATGGGGTCGATCTCGCCTTCGTCGCCGTCCGCAAGGAGGCTCACAAAGGCGACTACTTGCCCGTCCTGCTCGGCGACCCAGGTGTCGGCACGGTCTGGCTTCTCCAGGTGGTCATCGAACGCGAGATGGGGGTTGTCGCCGCCGATTATCTGGTCGTCGTAGATGTCGCGGTGGCGCTGAGTCAGTTCGCGCCAGAGATCACGGCAGGCTTCCAAGTCGGACGGGGCGTATTGTCGTACGGTGAGCGTCACTGATACAGCTTATAGCAGAGCCTTACGTTGATTGTCGCTTCTCCCGGGCGGACGATATTGGGGTAATGGATGCGGACGGTTCCGGTCAGACTAAGCTCACCTTCAACCCAGCTAATGATAGGGACCCTACCTTGTCAATCTGAGGGCGAAATCTGAGGGCGAAAGCGCCGCCGACGACCGCGAGAGATTGGCGAGCGCACCTGTTTCGTGGTTGGAGAAAGGCGCCACAGCCGATAACACCCCGCTCTAGTGCTCGCCGTCGCAGATACAGGCTCTAGTGT
>JACZRQ010000037.1 GCA_022574655.1 Chloroflexota bacterium
CAAGCCTGGGCCTGGCGATATTATTTACAGCCGGAATGCCACGGTCGGAGAGGCGGCTTTGGTGTCGACCGACGAACCCGTCTGCATGGGCCAAGATGTCTCGCTGATCCGATCTGCGGATCATAATCAGCGCTTTCTGCTCTTCCTGCTGAGGAGTCCAGCTATCATGGCGCAGCTGGGTGCGCTGGCAGTTGGGTCGACCTTCAGCCGCATTAACGTGGGCAGAATCAAACATTTCTCCGTTACCGTCCCTCCTGTCGACGAGCAGCACGAGATAGCTGTTTTCTGTGACGAAGAACACGCCTCTACACAGCGGCTCATAAAGAGACTTCGCAGCGCCATCGATCGCCTCCAAGAACTCCGCACCGCCCTCATCTCAGCCGCCGTGACGGGCAAGATCGACGTTCGAAGCGAGGTCGCATGAGCCCCAAGGTCTCCGAGCGCAGCTTCGAAGATTCCATCGAGCAGGCTCTGGTTGCCGGCTTGGCCGACGGTGGCGCGATTCGCGAAACCGGACCGGCCTATGGGGACTGGCCGCCCGGCGGCTACCTCAAGCGCAAGACCGATGCCTACAACCGCGAACTCTGCCTCATCCCCGAAGATGTATACAACTTCGTGCTCGCAACACAGCCACAAGAGTGGGAGCGACTCAAGGAGCATCACGGTTCGGCCGTCAAGGAACAGTTCGTCAAGCTCGTCTCCAAGGAAATCAAACGTCGTGGCGCGCTGGACGTACTGCGAAACGGCGTCAAAGACTCCGGTCGCAAGTTCCAGCTCGCGTACTTTCGCCCGGCCAGTGGCCTCAACGTTGATGTGCTGAAGTTGCACGCGGCCAACATCTTCTCCGTCGTGCGCCAGCTTCACTACAGCGAGAAGAACGAGAACAGCCTCGACCTCGCGCTCTTCCTCAACGGCATCCCCATATTCACGGTCGAACTGAAGAACCCGCTCAACGGCCAGACCGTCGAGGACGCCATCCGCCAGTACAAGAGGGACCGTGATCCTCGCGAACCTCTTCTCTCGTTCGGTCGCTGCCTCGCGCATTTCGCCGTCGACCCTGATCTCGTCTACGTCACGACGCATCTCGCCGGCGCGAAGACGCGGTTTCTTCCCTTCAACAAGGGTCGCTTTGGCGGCGCTGGCAATCCACCCGTGCCGCCCACGCAAAAGGGCTACGCCACCGCCTACCTCTGGGAGGAGGCTTGGGCGCGGGACAGTGTGCTCAACCTTATCCGCCAATTCATTCACGAGGTGGAAGAGGAAGGCGAGAACGGCCGCAAGAATGGCAAGCGCTACCTCATCTTCCCTCGCTACCAACAGCTCGAAGCGGTGCGGAAGCTCGTGACTGACGCTCGCGTGAACGGCTCCGGCCATCGATATCTGATTCAGCACTCTGCCGGAAGCGGCAAGAGCTTCACCATCGCCTGGCTCGCCCATCAGCTCTCGACTCTGCACGACGCGGCTGACAGGCGAGTGTTCGACTCGATCATCGTCATCACGGACCGCCTCTTGCTCGACCGGCAGCTACAGACGACGATGCGCCAGTTCGAACAGGTCGTCGGCGTCGTCGAAAACATCGACAAGACGGCGCGCCAACTCAAGGAGGCGTTGGAGTCCGGCAAGACGATCATCGTCACCACTCTGCAGAAGTTTCCGGTGATCGCGGAACAGATGGGTCGGCTGCCGGGCCAACGGTTCGCCGTAATCGCCGACGAGGCTCACTCATCGCAGTCCGGTGAGGGCGCCCAGGGCGTTCGTACCGTCCTCAAGGTGTCAACGCTGGAGGACGCCGAACGGGAAGACGTGGCGGAGGAGCCTGACGCGCAGGACCAGATCGCCGCCCAGATGGAGGCCCGCCGCTGGCCTAAGAACACCAGTGTCTTCGCTTTCACAGCCACGCCGAAGCCCAAGACGCTCGAGCTGTTCGGCACGAAGCAGGACGACGGACGCTTCAAGCCGTTCCACCTCTACAGCATGCGCCAGGCGATCGAGGAAGGGTTCATCCTTGACGTGCTCGCCAACTACTCGACCTATAAGTCATACTGGCGGCTCCTCAAGAAGATCCAGGACGATCCGAAGTACGACAAGAAGAAGGCGCAGTACCTGCTGAAGTCGTTCGTCGAGCTCCACCCGCACGCCATCAATGAGAAAGTGCGGATCATGGTCGATCACTTCGCCGAGCAGGTGCAAAACGAGATCGCCGGCAAGGCCAAGGCAATGATCGTCACGCGCTCTCGTCTCCATGCCGTCCGCTTCAAGCTGGCGGTTGACCGCCACCTTGAGGAGAAGGACTATCCGTTCAAAGCAGTCGTTGCCTTCTCAGGGACGGTCGAAGACGGTGGCCAATCATACACAGAAGCCGGTATGAACGGCTTCTCGGAGAAGCAGACCGCGAAGACATTCGCAGGGCCAGACTATCGGTTCTTGATCGCCGCCAACAAGTTCCAGACGGGCTTCGATCAGCCGCTCCTCTACGCGATGTATGTAGACAAGAAACTCGGCGGCGTCAACGCCGTGCAGACTCTCTCCCGGCTCAACCGCATCCACCCGGAGAAAAATGGCACTGTCGTGCTGGACTTCGCCAACGAGGCCGACGAGATCGCCGCGTCGTTCGAGCCGTACTACGACACGACTCTTCTCTCCGAGGCAACCGACCCCAATCTGCTATACGAGGTCCAGACCCGCCTGATACCCTTCGGTGTCTACACGGAAGCAGACGTGGACAGTTTCGCGGAGGTCTATTTCGACAAGAAGGCAACCCAGGATCAGCTCTACGCTGCCCTCGCCCCCATGGTGACCCGTTTTCTTGAACTGACTGACGAGGAAAAGCGCGACTTCCGGGGTGAGCTCACGGACTACGTTCGCCTCTACGCTTTCCTGTCTCAGGTCCTGACCTTCACAGACGAAGACCTCGAAAAACTCTACGTCTTCGCACGGCATCTCCGTCGGCTGGTCCCCGTCGATCGCGAAGAGCTACCACGGGAGGTGCAGCAAAATATCGACATGGAATCCTACCGCATCGAGCAGATCGGCAGCGGGCGGATCGATCTCGATCGCCGTGGCGGTGGCCTCGACCCTGTGGGCACCAAGGGCGGCTATGGCACGACCGAAGACGAGCTGGAGCCACTGTCTCAGATCATCGCCGAGCTGAACGATCGCTTCGGACTCGACCTCGGCCCGGAACACCGTGTCACGCTCGGTCAGATGATCGAAGCGCTTGATTCTGACGTAGCGCTTGATGCCAGCGCCCGGGTGAACACCCGTGAAAACGTGCGGCTCACCTTCGATCAAAAGGTCGAGGACGCGATCCAGCAAATCGTCGATAAGAACTTCGATCTCTATAAACGAATCACCGACGATCGCGCCTTCGGTGCCGCGCTCAAGAATTACCTCTTCGATCAATACGTTCGCACCCATCGACAGGCCGAGGAACTTATCAAGGCGGGTGAGTCAAGGACGCTCGAATTCAAGTCCAGCCTGCGTTGGAATCTTCGTGAGGATCACAAAGATGACAAGGTGATCACCCACGCGGTGCTCAAGACGATCGCCGCGTTCCTTAACACAGAAGGTGGCGATCTTCTGATCGGCGTCGCTGACGACGGAACCGTCCTCGGCATCGATCATGACGATCTCGAGAACGACGACAAATTCATCCGCCACCTCGTGCAGGCCGTCAAGAACGGCCTCGGCGATCGTGCCAGCGCGGACGTCGACCCCAAGACTCAGATCGTTCAGGGCAAGACGGTGTGCATCGTCAGCTGTAGCCGCAGCCCCGAGCCTGTGTACCTGAAGTGGAAGGGCTTGGAAGAGCGCGACGAGGGCGACTTCTACATCAGAAGCGGTCCGGGAAGCACGAAACTGAGTCAGTCAGATACCAAGGACTACATCCGAACGCGATTCCCGCAGATTGCGCCGGTGATCAACGTGGATGAGGCGGCCTCAACGTGAGCACCAAGAAGACCAAGGGCCCGCCGTCTTGTCCGGCCTGCGGCACGTCGAACTCAGTCATTCCGATCATCTTCGGATACCCCGGTCAGAGTCTTATGGAAGAGGCTCAGAGTGCCGAGGTCGCGCTCGCGGGCTGTGAGGTGAACGAGGTGGAGCCTTCTCACGTCTGCAAACGGTGTGGCGACGAGTTCGGCGAGCAGCGCTTCGGCGACTAGGTTCATTCCTTACTTGACTAATTATTCTCACAGAACACGAAATTACCAAACGAACTCCTGTGCCACTTCCCTCTTTCACCTCCCTCTTCCGAACGGCACCCTGAACCCGTGGCCAAACGCAACGGCGGACCAAAGACGGCGCGCGGGAAGTCCCGATCGTCGAAGAACGCGATCAAGCACGGTCTCACCTCGCAGAGCCCGGTACTTCCGCACGTCGAGAGCGAGGACGAGTGGCAGTCGTTCCGCCACGGTATCCTTACCAGTTTCGAACTCGATACCCCGCTTGAGACGGAACTCGCCGAGCGCATTGCCCTGCTCCTCTGGCTACTGCGGCGCGTCGCCCGCTATCATCGGCAGAAGACGATCTCTTTCCGCGACCGCATCCCTCAACACGTCGTCACCGCTGCAAGGTATGGAGCCGGCGCGCTCGGCCTCCCCGAGCCGTCCCACGAGGAGTTAGTCGAACGGGCCGAGGCACTTCACGTTCAACTTCTCTTTCCCGAAGACGAGATCCTCGCCCACATCGTCCGCTACGAGGCGCACCTCCACCGCCAGTACATCCAGACGATGCACGAACTCGAAGCGTTCCAGCTCCGGCGCACCGGCGGTCACTCCCCGCTCGCCCGCCTCGACATCAGCGCCCCTCCCGCAGGTTGACCCCGTTCGCGTCATCTGCCCCAATCTGAATCGGGGATCTCCCACAGCATGACTCTCGGCCATAGGCGTGGCTTTGATACAATGAATTGATATGGCTACGACCAAACGTGACTACTACGAGGTCCTCGGCGTCTCGAGAGGCGCTTCGCCCGAAGCGGTCAAGAAGGCGTTTCGCCGCCTTGCCATGAAATATCACCCGGACCGTAACAAGGAAGCCGGCGCCGAGGCCCAGTTCAAGGAAGTCGGCGAGGCCTACGAAGTGCTGTCCGATGACGAAAAACGCGCCGCCTACGATCGCTTCGGTCACGCCGGCCTCAAAGGGTTCGATGTCGGCCGCGGATTCGAAGGGACCGACTTCGGCGGCTTCGGCGACATCTTCGACGCCTTTTTCGGCGGCAGCCACGCCGGGCGTTCCAGCCGCGAAGCGCAGCGAGGCGCCGACCGCCGCGTCGATGTGACGCTAAAGTTCGAAGAAGGGGCGTTCGGCGTCGAGCAAGGGGTCGAGGTCGAACGCATGGAGCGCTGCCAGCGCTGTGGAGGCTCCGCAAGCGAACCTGGCTCGAAGCCCACGCGGTGCAAGGTCTGCGATGGCGCCGGGCAGGTGCGACGCGTCAGCCGCAGCTTCTTCGGACAGTTCGTGAACGTCGCCACTTGCGCTCAATGCCGCGGCGAAGGCCGTGTCATCACCGACCCCTGCAAAGACTGCCGCGGCGCCGGTCGCTTCCGAGGTTCGCAAAAGCTGTCAGTGAAGATACCGGCTGGCGTGGACGACGGATCGAGAATGCGCCTGACCGGCGAGGGCGATGCCGGCGTCAACGGCGGCGGGCCCGGAAACCTCTACGTCTATATCAGCGTCGCCCCGCACGAGTTCTTCACGCGTGACGGCGAGGATCTGATCTACGAAGTCGGGATGAACCCCGCCCAGGCGGTGCTCGGGTTCGAAGCCTCGATCCCAACGCTGGAGGGCGAGACCGAGTCGCTCCGCATCCCCCCGGGAACGCAGTCCGGCCAGATATTCGTACTCCGGCGCAAGGGCATCCCACGGCTGCAGGAACGCGGCCGCGGCGATCTTCTCGTCCGTTCCGTCGTCCTCATCCCAAGTGACATCACCGATGAACAGCGCGAGCTTCTGCACCAGCTCGCCGAGAGCTTCGGCACCCCGATCGAAGACCAAAAGGGCATCCTCGGCAAGATCAAAGACGCCCTCCCGTAAGTGTCGTCAATGCCGTGAGCGCCCAGGATGGGCCCGAGAACGGCGACTGGCTGGAGATAGCCGTCGTGGTCGCCGGCATCGACGCTGAGACGATCGCGGACATCTTCCGTCAGACCTGCGAAGGTGGAGCGGCGATCCAGCCGTCATCACGGCTCGACCGGGAGACTGACACCTACGTGCTGGACGGCGACGGTCCGGCGATCGTCAAAGGCTACCTGCGGCCCGGCGCTGAATCCTCTCGTTTACAAGATTCTCTCCGGATCGCCGTCGATTTGGCCCCGTTGCTGAGACCTGCCGAATGGCGCGAAGTCACGCCGCTCCCAGAAACCTCCTGGCGAGACGAGTGGAAGAAGTACTTCGGACTGCAGCGGATCGGTCGTTCTCTGGTCATCAGGCCTTCATGGGTCGACTACGACCGCAATGACAGCGATGTCGTGATAGAGATCGACCCCGGACTCGCGTTCGGCACCGGCCAGCACCCGACCACCGCTATGTGCCTCCGTGCGCTCGAGCAGCTCGTTGAGGACCGGATGTCAGTGCTGGACATCGGCTGTGGCTCCGGCATCCTCTCGATCGC
The DNA here is from genome assembly GCA_022574655.1 of Chloroflexota bacterium. Taxonomy (GTDB): domain Bacteria; phylum Chloroflexota; class Dehalococcoidia; order SM23-28-2; family RBG-16-64-32; genus JACZRQ01. The sequence continues at coordinate 6,611 of JACZRQ010000037.1, forward strand.
CGCCGCTAAGCTCGGCGCGGCACGTGTTCTAGCTGTAGACACCGATCCGCAGGCCGTGTCCGCCACACAGGCGAACGTCGCCGTTAACTCGATCGGAGCAGTTGAGGTGAGGGAAGGTACGCTGGACGTGGGTGGCACAAGCGATGAACGGTTCGACATCGTTGTCGCCAACATCAGTGGTCTGGCGATCGAACGTCTTGCGCCTGCCATCGCCGGGGTTCTGAAGCCGCGAGGGAGGCTGATCGCCAGCGGCTTTCTTGACGACGCTGTCGGGACGCTAACGTCTGCGTTCGCAGCGGTTGATCTCACTGTCGAACGCGTCGTTGAGGATGGTGTCTGGCGTGCGATGCTTGCGCGGCGCGGCGATGCCTAGGTTGTTCGAGCCGCAGGCATGATCAGGGCTCTATGCCGTCTTGCGTGAACAGCACCGGATCGACGCGTGTGCCGTGTACGATCGCTTCCCAGTGCACGTGTGCGCCACTCACGAACCCGGTTTCTCCCATCTCACCGATCGGGTCGCCTCGTTCGACACTCTGTCCAGCTACGACCGTGATCGCTTGCAGGTGGTTGTAACTGCTGAAGACCCCCGCGCCGTGGTCGATGACAACGGCGTTGCCGTACAGAAACAGCTCCTCCGCCAGCGCAACAGTGCCCGCTGCCGCAGCGACCAGCGTTGTACCGGCTTCGTTGGCGATGTCCATGCCGGTGTGACCGCTGTACGGCCCGCCGTTTATCGATCGCTGCAGCCCGAACGAATTCGTGATCGCGCCAACGGCGGGCATAATCCACGGACCGGACCACAGCCTCTCCTGCGTGAAGCCCGCATGTACTGTCGAAAGTGTCTGACGCTCCTCATTGATGGCCTCTTGATCGCTCAAAAGGCCGATGCTCGAAGGTGGCAGTTCGATCTCCTCGTACAAGAACCCACCGTCGGTCACCGTCACCTGGCCGCTCGCTATCGTTCCGGCCGCCGAAGTGACCTCGAGTGGATAACCCCCGGTGGGGATGTATTGGCCCAGCGCTACATACGCAAACCAGCGGTCCTCGACGGCTAGCATCGGGTACGGAACGCCGGCGAAGAAGACGTTCGCCCACGCTAGGTCGGAAGGTGGGCGCAGCAAGCGCACGATCATAAACCCGCCCTGCCGCGCAGGACTGCCACCGACGTCGATCGTGGCGGAAGTTGGTGCCGGTGTCGACGATGGGGCGGGCGTAGGCGGTGGGCTGGGAGACGGAGTTGGCGTTGGCGCTCGGGTAGCAGTAGCTGTTGGCGTAGGCGTTGGTGACGACGTTGGTGGTGCGTTCGTCGCGGTCGCCGACGGGGACGGAGAAGGACTGGGCGACGTACCGCTGCCACAGGCGGAGAGGGCAGCCACCGCGACCAAAGAAACGAGGATGAAACGCACGAGCATCATGTTATCGGGAGCCGCGCGGCTGGGCCAACGCTTCCACTCTATCCGGTGTGACGCGAGCCTCGTTGCGATATTGGTGAGCGATGCTATAATCGCGCCGCAAGGCGAAATCGCAGCGCGTTCGAAGGAGGCCCTATGCGATCGGAGCTATCGTTCTACGTCGTGGACACCGAGGTCGGGTTCGTCGGTCTTGTGCTCTCGGAGCATGGCCTGCGCCACACAACTCTCCCGCGGAACACCCGCGGCCAGGCGCTCACTGACGTCGCCGAATTGGGCGCTACCCGTGCCGCCGCCGAGTCCGAAGTCAATGGGATCTCGACAGACGTCCAAACTCTTGGTACCGGTCGACACGCGGACGTCTCTCAATACGTGGACTGGGCGGGCGTAACCCCGTTTCAGCGTGCGGTCCTTCAGCAGACGATGCGTATTCCCATCGGCCAGACCCGTAGCTACGGCGAGATCGCGGAACTGGCTGGTAGCCCGCGTGCCGCACGTGCCGTCGGCCGTGTCATGGCCACGAACCCCTTGCCGTTCATCGTGCCCTGCCACCGCGTCATCGGCAGCGACGGCACCCTGCACGGCTACGGTGGCGGCCTCGATCTAAAGGAACGGCTTCTGCGCGCCGAAGGTGCGCGAGTCTAGCGCGCGACTGTCCCCCACGGACCCATAATCTCGTCCAACCGTTGCGTCAACTCCGGCGTACACTTGGCGTTCGGCATCTCTAGGTCGATGACCTGCCCGTCGCGCTGGCGTATCGCGAGCACCACAGGCTCGTCTCCGGAATTCTCCGCGAGAGCAGCCGCGACCGCCTTTAGCCGTTCGTGATCGCCGTCCACGTCATCAGTCTCTTCTAGCTCGATGCGTAGCACCTTTGGGCCTGTGGCCTCCGTCGAGCGGCCGTTCCCGTTCGTGTTTCCGTTGGCTCCACCGTTCTTCCGGTCGCGCCAGTAGGCGCCGTTATGCTCGGGCTGGTTCGAGATCAGGAGTAGCGCCGGGTCGAACCCCTCTTCCCCGTACACCATCGCCTTCTGGACGGACACCTGCAGCCGCTCGTCCCGTGCCTTGACGCGAACGGACGCGATGATGATGTTGCCAACCATCCAGATATCACCGGACTCCTCGTACGTCTCAGGCCAGACCGTTATCTCCACACTCCCGGTCTGGTCCTCGATCTCCGCCGCCATGAACGTTCGTCCGTCTTTGGTGCTCAGAGTGCGGGCGCTCGTGATGATGCCGCCGATCACTCGCTGTCCCTTTCGGGCCGGCGTCAGCTCGACTAGCCCGCAGCTCAGGACGCCCTTCAGTTCTCCGGCCACCGCTGAAAACGGATGCTCCGAAAGATAGATCCCGAGCAACTCCTTCTCCCATTCGAGCTTCTGTTGCTGTGGCGTTTCTCTCACTTGGTCGAGCGAGAGTCCTTGTACGGCCGGCTGCTCATCCTCGGACATCAGATCGAAGAGAGACGTCTGTCCCGAGTCTCGCTGCTTCTGAATCCTGTGGCCGTACGAGATCAACCTCTCGAGGTTCGCGAGGAGGGATCCCCGCTCACCGAGCGAATCAAACGCTCCAGCCTGGATCAGGCATTCCAGCGGGCGCTTGGCGAGGTTCTTCGCGGGAACGCGCTCGAAGAAGTCTTCGATGGTCGTGAACGGACCGTCGGTCGCCAGCGCAGCAACCATGCCTTCAGCGACCCCTTCGCCGACGTTCTTCACGTTCGAAAGCCCGAAGCGTATCGCCTGGCTGCCATCGGACGCTTCCGTGAGATCGAATGTGACCGCACCGTGATTGACGTCGGGCGGCAGCACCTCGATGCCCAGCCGTCCACACTCTGCGAACGCCTCGGCTACCCGCTGCTGGACGCCTGCCTTCGTCATCACCGCCGCCATGTATTGAGCAGGGTAGTTCGCTTTGAGATACGCGGTTTGGTAGGAGATGGTGGCATAGGAGACGGCGTGTGCCTTGTTGAACGCGTAGCCTGCGAACGGCTCGATCAGGTCGAAGATCAGCCGCGCCTGCTGTTCGGTGTAGCCCTTCTCAGCTGCGCCGCTGAAGAATCGTTCTTCCTCAGCCGCCATGATCTTGCGAATCTTCTTGCCCATCGCCTTGCGCATGACGTCCGCTTGCCCCAGCGAGTACCCGGCGAAGATCTGCGCGATAAGCAACACTTGGTCCTGGTACACGATGACGCCATACGTTTCGGCCAGCACATCCGCTAGGTCTGGGTGCGGATACTCGATCGCAGCTTCCCCGTGCTTCGCTGCTATGTACGTTGGTATGTGCTGCATCGGCCCAGGACGATAGAGCGCCACCATCGCCATCAGGTCTTTGATCGACTCAGGTTTCAGCTCCTGGACGTAACGTGTCATCCCGCTTGATTCCAGCTGGAAAACCCCGAACGTCTCGCCCCGCGTGAGCATCTCGAACGTCTTGGCGTCGCCGTCCGGCAACTCCGACAGCCTGAGCTTCTCGCCTCGCGTCTCCTCGATAAGTCGGCATGCGGTCTCTAGGATCGAGAGGTTAGTCAACCCTAGGAAGTCCATCTTGAGCAGACCGAGCGCAGCGACGTCCCACATACCGAACTGCGTCGTTGGCAGGGCAGCAGCGTCGCTTTCAGAGTCGCCTCCCGCTTGCGCAGAGGAAGGCCGTTGCAGCGGAACGATCTCTACGAGCGGCTCCGGCGTTATCACCACGCCGGCCGCGTGAGTGCTGGCGTGTCGTGCGACGCCCTCCAGCTCCTTGGCTGTATCGATGAGCTTCGTCATCGCCGGATCCGCCTCGTAAAGCTCGCGGAACTCTGGGCCCTCTTCCATCGCCTTGTCGATCGTCATCACCCCGAACGACGGTGGCATCACCGGTACGAGCCGCGCGGCGCGATCGACATCGGCGTACGACATCCCCAAGGCCCGGCCGGTGTCACGAATCGATGCCTTCGCCCCGAGCGTTCCAAACGTGATGATCTGTGCGACTCGGTCGTTACCGTACTTCTCCGCCGCGTAGCGGATCATTTCGTCGCGGCGGTCCTCAGCGAAGTCTAGATCGACGTCCGGCATCTCTTTCCGTTCGACGTTCAAGAAACGCTCGAAGACGAGCCGGTGCTCAAGTGGATCGATGTCAGTGACCCCGAGACAATACAGCGCGATCGATGCCGCTGCCGAACCTCGTACCGCCATCAGGATCTCTTCGGCGCGCGCGTGTTCGGAGAAGTCCGCGACGATCAAAATGTAATCCGCGAACCCGGTCTGCTGGATGACGCCAAGCTCGTAGTCCAGACGCTTCCGGGCCTCGGTCTGGTCCCCTTCGTACCTTTTCGCCAGCCCCTTCGCGCACTCCTTCGCCAGGTGCTCGTCGGATGTCGTCCCGGCTGGCAAGTCGGCTCGCGGAAGTCGCAGCCGTCCGAATTCCATTTTCATGTCGCACATCTCGGCGATCCGCCACGTGTTATCCGCCGCCTCCGGTATATCCGGGAACAGCGCTCGCATCTCTTCTTCCGATTTGAGCGCGTACCCGCCCTCGTCGCCCGCCATTCGCAAGCGGTCTGTCTCCTGGACCGCTGAGTTTGTGCCGATGCACAGCAACACGTCCTGGAATGGCGAATCCTCCGGGCGCACGTAGTGCAGGTCGTTCGTTAGCACCGGTGGGATACCGGTCTCCTCTGCGAGCCGAACCAGGTCCTTCGTCAACTGCTCGTGCTCCGGGATGTGATGCTCTTGCAGCTCGATGTAGAAGTCGTCGAAGACATCTCGGTAGTAGTTCGCGGTGCGGACCGCCTCGTCGAAGTTGCCGTCCAGAAGGTGGCGCGATATCTCACTGGTCGCGCAGCCAGAGAATGCGATGATGCCTTCGCGGTGCAGCTCCAGCAGCTCTCTGTCCATCCGAGGCTTGTAGTAGTAGCCCTCCAGGTGCGCCTTCGTCGACAGTTCCAGCAGGTTCCGATAGCCGGCGTCGTTCTTCGCCAGCAGCGTCATGTGGAACGGCTGCCGGTCTTGGCCCTCGCGCGAATGACGGCTGCGCTGCGCAACGTAAGCTTCAATGCCAATAATCGGCTTGATATCGCGGGACCGCGCCTCTTTGTAGAACTGCACGGCCCCGTACAGCACCCCGTGATCGGTCAGACCGATCGCCGTCTGGCCCAGCTCTTGGGCGCGGTCCATGAGTTTGGGGATGCGCGCGAGCCCGTCCAGCAGGGAGAACTCGGTGTGGACGTGAAGATGGACGAACATCAGATGCTAAGACGCATAAACGATTGACCCCTGAAGGCGACCCTCGACCGCCTCATTATGCCACGACATCTGACTGGAGAATAACACTTTGGTCAGCGGATTTCGCTGTGGATTTGTGGAGCGCCGAGAGAAAGTGTGCGGCGGGCCGAGAGGGGTTCGGCCCGCCGCTGCGCCCAAAGGGGGTTGGGACGTTGAGACTGTGGCCCGAAGGCCACGTAGTTGACTGGTTGACCGCCTACCGGAAGGCGGGGAGCACTTCCTCTCCTAACAATCGGATCGTCTGCAAGATCTTCTCATGTGGTATACGACCGGCCTGCACCATAAGGATCAGTTGATCGACCCCAGCATCGACGAATTCTGTACTACTTTGCATCTGCCGTTCGTCAACCGGTACATACTGACCGGTCAGTATGTACATATTCTACGACTATTCCGTGCTTAAACTCTACGCCCTAGAGGTCTTCTCCGAACGGCCCGCGCGGAATACTGCCGGCCGTGAGACCACCATCGACCGGCATCGCCACCCCGGTAACGAACGACGCATCGTCGGAGGCAAGGAACGTCACCACTTTCGCGACTTCTTCCGGTTGCCCGACACGCCCGATTGGGTGGCCCTTACCCATCTGCTCCCACACCTCTTCCGGCGCTGCTCCCGCAGCTGCGGTTGACTGGATCCAGGGGTCGAGGATCGGCGTCTGGATGACACCGGGACAGACGCAGTTGACGCGAATGTTGAACCGCGCCCACTCGACCGCTAGCGCCTTGGTCAGCAACACTACGCCGCCTTTCGATGCGCTATACGTCGATAGGTACGGTGAGCCCATCAGACCGGCGACGGAAGCCGTGCTAACTATGGCGCCGCCGCCGGATTTCATCATCTCCGGGATCGCGTGCTTACAGCCGAGAAAAACGCCCTTCAGGTTGATGTCGATTAGCCGGTCCCAGTCCTCCTCCAGCACCTGCGTCACCGGGTTGCCGAGAGCTATTCCGGCGTTGTTGTAGATGACGTCCAGCTTCCCCCAGCGCTTCACCGTCTCTGCGACCATGTTCTGGATGTCGTCCTCGCTGGCGACGTCGACCGAGACGGACGCTGCGTCGCCGCCGGTGTCGGCGATCGTCCGAGCGACAGCCTCCGCTCCCTCCGCATTCACGTCTGCACACATGACCGATGCGCCTTCCCTCGCGAACGTGATGGCGGTCGCTTTGCCTATGCCCGACGCGGCACCGGTAACGATTGCTACCCTGTCTTTTAGTCGCACTGGGTCCTCCTCTAGCGAATTGAATTACGATATAAGCTAAACCAATAGTTCGAGCGCTTCGGAACGGGCGATTTCTGCCATCGCCAACGATCGCAGCTCTTCTCTCGCAAACCAGGCGATCGCCTCGTGCTCGTGGAGGGCATGGTTCCGGGGTTCTCCCGTCCAATCGGTCACAGTGAATACGGCTATGCGGCTGGGCCTCCCGTCCCATGAGCGGTTTCTATCCGGCAGGCGCTGAAAGGCGATGACCTCGATTCCCAGCTCCTCTCTGAGCTCTCTTCTCAGCGCCTCCTCGACCGATTCCCGGTCTTCTGGCTTGCCTCCGAACGTCGTCCAGACGCCCTTCCGCTTTACGCTGAGACCGAGCAACACCTTCTCACCCCGGATAACATGCGCCCGCACTGCTGCGTAGTGTGAGTTCGTCCCTTCATCGCGCGTCAACGTCTGCGCTCTACCGCTTGGGCGCTTTGACTATTTCCCGTGACCCTACAGACGTTAGGAAGTCGACCACGATCCTCGCGGTCAACACCGGCTGTTCCCAGAAGAACATGTGGGCGCCGCCGGGAATTATCTCCAGCGTCGACCCCGGAATGCGCTCGTGCAGAATGCGACCGTTTTCAGCCGGTACCAGGATATCGGCGTCCCCGTGGATGATCAAAGTCGGGTGCTTGATACTCGGCAGGCGGTCATAGGCGTCGAACCCCTGCACCGCGGCCACCTGCTGACCGATGACCTCCGGCGGCGTCGGTACTTCAAGCCCGATGCGGAGCATCTCCTCGAGGAAGACGCCATCGTCGATCATCGCCTGGGTCGTGATCGCCCCCCATGATCTTCGTGCCTGGTCGGCTCGCGATAGGCTCTGGTCCGGCAGTAGCAGCACGGTGATCTCCGGGCTCGCAATCACCGCGTTCGGGCCGCCCGGTAGCGTACAGCCAAGGATCAGGCCGTTCACGCTTTCCGGATGATTGAGCACCAACTCTTGGGCTACCATCCCGCCCATCGACACGCTCAAGACGTGCGCTCGGTCGATATCGAGCGCTTCCAATAGCGTCGCCGCGTCGGCCGCCATCGTCTGCATCGTGAACGGCTCGTTGGGCAACTCGCTGAGGCCGACGCCGCGGTGGTTCATGCGAATGACCGTGAAGTTGTCGCGAAGACCGGACAAGAGCGGCTCACCCCACGTAGACGCTTGGCCGCCGAGACCCCGAAGCATCAAAAGCGGCGGCCCATCGCCTTCGATGTGATATTCGATCTTGATCTCGCCGCACTGAACTAAGGGCACTCTGAACCTCCCGGAAGTTGCGCCACGAACGGTATAGCAAACTTGACGTGCGCGTCAAGGTCGTAGTGCACCCGACGAGACAGCGGCTCTCCGGCGGTGGCGCTGAACCTCTACTGCCAGCGCGAGATACGGGTTGGCGTCTCGTCGTCGCCAAGCTCGGCGCATAGCTCGGTCAACTGCTGCCGGTTCGCGCCCTTCCAGGCGAGCTGATCCAGCGTTTCCTCTAGTGGCACATCCTTGCGCAGCGTCGTCAGGCGGCGGTAAAGCATCACCTCTTCTTGGTGCTCGCGAAGGCTCTTCGCCAGCGCCGAGGCCCCGCGTACCCTTACTTGCCATTCGATGTCGTTCGCTGGAATCGCATCCACGCGGCCGTAGTGCGCCAGAAGCGCTGCCGCCGACTTGCTGCCCCATCTCGGCACGCCCGGTATGCCGTCTGCTGCATCGCCTACCAGCGCGAGGTAATCAGGGATCGACGCGGGAGGCACCCCGAACTTTTCGATGACGCCCGCTTCGTCGATGATCTGCCTGTGGCGGCGGTCGAACATCACGACCTTGTCCCCGACAACCGCCTGTGCCAGGTCCTTATCCGGTGTGCAAAGGAGGATGCGCTCGACGCCCGTGTTGTCCTTCCAGCGCGCCGCACCGGTGGCCAACGCGTCATCGGCTTCGAATTCGATCATTGACCACACCGTCACCCCGAGCGCCGCCGTCGCCCGCTCGACCAGCTCCGATTGGCCCCAGAGTTCGGGGTCGATACCCTCGCCCGTCTTGTATCCGTCGAACATCTTGTTGCGGAACGACTCGATCACCGTGTCGTACGCGCAGGCGACGTGCGTCGTACCCTCCTGGTGAAGGAGCGCTGAGAGGCTCCTCAGCCAGGCGATCGTCGCCCCGACCTCGCGTCCATCCGGCGCCTTCGACGAAGGTGCGCCGAAGAACTGGCGGAAGAGCTCGTACGTCCCGTCGATCAGGTGAACGTTCATCGCGGTCTAGCATTCTACCAGCGAAGAGCTGCTTCGGCGACCGACCTCGTCTTTGCGTTGAACTTGACGAGCGTGTTGTGGCCGCGTCTAATGACCGTCGTCATGTCTTCCGAACTCGACCTGCTCAACCAAGAGATCATCGAGTGCCGCAAATGTCCGCGACTCGTCGACTGGCGCGAGACGGTAGCCCGCGAGAAGCGCGCCTCTTTCCGCGACTGGGACTACTGGGGACGGCCGATCACCGGCTTCGGCGACCCGAAGGCGGAGCTGCTCGTCGTCGGGCTCGCCCCGGCCGCCCACGGCGGCAACCGCACGGGCCGCGTCTTCACGGGCGATCGTTCGGGCGACTGGCTGTTTCGTTCGCTGCACCGTGTCGGTTACGCCAACCAGCCTGAGAGCACGCACCGTGACGACGGTCTCCGCCTGACCGGTGCCTACGTGACGGCAGTCGTCCGCTGCGCACCGCCTGCGAACAAGCCGGCGACGGCGGAGCGCGACAACTGCCTTCCTTATCTCGCACGTGAGCTTGAGCTGCTCTCAAGCGTGCGCGTCATCGTGCCACTCGGTGGATTCGCCTACCAGAACCTCGCCCGTCTGCTCGATGTGAAGCCGCGCCCGGCGTTCGGACACGGCGTCGAGGTGCCGCTGGACGACGGGCGCACCATCGTCTGCTCATACCACCCGAGCCAGCAAAACACGTTCACCGGCAGGCTGACCGAACAGATGTTGGACGCTGTCTTTAGCCGCGCCCGCATCCTCGCCTCACGTTAGATACGCCATGCGAACGCCTGACGTTCGACCGGGCAGGGTTTAGCATTGGCGCGGGTGTAGAGATGACTACCGAAGAACTCATTATCGCCGTCGTGCGGGTGTTGGGATCGCTGCCGGTCCTGCGCTGGCCGCTCGCCGGCGGTATCCTGGCGGTCCTCGTCGATCTCAGCGACCTCTTCATGCGTAACCTCATCGAAGCTGGCGGCGTCGGCAACTATCAGGAGTTCGACAAGTGGCTCGACCAGGTCTACATGCTCACGTTCCTACTGGTCGCCCTCCGCTGGGCCCCTGTGCCGCGCGGGATCGCCGTTGTTCTCTACGCCTACCGGCTCATCGGCTTCGTCACCTTTGAGATCACCGGTACCCGCGAAGTGCTCCTCATCTTCCCGAACCTCTTCGAGGTTTGGTTCCTCTTCGTCGCCGGTGTGCACTTCTTCAAGATCGACTTCGACTACTCACCCAAGCACGTAGCGATGGCGTTCGTCCCCCTGCTGTCGATCAAGATGTTCCAGGAGTACACACTCCACTACGGCCAATGGCTCGAAGGCTTCACCGCCGTCGAAGCCGTCGAAGCCATCTGGGACTGGCTCACGTCGCCGTTCCGGTGAGCGGGCCCAAGCGCCTTGTCATTCTGAGCTCAGCGAAGAATCTGGGGAGGGGCTACGCTCGCGCGTGGTGCCGCGTCCGGCGTCAGGACTCACATCTGGCGTGGCTGAACGCTGACGCCGACGATCTGCTTTCCCATACCCCGGATGACAGGCAGAGGTTTCAGCTCGTCGCTTCATCTGTCATTCTGAGCCCAGCGAATCCTGTCCTGAGCTTGTCAAAGGGAATCTGGGGAGGGGTATGAGTCGCAAGCAGTACTACGTCTATATCCTGGCGAATCGATCCGCCAGCACGCTTTACATTGGTGTGACCGGAAACCTCCATCGGCGCGCGTCCGAGCACAAGCGGAAAGCCGTTCCCGGCTTCAGTGCGAAGTACAACCTCGATCAACTCGTGTACTGCGAGGCGACGGACGACTACGTCAGGGCCGCGATCGCTCGTGAGAAGCAGATTAAGGGCTGGCATAGGAGCCGCAAGATAGATCTGATCGAGTCCGAGAATCCCGATTGGCGCGACCTGAGCGCGGAGTGGACCGATGCCCCCGCCCCGCCAGATCCTTCATTACGTTCAGGATGACGGTACGTCCGCTCCGTGACTATCCAGCGTTGTCGGTGGAAACCGGCTCGCCCCCGTCATCGCCAGCCGGCGCCCACGGTTCGCAGGTCGTGCTGCTGACGTAGCTCTTCGCCTCCAGCTCCGCGACTATCGCCGCGCAGAACCCCGCATCGGCCGTCTCAACGATCGCCGATCCCTGGGGCGGGAAGCTCTCCATGATCAGAAGCTCGACGTTCCCGTCGTACGCACGAAGGAGATCGTGTACCTCCGTCATGTTGTCACTCGTCACCGACGCGTTGAAGTTGATGTGAACTCGGTATTGCTCGCCCGCGTCGGCATCGCTGTTGCCTGCGTCGCCAAGCTGTAGGCCGACGAACGTTCCGATTACCGCGAGGGCGACTATCGTTGCTGCGACTGTGAGTGTTCGTGAGAACTTCATCCGTTCCTTCCTTCATTTAGGTCTGTCTACTGATCAGACGGACTGGGCTGCTCGGAAGTTCCCTTCGAGTATCATGTTGCCCATGGCAGACCTGAAGTTCGGAATCAACCTCCTCCCGCACCAGTGGCAGGACGTCGTTCGCGTCGAGGAGCTGGGCTACGACTCCGCCTGGACCAGCGAGCACATCTTCTTCTACTTCCCCACCTTCGACGTTCTGACGGCGCTTGCTGCGATGGCAGCGAAGACCGAGCGCATCACCCTCGGAACGGCCGTCATGCTGCTTCCTCTGCGCCCCGCCGCGCTCGCCGCGAAGGAGATCGCCTCCGTCGACATTATCTCGGAGGGTCGGTTGATCCTCGGTATCGGTGTCGGTGGCGAGTACCCGAAGGAGTTCGAAGCTGTCGGCGTCCCAGTGAAAGAGCGCGGCGCGCGCACGACGGAGGCTCTCGAGGTCATAAAGAAGCTCTACACGGAAGACCAGGTCACGTTCGACGGGCGTTTCACGAAGCTGGACGGAGTGACGCTAATGCCCAAACCGAAACAGCCCGGCGGGCCGCCGATGTGGGTCGCAGGACGGTCCGAGGCGGCGATGAAGCGCGCCGGCCGTCTCGCCGACGGCTACATGCCGTACCTCTTCTCACCCGACCGTTTCCGCGATGGGCTCGCCAAGACACGTGAGTACGCCGAAAAAGCGGGCCGCGACCCGGGACAGATCACCGGCGCCATATACCAGTTCGTCGCGATCGCCGACACCTACGAAAAAGCGAAACCGATCGCCGCCAAAGAACTGCAGATGCGCTACCAGCAGCCGTTTGAGAACCTCGTCGATCGCTACGCCGTCATGGGCAACGCCGATGATTGCGCCGGACGGCTCGCGGAGTACGCCGACGCCGGCGTCGAGCACTTCATCCTCGTACCGCTCGCATCATCCTACAGCGACTACATGACGCACGTAGAGACCTACGCCAGCGATATCATCCCCAAGCTACGCAAGTAGCCAGTAAGAGGAGGGGGCCATGCATCGCGCCGGTCTCAACCGTCGGCCCAGTCGCAGGTTCGGTCGGCGGCGCTTAGCTCCGGACTAGCTCTTCGCGCTCGGTCTCCGCGTTGCGGCGAACGATCTCCAGCGGCGCGTAGAATTGGTACCGGTCCCAGCGGGAGGGGTGGGTGAGCCGCCGTGCCATCAACCGCGCTAGATCGACATACAGATCGGCGACGGCCCTGATGTCCTGTGCGAGCGTTGGGACGGTTCGATTCTTCTCCATGGCACAACCTCCGGTACCACGTTACTGACACCGCACCCCACCGGAATCCTACACCCGCCGCTACGACTTTGAAAGCGCCTCGGACCGCGTGTACTGTCGAATCTTTAGACTTTCCGAAGCCCGAAAGATGAATACGTATTCTCACGGATTCGACCGCTTGACGGCGATGGATATAATGAGCGCGGCACGATACCCGTAACGACCATTAAGGAGGGAATCCCGTGGCATTTTTCTTCAGCGTCGTCCCTGAGTTCGAGCGTCTCGTCCATTTCCGGTTCGGCCGCTATATCGGCCTGAAGGGCCCCGGTTTCATCTTCCCGATCTGGCCAATCATCGACAACACCATCCGCGTCGGTCTGCGTGAGATCTTCCTGGACGTCGAACCACAGACCTGTATCACCAAGGACAACGCTCCAGTCTCAGTCGATATGCTCGTCTACATGAAGGTCGTCAGCCCAGAGGACAGTGTACTGAAGGTTGAAAACGTCATCGGCGCCGCTCGTGGTATGGCGATCACCACGTTGCGTGCCGTCGTTGGCGATATTACCCTCGACGACGTCCTCGCCAAGCGCGACGAGATAAACAAGGTCATGCAAGCTCAGCTTGATGCGGTAACGGATCGTTGGGGCATCAAGGTTACAGCGGTGGAGATTCGTGAGATCGAGCCGCCACGCGATATCCTCGAAGCGATGAGCCGCCAGATGTCCGCGGAGCGCAACAGGCGCGCGATGGTTCTCGAAGCGGATGGGCAGCGAGAAGCAGCGATAACCGTAGCCGAAGGCGAGAAGCAGTCGGCGATCCTCAAGGCGGAAGGCGACAAGCAGGCTGCGATCCTGGGCGCGCAAGGCGACAGGGAGGCGTCCGTCCTCGAGGCTGAGGGTTACAGCATCGCGCTCCAGAAGATATCCGACGTTGCGAAGGGAGTCGATCAGAACACGATGTCGCTCCAGTACCTGGAAACGCTCAAAGATATGGGCGCCAGCGAGTCCACGAAGTGGATCTTCCCGATGGAGTTCACGAACTTCATCCGTCCCTTCGTCAACGCCGCTAGCAACAGTGACAGCGACGGTCGCGGTCGCAGGGATATCCCCCCGGAGTAGCGCCCGCCTCTCTAATCCGCACGCTCGAATGGTCGCCGGTGCGGTAGAATCGTGCCATGTCTCAGTACAAGCTCATCGCCCTCGATCTCGACGGCACGCTGCTCAACAGCAACATGCAGCTCTCGGCGGGCAATCACGCCGCGCTGCGCAGAGCCATCGAGGCAGGCGTGCACGTCGTCCTCGCCACCTCGCGCTGGTACGGCCTCGCCAAGCGCACCGCCGATCGTTTAGAGATCAACACCCCGATCATCGCCAGCAACGGCGCGATCGCCAAGCGTCCCGGCGACGGTTCTGAGCTGATGCACCTCTACGTCGATGCCGAAGCCGCTGCTGAAGTCGTGGCGCTAGGTGACGATTCAGGCTGGGAGATGTATACCACGATCGGCGACGCCACCTTCATGAAGATGCGACCGGGCATCGTCCCGGAGAAACTCCCCGCCGGGTTGCGGATCGCCGACCGCCAGTCCGATCATCTCAGCGATGGCGAACCAACCTGCACGATGGCGTTTGGACCGGATGCCGTAGAGCAGATAGAGAAGCGGTTCGTCGAGCGTTTCGACGGTCGTGCCAAGTTCTCCATCAACCGGCCGGGCGGCGGACTGCCGCCGTACTTCGTGATGACACACCCGGAAGCCGATAAGGCGGTGGCGCTACGCAAGGTTTGTGAGGAGTTGGGTGTGGCTCCCGAAGAGACGATCGCAATGGGTGACTCCGAGTCAGACCTCGAGATGATGCGCATGAGCGGTCTAGGGATCGCGATGGGCAACGGAGCGGACGCTGCCAAGAAGGCGGCGATCCACATCGCGCCTTCGAACAACGATGACGGTGTTGCGTGGGCGGTCGAGAAGTTCGTGCTAAGTCGCGCTTGACAAATTATCGACTTTAATCGATAATTTGCTACCTAGGTATCGATAACGTGATTGAGTCCAAGACGAAGACTCTTAATCCTCCCTGCCGAAGGCCGCCGCTCAGGTAACCCCCCAAATGCGGCGGCCTGTCTTTGTGGACTAGCCGTCGCCCCTGCGCTCAAGCCTCATCTCCCCCTCCTCCTGCACGATCCTGTACACGTCCGCTATCGGCAGCCCGCTCGCTTCCGCCAGCCGTTTACAGGCCTCGTATTCCGGCGCGATGCGCGGCCGCTCGTCGGGCAATCGCTTCACCTTGACTGCGGCGGGGCCAAGCGACGATTCGAACTCCAGTGTCTCCCGTTCCGCCTCCCAGCGGTGGACCGGCCGCACCCGCACCCCCAGCGTGGACGTC
>JACZRQ010000038.1:0-2529 GCA_022574655.1 Chloroflexota bacterium
CTCGCGGAGTTTCTTGACGTGCATTCGCGCGAGCTGGTCGCGGGCTTGCTCCATGGCCTCGCGTTGGCGCTCCTCCGTGACGTGCGTGTAGATCTGGGTCGTTGAGGCGCTGACGTGGCCGAGGAGCTCCTGGACGACGCGAAGTTCAGCGCCGCCGTCGAGGAGGTGGGTGGCGAAGGAGTGGCGGAGGAGGTGCGGGAAGACGCGCTGGTCGAGGCCTGCCTTGAGCGCGTGCCTGCGCACGATCTGCTGGATGGAGCGGCCGGAGAGGCGCGTGCCATCGCGGTTGACGAAGAGCGCTTCTTCCTGAGCCTGGGCGAGCTTGGGCCGGGCGTCGGACAGGTAGCGCCTGATGGCGGTGTCGGCGGGTTCGCCGAAGAGGACGATTCGTTCTTTGTTTCCTTTGCCGCGCACGAGGAGCGTGCGTTCCTCGAAGTTGATGTGAGGGACGTTGAGGCCGACGATCTCGCTGAGCCTGACGCCGGCGGCGTAGGTCAGCTCCAGAATGGCGCGATTGCGGATGCTCTGCGGGGTGTCCTCGTTCGCCGCTTCGATGAGGGCGGTGAGGTGCTCCTTGCGGAGAATGACGGGCAGGCGGCGCTCACGCTTTGGCGCGATGAGGCCGGTGATCGGCGACGACTCGATCTTGCCTTCGCGGACGAGGAACTTGTAGAAACTACGGATCGTGCTCACCTTGCGGGCGATGCTGGCGGTAGCGATCTCCTTCTCGCGGAGGTTCATGATGTAGTTGCGAGCCGCCTGCCGGTCGGCGGTGAGTGGGTTGATCGCTTGGTCGTCCAGGTAGCGAAAGAAGTCGAAGAGGTCCGTCCTGTAGTTTCGGAGGGTGTACGGCGAAAGGTTCTTCTCGGCCACGAGGTAGCGGAAGTAGGCTTCGAGAAGCTCCTGGATGATGCTCATAGCTCCTATGGAAACGCGGACGACGGGCGGGTGGTTGCCAGATGCTGCAATGGTGAGCGGAATGCCGACGACGAACTCGGCGCCGCGACTGACCCTAGCTGACGGGCGCGGGCTCCGTCGGAGTTTCGGTGGCCGGGGCCTCGCCCTTCCAGTCGCAGGAAGTGCATTTGGCTTTGCCGTCCCGTTCGGCGACGATCAGCGAGCTGCAACTGGGGCACGGTTGCGAGAAGGGCCGGGTCCACGAGGTGAAGTCGCACTTGGGGTAGTTCGCGCAGCCATAGAAGGTGCGGCCCTTGCGAGAGCGCCGCTCGACGAGGTCGCCGCCGTCAGTCGGGCACTTGGCGCCGGTCTTGGCGGCGAGAGGCTTCCGGCCCTTGCAGTCGGGGTAACGTGAGCAGGCGAGGAACTTGCCGTAGCGGCCCGTACGGATGAGCATGGGTGCGTCGCACTCGTCGCATTTCTCATCGGTCTCTTCGGGCTGTTCGGAGTCGTCGCCCTCGAGCGACTGGGTATGGCGGCATTCGGGGAAGCCGCTGCAGGCGAGGAATTGGCCACGCCGGCCCCAGCGGATGATCATGGGCTTGCCGCAATCCGGGCACTTTTCGTCGGTCTCTTGTATCTGCTTCGGGGCGGCTTCGTTGGCGGCGGTGAGGGCTTCTTCGAGCGGCTTGTAGAACTCTTCGACGACCGGCTGCCACGTGCGCGCACCGCTGGCGATGTCGTCGAGTTCGTCTTCCATCTCTGCGGTGAAGTCGACATCGATAAAGGTGGGGAAGTGGTCGACGAGGAGGTCGTTGACGACGAGCCCAAGGTCTGTGGGCTTGAGGTAGCGACCTTCTTTTTCGACGTATCCTCGGTCCTGGATCGTGGACATCGTAGGGGCGTAGGTGCTGGGCCTGCCGATGCCTTTTTCTTCGAGCGCTTTGACGAGAGTGGCGTCGGTGTACCGAGTCGGTGGCTCTGTGAAGTGCTGTTCGGGGAACAGATCGCGAAGCTGCAACGGGTCGTTGTCCGCAAGGGTGGGAAGCGGGTTGGTGCCAAACTCTTCCTCGCTGCCGTCGTCGCGGGCCTCTTCGTAGACCTGGCGGAATCCGGCGAAACGGAGTTGGGTGTTGGTGGCTCGGAGGAGGTATGAATCGCGGTCGCCGGAAGGCTTCGCCTCGATCTCGATAGTGGTGACGTCGAACCTGGCGTCGGCCATCTGGCTGGCGACGGCGCGCTGCCAGATGAGGCTGTACAGGCGGTTCTGATCGTTACTGAGGTACTGCTGGACGGTCTGAGGCTCGCGCTGGACGCTGGTCGGGCGAATCGCCTCGTGCGCCTCCTGCGCGCCCTTGACCTTGCGCTTGTAGATCTTCGGTTTCTCGGGAACGAATTCTGCTCCGTACTTCTGGCCGATGTACTCCCTGAGTTCGTGGAGCGCTGAACCGGCGATGTTGGTTGAGTCGGTCCGCATATAGGTGATGAGGCCGACTTCGCCAGCGGAGCCGAGCGCGACACCCTCGTAGAGCTGCTGGGCGACGGCCATGGTCTTCTTGGCGGAGAAACCGAGGCGCCGCGATGCTTCCTGCTGGAGGGTGCTGGTGATGAAGGGCGCGGCCGGACGCCGGT
>JACZRQ010000038.1:2539-21683 GCA_022574655.1 Chloroflexota bacterium
TTCTGGTTCTTCTTCAGTACGTTCGTGACGGTGAACGCGGACGAACGCAGTTCTGCCGTGAGGCGTTGGGACTCGGTCTCGTTCGTGATTTGGATCTTGTCTTTCTTGCCGACCCAGCCGGCGAGTTTGGCGCGGAAATCGGGAGGCGTGCCCTCCTTGGCCACCTGGGTGTCGATGGTCCAGTACTCCTGTGACTGGAAGGCCAGGATCTCGCGCTCTCGTTCAGCGACGAGCCGGACGGCGACGGACTGGACGCGGCCAGCGGACAGACCACGGCGGACCTTTTTCCAAAGGAAGGGGCTGAGACGGTAGCCGACGAGGCGGTCGAGGACTCTTCGGGCCTGCTGGGCGTCGACGAGCTTCATGTCGATATCGCGGGGGTGGTTGAACGCCTCGCGAACGGCTTCGGGTGTAATCTCGTGGAAGACGACGCGGTGCAGTTCGAGATCGCCGAGGTCGGCGGCTTCAATGAGGTGCCAGGCGATGGCCTCGCCTTCGCGGTCGGGGTCTGTGGCGAGGTAGACGTCCGAGACCTTCTTCGCCGATTCTTTGATCTCTTTGACGGTTTTCGACTTGTCCCGCGGAATGATGTACTTGGGTACGAAGCCCTGTTCGATTTCGATGCCGAGCGAGGATTTAGGCAGGTCGCGGACGTGACCGACGGACGCTTTGACGTCGTAATCCGATCCGAGTATGCGCGAAATCGTCCTCGCCTTTGCGGGCGATTCGACGATTACCAGGCTCTTTCCGTTTCTTTTCGCCAAGCTCAACCTCCGTAGGGGGCTCTAGTCTCTCTGGCCCTGACGTACGCCATCGGCGCCATCTGTTTGACCAACCCTTTCAATTCCATCATCGCTAGAAGACTGCTAACAGTCGATACCGGCAGGCCGCTCTCGCGGCAGACCTCGTCAACGTGGATGGGTTCCTTTGATATATGACGTAGAATGTCCGCCTCCGTATCTGTCGCGGGTATTAGTTCTTTCATCTCCACCTGTTGGGGGACCATCGTCAGGTTTAGCTCTTCGAGTATGTCCTCTACCTTTTGGACGAGCTTTGCTTCACCTCTGCCGATGATCGTGTTGGTGCCACGGCTCTGCGCGGAGAAGATGCTTCCCGGTACCGCGAACACCTCGCGGTTCTGGTCGATGGCGAACCGGGCGGTGATCAGGGCGCCGCTCTTGATGCCTCCTTCAACGACCAGTGTGCCCAGAGTCATCCCAGACATAATACGGTTGCGCCGAGGAAAGTGTTCTGCTCGGGGTTCAGTGCCGAGCGGATAATCGCTGAGGAGCGCGCCGTTCTCGGCGATCTGCGCGGCGAGCTTTTCGTGCTCCGGTGGATAAACGATGTCCAGTCCGCAGGCAAGAACGCCGATCGTCCGTCCGTCCGCTTCGAGTGCGGACTTGTGGGCGATGGCGTCGATTCCGCGCGCGAGGCCGCTGACGACGGTGATGCCGTTAGCGGCGAGTTGGTGCGACATCTCTTCTGCGACTTGGCGCCCGTAGGGTGTGGCGCGTCTGGTGCCGACGACGGCGAGGGCCCATTCGTCAGCATCGGTGAGCTCGCCTTTGCAGTAGAGGACTGGTGGTGGATCGTCGATCTCCTTGAGTCGTGCCGGGTATGACGGTTCGTCCCACCTGAGAGCGACGACGCCCGCTTCCTCGAGCCGCTCGACTTCGGAGTCCGGGTCGATCGTTGGGCGGGACTCGGTGATGGCGCGGACGGTGTGGTCTTCGAGGCCGGCGGACTTCAGGTCCGTGGGGCCGGCGGCCCAGGCGTGCTCAAGACCTTGGAACTTGTCGAGGAGAGCCTGGAATCGGACGCGTCCAATGCCGGGAATGCGGCTGAACGCGATCCAGAATTTGGTGTCGTCGGCGGACGGCCTTCCTGCCGGAGTCATCTCAGGCGGGAATGGTAGCACAGAGATGGGCGCATCACAAAAGGGGTGGTGTCACTTAGCGTCCGCGGTTTCGGTCTCTTCGTCGGGATCTTCGACTTTCGTGACTCGTACTTTCTTGATTCTGCGCCCGGCGACGCTCAGTACCTTGAGGCTGATGCCGTTGACGCGGACGTGGTCGCCGATGCTGGGCATTCGGCCGAGTTCGTTCACGATGAGACCGCCGACGCTATCGAAGTCTTCCTTCTCCAGGGTGACGTCGAATATCTCTGAAAGCTCGTCGATCGTCACGCGGGCGTCTACGATTGCGTCGTCTGCGGTAATCGGCTGGACGTCCTGCTCCTCCATATCGAACTCATCCTGGAGTTCGCCGACGATCTCTTCGAGCAGGTCTTCGATGGTGACGAGGCCGGCGGTACCTCCGTATTCGTCAGCAACGACGGCGATGGAGATGCGCTTCTCCCGCATCTCGGCGAGTAGCTCATGGATGCGTTTGCCTTCCGGGATGAAGTGGGGGGGGCGGACGATGTCTCGCAGCTCGGGTGGAGCCTTGCCGGTCGCCAGGTAGTTGAGGACCTGCCGGCCGTAGGCGATGCCGATTATGTTGTCGATGTTCTCTTCGTAGACGGGGAGGCGAGAGAACCCTCGCTCTACCATCACCTGCTTCAGCTTCTCGAATCCGTCCTCAACGTCGATGGCTACGATGTCAGTTCGGGGAACCATGACCTCGCGGACGGGGGTGAACTCGAGTTCGATGACACCGCGGATCATCTGTCGTTCTTCGTCTTCGAGCGCGGCGCCGGCCTCCTCCATCTCCGAGATGAGGAGGAGTTCTTCAGCGTCCTCACCATCGCCGAGCTGGCGAGACTGCCACCTGCGGAGGAGAGTCGTCATGGGGATGTCGAGGAGCATGACGGGCCAGCGGAAAGCTGCTCTGACTCCTGACACGAATGGACTGAGCGCGCTCTGCCAACGGTCGGGGCTCCGTGCGACTACGAGGCGCGGGAACGCCTGCAGGACCATGAAGGCGGTAGCCGTCGAGAACGCGGTGGCAGCCAGCGCCCAGAAGCTATCGCTCCATTCCCTGAGGACGATGAAGACAACGAGTGCGGTCACGCCGACGAGCGTGATGCTGCGTGCGAAGGCGAGCGACGACAGCGTTAGTTGCCGTTCGTGGTAGAAACGCTTCAGCGCATCTATGCGCGATTCGGCGGGTTCGCGCATGGCGCGCTCTCTAACGCCGGCAACGATGCCGGCCTCAGCGGCTATCAGCAGGATGAAGGCGATTACGCCCGCCAGGAGGACGATCAGCGCGGATAAGCTATCGCTATCCACGGTTCTTACGCTCCTGCTTCCGCGTGCGGGAGGATGGAGATGGCTTCGCCGGCACGCCTCTGACCCGCGAGTTTGGGGGCACGTCCTGCGTGACCACCGAACCGGCGCCGGTGGTCGCGCCGCGCCCGACGCGGACGGGCGCGACGAGCATCGTGTCGCTGCCGATGAACGCTTCGTCCTCGATGATGGTTCGGCTCTTCTTCTTGCCGTCGTAGTTGCAGGTAACGGTGCCGGCGCCGACGTTCACGTCCGCCCCGACGTCTGCATCGCCGAGGTAGCTGAAGTGTCCGATCTTGGTTCCTGCGCCGATGCGCGACTCCTTGATCTCGACGAAGTTTCCGACGTGAACGCCTTCCTCGATGTACGTTCCCGGTCTCAGATGGCTGAAGGGACCGATGTCGACGCCAGGCTCAACGTCGGCAGTTTCGACGACCGATGCGAAGACCGCCACTTCATCGCCGAGTCGTGAGTCGGCGATGATGGAGTTCGGTCCGATCCGGCAGCGCTTGCCGATGATGGACTTGCCGGAGATCGTTGTGTTCGGATAGATGACGGTGCCGGCGCCGATCTCGACTCCCGCTTCAAGGTAGGTGGTCATGGGGTCGACGATCTGGACACCGGCCTGGATGAAGCGAGTGCATTCGTCGAGGCGGGCTTCGAGTTGAACCCGCAGAAGGGTAAGCGAGTCGACTTCTGGTTCTTCAGAGCTGGAGTTGGTCTTAGTTCGTGGCATCAGAAAAGGGATGGCAGCGTAACGCGAGCGCCGCCGCGCAAGGCTCAGATCTCAGTCCGCGATCAAGGTGGGGAATACAAGGCAGCCGATCAGGGGGAAAGAAGGGCTACGTGAAATGGGGTGAGCACGCAGTGTGGCTGCGTGGGGGCTTCTATCTGGAGGTTTATCGTCGTCCAAGTAAAGTTCGCTCAATCTGAAAAGATGTTGGTAAATATGTTATCGGCGATTTACGAAGGCTGTCAAGAACATAGACAGCGGCAAATGGGGCCGCGTTGCGTTGGGACGGACTGTCCCGTCACGTTATAATCCACCTCGTTGGACTCTCACGAGCTTAGAGAATCGTTCCTTCGTTTCTTCGAAGGCAAAGAGCACAGACGTGTTCCCGGCGCGCCTCTAGTGCCGCCGGGCGATCCGACGCTGCTGTTCACGAGCGCCGGGATGGTGCAGATGAAGCCGTATTTCACGGGGCAGGCGGAGCCGCCGGCGTCGCGGATGGTGAGCGTGCAGAAGTGTTTCCGGACGTCTGATATCGAATCCGTGGGCGATGCGTCGCACCTCACGTTCTTCGAGATGCTAGGCAACTTCGCCGTGGGTGATTACTTCAAGGCTGAAGCGATCCCGTGGGCGTGGGAGTTCCTCACCGAGGTTCTGAAACTCGACGGGGACCGTATGTGGCCAGCCGTATATCTGGACGACGACGAGTCGTACGCCCTCTGGCGAAAGCTTGGTGTGCCGGTGGAGCGGCTCCTTCGCTACGGTGAAGATCAGAACTACTGGTTCTCCGGCGAAGTGGGCCCCTGCGGCCCGGACTCCGAGATTCACTACGATTTCGGCGAGCAGTTCGGTTGCGGAGTGGATTGCGAGCCGTCGCACGACGACTGCGAACGGTTCGTGGAGATATGGAACCTGGTGTTCATGTCGTTCTACTGCGACGGAGACAAGCGAGAGCCGCTGCCATCGAAGAACATCGACACGGGCGCGGGGCTGGAACGAATCACCTCGGTGCTTATGTTCGAGAGCGATCAGTGGGACCAGACCAAGCTTCCATCTGTCTACGAGACGGACCTGTTCGCGCCGATCATACGGAAGATCGAGCAGCTTTCCGGCAAGAAGTACGGGAGCGACGACGAGACCGATCGCGCGATCCGCATCGTCGCCGAGCACACGCGTGCTGTGACTTTTCTTATCGGTGATGAGCGAACGCCAGTTGTTCCTTCGAACGAGGAGCGTGGTTACGTCGCGCGCAGGATGCTGCGGCGGGCGGTGTATTTCGGACGGCGGAGGCTGGGGATTGGGGAGCCGTTCATGGCCGAGGTGGCGGACACGATCGTCGATCACATGGCGCAGTCACACGAGGAGTTGGAGCGGCAGCGCAGCTTCATCCGCGAGATCATTGAGCCAGAGGAGCAGCGATTCGACGAGACGTTGCAGCGTGGGTTAGCGATTCTTGAGGATGGCTTGGTGCCCATGCACCGGCGAATCATCTCGGTGGTAGACGGTGGTAGGAAGAGCATCAGTAAGCACTTGGATGGTCCTGCTAAAGCGAGAGACGCTGCTGCCCGTCTCGAACTCAATAGCATTGAGCAGGAGTTGGAGAAATTCACCGTCATGGGTCTCGAGCAAGATGAGAGATCATCAGGGGCGTTCAGGTGGACGGCGCTCACAGAGGGATTCGCACCTGCCGCTTTGTCTGAAGTGCTGAGTGAGGTTGACGGGTACCGGGACTCGATCTATCCATCACTGACTGAGGCTGAGCGGTTGAGCACAGAAGAGACACAGATAAGGCTCGATAGCTTGGTCGATGCGGCACGCCGGCTTTCTGGTTCTGAGGCGTTCCTGCTGCACGATACATACGGATTTCCGATCGAGCTGACGCGTGAGATCGCGGCCGAGCGTGACCTAGCGGTTGACGAGAAAGGGTTTGAGGCGGAGATGGAGAAGCAGCGGGAGCGGGCGCGGGCGGGTGCGGGTGGGGCGGACGCCGTCGCCGCGGACACGTTGTTCGGTTCGCTGGCCGAAGGCGAAACGAACTTCAGGGGATACGACGCGCTCGAAGCGGAGTCGGAGGTGGTGGCGCTGGTCGTCGGCGGCGAAGAAGCGACTGACGCGGGAGACGGTACCGAGGTCCAGGTGCTGGTCGCTGAGACGCCGTTCTATCCGGAGGGCGGCGGGCAGGTTGGCGAC
Source organism: Chloroflexota bacterium (assembly GCA_022574655.1). Taxonomy (GTDB): domain Bacteria; phylum Chloroflexota; class Dehalococcoidia; order SM23-28-2; family RBG-16-64-32; genus JACZRQ01. Next base: position 8,689 of record JACZRQ010000038.1, read on the forward strand.
CGTGGCGAGCTTGTCGGACCGAGCGGGCGAGTCGTCGTCGAAGACACACAGCGCGTCGCGGGACGGTTGATTGTGCATAGCGGTCGCGTTATCGAAGGAGGTATCGCGAAGGGGGATCGCGTGACGGCCCGGGTGGATGCGGAACATCGCTGGGACACGATGCGGAACCACACGGCGACGCATCTTGCACACGCGGCGCTGCGTCAGGTGCTGGGGACGCACGTCAGGCAGGCGGGATCGCTGGTCGCTCCGGGACACTTGCGGTTCGACTTCACACATACGGAGGCGGTGACGAAGGATCAGCTGGTGGAGGTTGAGCAGCTGGTGAACTCGAAGGTGCGTCAAGACCTGGCGGTTGATTCACGAACGACCACATTCGACCAAGCGATGTCAGAGGGTGTGCTGGCGTTCTTCGGCGACAAGTACGGGGAAGAGGTGCGGGTAGTCGAGGTGAACACGGTGTTGCCGAAGTTCAGCGCTGAGTTGTGCGGCGGGACTCACTGCCATCGCACGGGCGAGGTGGGGACGTTCGTGATTACGGGCGAGTCGTCGATCGGATCGGGAATGCGGCGGATCGAGGCGCTGACCGGACGGGGCGCTGCCGAGTATGTACGGAGGCGGCTTGACGATATCGACGAGGCGGCCCGGCGGCTGGGCGCGCCGAGAGACGCGCTGGTCGCAAAGATCGAGTCGCTGGTGGCGGAGCAGGATGCGCTACGGAAGCGGATCGAGAAGATGGAGCGATCGCTGGCGTCGGCGCCGACCGGCGACCAGATCCTGGAGCGAGCAACAGAGGTGGAGGGCGTCAAGCTGCTGGTCGAGCGAGTCGATGCGCCGAGCATGGACGCGCTGCGATACATGGGTGATGCGATGCGCAAGGGCATCGGATCGGGCGTGGTCGTCTTGGCGAGCGTCGTTGACGGCCGGCCGCAGTTCATCGCGATCGTAACGCCGGACGTTATCGAGCGCGGCCCGAAGGCGGGCGAGATACTGAAGCGGGTGGCGGCGATGACAGGTGGCGGCGGAGGCGGGCGGCCCGATATGGCGCAGGGGGGCGGCAAGGACGCTTCGAAAGTGGATGAGGCGCTCGCCGCCGTGTCGGATATCGTTCGCGAGATGCTGGGTGGCAAGCCCCGATAGGATCGGGGCAAGCACGACGTGAGGATAATCGGCATCGACCTGGGCGAACGCAGGATAGGCGTGGCGGCGGCGGATGACCGGACGGGTGTCGCCGTACCAGTCGACACGGTAGAAGCGGGTGATGACGTCGTCCAGACGGTGGCCCAAATAGCGCTCGATCAGCGGGCGGACGAGGTTGTTGTGGGGCTGCCGCTTTCGATGTCGGGGGCCGTGGGTCCGCAGGCGGAGGGGGTTCTGAAGGTCGTGGACGAGTTAAGGGAGAAGCTTTCGATCACGGTTCACACTTGGGATGAGCGTCTGACCACCGTGCAGGCGGGGCGAGGGGGCGGAGGCCGCAGCCGAAGTGGGGCGACGTCGCGAGACGCTTTGGCGGCGGCGATTCTGCTACAAACGTTCATCGACAGCCGACGGTCCGTTTGACGAAGCTGTGAACGGCACGCGGCTCATTCCGTTGGCTGCGACGGTGGTGTCGCTGGTGTTCACGGTGGTGGCGGTATGGTTCGTGTTCCAGAGTGGGGACATCATCGATGGGCCGACGGCGTTCGAGACGAGAACGCCAACGAGCGGCGATCCGGCCGCGGTTACCGTCTTGGAGGGAGAGAGTCCGGGGGATGTCGGTGAGACGCTTGCAGAAGCGGGGGTGATCGAGTCGGCGACGCAGTTCAAGGTGCTGGTGGCGTTCATGGGATACGATCGCTTGCTTCAGGCCGGGGATTACGAATTCCAGAGGGGCACGCCGGTACTCGAGGCGGTGTACCGGATCCGGCGCGGGGCGATCACCGAGCGGATCGTCACGGTAATCGAAGGGTGGCGGCTAGAGCAGATTGCGGACGCGGTCGCGGAGCAGGGTGTGTCGCGGGAGGAGTTTCTGGCGGCGACGGACGCTTCGTTGTACGAACTATCGCTCCTCAACGAGTTGCCGGAAGGGGCATCGCTCAACGGTTATCTGTTCCCGGCGACCTACGCAATCGGAATATCTGGCCCGGCTTCCGACCTTGTTTTGACGATGTTGCAGGCGTTCCTGGACAACGTGCCACTGGGGGTTCGAGAGAGCGCCGCCGACGTGGGCCTGACGTTCCATGAGGCGCTGACGCTGGCGTCCATTATCGAGAGAGAGGCGCAGGTGGCGGAGGAGCGTCCGATCATGGCGCAGGTGTTTCTGAGCCGTCTGGCGCTGGGGATACGGTTGGAGGCCGACCCGACCGTGCAGTTCGCGGTTTCGGAGGACCCGGCGAGTATCGCGGAGTTCGGCTATTGGAAGGCGGGGCTGACGGGCGACGATCTTGTCGTAGATTCGCCGTACAATACGTACCAGAACGCCGGTCTTCCACCCGGGCCGATCTCGAATCCGGGGTTGCTTTCGATCCTAGCGGTGATGAACCCGGCAGAGACGAACTATCTCTACTTCGTGGCGAGGCCGGACGGCTCTCACGCGTTCGCGGAGACGTTCGAGGAGCACTCGCAGAACGTGGCGGAGTTCATTCGGTAAGGGTTATGACGCGCGTCGAGAAGATAGACCTGAGCGAGAAGTTTGGACTGTTCAGCGAGCAGTGGAGTCCGAAGATCGTTGCTGAGGTCAACGATATGCGGGTCCGGCTGGCCAAGCTCGAGGGCGAGTTCGTCTGGCACGCTCATGAGAACGAGGACGAGATGTTCCTCGTCGTACACGGGGATCTGACGATCCGATTGCGAGACGGCGAACTCAATCTCAGCGAGGGTCAGCTCGCCGTGATCCCTAAAGGCGCTGAGCACATGCCTGTCGCGAAGAGCGAGGTTCACGTGCTGGTGCTGACGCCCAAGTCGACGTTGAACACCGGGGACGCCGGTGGCGACCGTACGGCAAGGGCGGAGTGGATCTGAGCCCATGTCGTTTCTGGGTGTGATCGGCCATCCGCTGAAGAATTCGCTTTCACCGGTGTTTCAGCAGGCGGCCCTGGACCACCTCAATCTCGGCATCACTTACGAACCGTGGTCGACGGCTGCGGACGGGCTGGAGACACGCGTAACCACCTTGCGAGCGCCGACGATCGTCGGCGCCAACGTCACTATTCCGCACAAAGAGGCGATCGTCCCGTTGTTGGACAAGGTTGACGATCTGGCGCGCACGGTGGGAGCGGTGAACACGATTGTGAACGACGGGGGGAAGCTGCTCGGATACAACACGGACGTTGAAGGCGCGGTAGAGGCGCTACGAAGGGACGCGGGATTCGATCCAGCGGGTAAACGCGTTGTGGTGGCGGGCGCCGGCGGGGCAGCGAGGGCGATGGTAGTTTCGCTGCTCCGGGCGAAGGCAGCGTCGATCGTTGTGATCAACCGGACGTTCTCGCGGGCTACAAAGCTCGTGGAAGAGTTGCAACCGTTGGCGAAGGGAGCTGCGTTGAAGGCGCTGCCGGAGATGCACGTTTCGTGGACGTCGGCGACGATGGGGTGCGACCTGGTGGTAAACTGTACTTCAGCCGGTTCCACGGGAACGGGCGAAGAAGGCGATTCTCCGGTGCCAGCGGAGGCGATACACGCAGGTGCTCTCGTTTACGACATCATTTACCGTCCTTTCGAGACTACGCTCATGCGTACGGCAAAGGAGAGAGGGGCGCGCGTGCTAGGCGGACTGCCGATGCTGATCTACCAGGGAGCGGCGTCGTTCAAGCTGTGGACGGGCCGTGACGCGCCGGTCGAAGTAATGTTCGAGGCGGCGCGAACGGCTCTCAAGGCGGAGGATGGGGTCTAATGCAGTGGGCTCTCCTCGTGATGGTGATCATGTTCTTGATCGTCGCGTACGTTGTGATGCAGGGGACGCGGGTGGCGATGGCCTGGCGAAAGGCCGCCGAAGACGGTGATGTGAAAGTCATTGCTGAGATAGTGGATGATAGCCTGACTGAGTGGCGTTCCAAGAAGAAGCCGAAGGAGATCGCGGTCGACGTCTGGCGCGGCATGCAGAGCACGCAACTTGTGGAGGTCGCTGCGGACTTCGTCAGGGTCTCGTGTCAGGCTGAGAGCGAGTATCGGCGCGAAGGGAAGAACTGGGTAGAATCTGCGAACCCGCTCCAGACAGGGATGGCGATTACGGCCAGAGTGGCAGAGATGGTGTTTTACGATCTTCCGCACTTCCGTCCTCAACGGATTCAAATCGATGTGTACACGACGTTTCGTGACGGCAATGGAGCGTCGTCTCGGGCGTGCATAATGTCGACTGAAGCAGACCGAAGCGCGGCTCTGGCCGTGGACTGGGATGAGTGGACGGGCGAGGAGATCGCGGACTCGCTCGGCGCGCGCTACAGGATGGGAGAACGCGGCCAGCCGCTAGCGATTGAGGTAGCGGACCCAGTCGTGGAAGATGAGGCGGAAGAGGCTCCGATGGTTAACTCATGACAGCGTTACGATTGATTACGGCTGGAGAGTCCCACGGGCAGGCGTTGGTGATTACGCTCGAAGGGATCCCGGCCGGACTCCCGATCACCGCCGATTACATCGCGGGTGATTTGAAGCGGCGACAGGGTGGCCACGGCCGCTCGCGGCGGCAACAGCTGGAGAAGGACCGTGCGGAGATCATCGGTGGCGTGCGTCACGGTGAGACGCTGGGGAGCCCGATCGCGATGGTGATCAAGAACAAGGTGTGGGAGGACTGGCAGGAGGTCATGCAGGTCGAGCCGTTCGAAGGCGAGACCAAGAAGGTGACGCGTCTGCGCCCCGGGCACGCGGACCTCGCCGGTACGATGAAGTATGGGTTCGATGACGCGCGTAACGTACTAGAGCGAGCCTCGGCGCGGGAGACCGCCTCGCGAGTTGCCGTTGGCGCGATCTGCCGACGGTTCCTGGAAGAGTTCGGCATCGCGATACATTCGCATACGACATCAGTCGCGGACGTGTTCGTGAACGTGGACGGTGAACCGGACTGGAAGACAGTCGAGGAGTCGCCCGTGCGGGCGGTGGATGCCGAGGCCGGTGACCGAATGGTGCGCGCGATTGACGGCGCCAAGGAAGCGGGCGACACGCTCGGCGGGACGTTCGAGATGTGGGCGACGGGAGTGCCGATCGGTCTTGGTTCCCACATCCAGTGGGACCTGAAACTGGATGGTCAGCTCGCGCAGGCGGTCATGAGCATCCACGCGGTAAAGGGCGTCGAGCTAGGCGGCGGCTTCGCGGTCGCGGCGGGGCCGGGCCGAGAAGCGCACGATGTCATACTCCCGCCCGACAAGTGGGATGGGAGGCCGTGGAGGCGCGCGACGAACCACGCTGGGGGCCTCGAAGGGGGTATGACGAACGGTGAGCCGATCGTCGTGCGGGGCGCGTTGAAGCCGATATCGACTCTCTCGAAGCCTCTGCCATCGATCGATCTTCATACCGGGGAGGAGATACAGGCGCACTACGAGCGGTCGGACGTGTGTACGGTTCCGGCGGCAGGTGTGATCGGTGAAGCGATGGTGGCGCTGGTGCTGGCGCGGGCGATGCTCGAGAAGTTCGGTGGGGACTCGATGAAGGAGACGAAGCGGAACTTCGACGGATATCAGGAGACGATCGGGCCGCGAGGGCAAGCGGACGGCGGCGGCTAGCCTGTCGAGACGTGGTACCGCCGACTTGAAGTCGGTGGCTTGAGTGCGCGGCTTCGCCTGAGTTCGATATATTGACAGCAGATGTCGGAAGCATATGAAGTCCGCCAGGGCGAGTACGTGATCTCGGTCGACCCAGCGCTGCTCGATCTCGGCTTCATCCATTCGTTTCTGACGAGGAGCTACTGGGCGAATGGCGTGTCCGAGGATATAGTCGCGCGGTCGATTGGGAATTCGATCTGCTTCGGGGCGTACAAGGACGGGAAGCAGGTGGGATTTGCGCGTGCGGTAACAGATCGGGCGACGTTTGCGTTTCTGGCGGACGTGTTCGTGATCGAGTCTGAGAGAGGGAACGGGCTGGGGAAGTTGCTTGTGGAAGCGGCGCTGAACCACCCGGAGTTGGGCAGTCTACGACGATGGCTGCTGGCGACGGATGATGCGCACAGTCTGTACGAGCTCTCCGGGTTCGTGCCGCTGCGGAAGCCGGGGCGATGGATGGAGATACACGAACCGTACGTGGAGGCGTCATCGTGAGCCTGCCGACGCGGATCGTACTCACGGGCTTCTCGGGGACGGGTAAGTCAACTGTGGGTCCGCTGCTGGCGAAGGCGCTGGGCTGGGAGTTGGTGGACACGGATTCGATGGTTGAGGAACAGCATGGGCCGATTGGTGACATCTTTCGCAAGCGGGGCGAGGCGCACTTCCGCGAGCTTGAGGCGGATGCGCTGAGAGAAGCGTGCTCGCGAGAGAACGCCGTCATCGTCGGTGGTGGTGGGGTGGTGATTAGCTCGAAGTGCAGGCGTCTAATGGCGGACGGTGGCTTCGTGGTCTGCCTGGAGGCAAGGCCAGACACAATCTTGCACCGGTTGCGAGAGGACCGTGACGTTGAGTCTTTCCTGCGGCCGTTGCTGGACACGCCCGATCCTCTTACGCGCATTCGTGAGCTAAAGGCGGCGCGCCAATCTGTGTACGTGCTGTGTGACTGGACGGTGCATGTCGACGCGCTGGCCCCGGAGCAGGTCGTCGAGGAGATCGTTCGCGCCCGGGACCGGCTTGCGCCCGGCTCATTCTCGGATCCAGATCGCTTGGCCAACGCCGCGAAGGGATCGATCGCGTCAGACTCCGCAGCGGTGATACGGACGAGCTCCAGCAGTTACTACCCGGTGATCGTTCGCTGGGGAGCGCTTGGCGGACTCGGACGAAGCCTGCGAGATGCTCAACTCGCACGGCGGGTCTACGTCATCAGTGACGAGCAGGTGTGGCATCACATCGGGGACGAGGTCGAGGCGTCGCTGTCGGCCGCGGAGGTTCCGTTCGAGTCGTACATCGTGCCGCCGGGCGAGGCGACCAAGACGCTGGATACGGCGTCGGAGATATACGACTGGCTGATCGAGAAGAAGTCTGAACGAGGTCACACGATCGTCACCGTCGGTGGTGGGATGGTGACCGACCTTGGGGGCTACGTGGCGGCGACGTTCGCTCGCGGGTTGCCGCTTGTACACGTGCCGACGAGCGTATTGGGGATGGTGGATGCGGCGATCGGCGGGAAGGTGGCGGTGAACCACGCGCGGGCGAAGAACATGATCGGGGCGTTCTACCAGCCGAAGATGGTGCTGGCGGACCCGGCGGTGCTGCGGACGCTGCCGGAGCGAGAGCACTCCGGCTGGGCGGAGGCGATTAAGCACGCGATGATCGCGGATGAGGGCTATTTGCGCTTCTTTGAGGACAATGCGGAAGGCATCTTGAAACTCGATCCAGAGGTGACGACCGAGGCGATCAGCCGCAGCGTGGCGATCAAAGCTGGTGTTGTGATGGCGGACGAGAAGGAGACGACAGGTCGCCGGGCGACGCTCAACTACGGACACACGTTGGCACACGCGATCGAGAGTACGACGAACTACGAGCGTTTTCGGCACGGCGAGGCGGACGCGATCGGGATGATGTGCGCGGCGGAGATTAGCCGTGGGATGGGGCTGCTGGCGGAAGATGTTATCGTGCGGCAGAAGGCGGTGCTTGAGAAGTTCAAGCTGCCGACGAGCGCCGACGGACTCGATCGCGAGAAGATCATGGCGGCGATTGCGCTGGACAAGAAGGTGCGGGCCAACAAGGTGCGTTGGGTGCTGCTCGAGGGAATTGGGAGCGCGGTGCTGCGTGACGACGTGCCGGCGGAAGTGGTGGAGGCGGCGCTGGACACAGTGCTGTGATAGAAGCCGAAGCTGGAGACGAAGGAGGAGAAGATGTCGGAGTTCGTTCCTGTTTGTAAGGTCGAGGATGTGCCGGTGGGCGAGGCGAGGCAGTTCAAGGTCAACGGAACGGAGATCGCGCTAGCGCGTGTGCAGGACGGCGAATGTTATGCGATTGGCGGCCGGTGCACTCACCTGCGGGCGCAGCTCGGCAAGGGTGAGCTGGAGGGGACGGTGCTTACGTGCCCCTGGCACGGCTCGCAGTTCGAGGTGACCACCGGGAAGCTGGTGCGATGGGTTCAGGAACCGCTTGTCATACGTATCTTCGCGGCACTGATCCCGCCGTTCCTTCGCCGTGGGGTGCCTTCATACGAAGTAAAAGTTGAGGACGGGCAGGTCCTGGTCAAGATCTAAGGGGTGTCAGCGGAGCCAGGAGTCGCGCTTCGGGTCGTTCCGAGGGGGCGGCGCTATCGCTGATGCGTGGCCGCTTGGGTCGCCGCGCGGCGGCGGCTAGTGTCGGGGGGAGGACGGGTAGGATCCCTAGGTATTTTGAGTGCCGGGACGTTCTTCCCCAGCTTCTTCCGGCGGCCTGCCAGGAGGTTATCGACCTCTTGCAGTAATTGGCCCGTGTTGTCGCCGAACCGTGCCTGTATAGCGACAACGCGATCACTCGGGACCCTCAGTCGCGAGGCCGCTTCTTCCACGGTAAGCGATCTGCTCATGACAACTGCCAGCGCAGCCGGGTTCGCGTCGAAGGCGCGCTCGATAATATCCGTGAGCTCTGCGTCTCTTAAGGATGTCCCGACCACAACAAGGACAGACGAGTGTTGGAGGCATTCTGCGAAGTAATCGTAAGCAGTCTTGAACGGCTCCTGAAGAAGATCTTTCGCCCGGAGAGATGGATATTGGATGACATGTCGGTGCCCAGGCGGATCCCGATCTTGATTATGCGTCTCGAAAATACGATCTTCCGAATCGCGAAGCCAACTCACTGAACCATGCATCTTAAAGAGAACTAGAGTTGAAGAGTCATTTTGTGGCTGATAATCGTCAAACACGGCAGGTGACCACTCACGACGATATCGCCTTCGGATACCATCGATGAACGCCTTTTCGCCGGCGTCACAGGCCTCTTCAACGGCGGTATCGTAGTTGAGAGTGAAGATGGGTAGTGTCTGGATATCGGAGGCAGTAGCCCAGTTGAAAAGAGGCTGATATAGATTCTCTGCGTCCTGAGGGTCTATCGATCGATAGTGTTTAACAACTTGGTCTAATGTGAAATCACGAAGTTGTTTGTAGCTTTGGACCGCCAAATCTACTCTTGCGTGCTCGTTGTTACTACGAAAGAGCCATTGTTCGAGGTGTAGGTCGGTCTTGAGATACGCAACATACTCAAGGCATGCCTCAAGGTGATCAAGTAGAACCTCAACATCGATCGGGTCGCTTCCTAGTCGCTTCTTGCAAGAGTCGAGCGCGGCCGTGAGCGCTTCGTCAAGCGCTCCGGAAACCAAGGTCTTTAGCAGCTCTGTGAAACCCAGGGTTGCTTCGCGACCAAGTGGCACGGATGCTCCAGCGCCTGTCAGGATGACAACGCGTGAGTTGATGATGGCGCTGTTCGGGCGCATGATCACAGATTATAGGTTCTGATGGTCAGGGCGTCGAGAGAATGAAACGAATGGATTCGGAAACCGCTTCGCTTCATGCCATCGTATACGGCCGGGTGCAGGGGGTGAACTTCCGTGACTTCGTGTATGCGAGGGCGCGGGCGCTCGGGCTGAGGGGCTACGTGAAGAACGTGCGGGACGATCATCGTGCGGTCGAGGTGGTGGCGGAGGGGCTGAGGAGCGCGCTCGAACGGCTCGTCGGGCAGCTTCGGGATGGTCCACGGGGCGCGCGGGTGGATGCGGTCGATCAGCGTTGGGGTGAGGCGACGGGCGATTTCGACGGGTTCGGGGTGCGGTTCTAGGCCGAGTTCCTACCGCAGGGAAGCTTCAGTACCCGGCAACGAACGGGGTCGGCGGGCGTCTATAGACATGCCTGAGGCTTCCATTCGATGTCTAGATTTAATCGATTCTTGCTTGCCGCGCTGATTGGCCTGACTTTTCAGTTTGTCGCCGTCAGTACAGCGGCCGGGAAACAATATATTGTGTCTGCGGGCGATTCGCTGTCGCTTATCGCATCGATATACGACGTGACGGTTGGGTCGATCGTGGACCTGAACGGCATTGGCGATCCGAACTTCATCTTCCCAGGACAGGTGCTCGAGATTCCGGGTTCGGCGGGTGGTGGACAGTCCACCACGTACGAAGTGCAGGCTGGTGACACGCTCGGCGGCATCGCGGAGACGTTCGGGGTATCGGTGGCGGAGCTGCAGTCGGCGAACGGGATATCGAACCCCGACCTGATCTTCGTCGGACAGGTGTTGTCTGTTCCCTCAGCCGAGCAGGCTAGTCTGCAGTCCAGCAGTCTTTCGCTGGCTGACCGGCCGTACGACCCGGATCTGGAAGCGATCATGGATGAGTTCGCGGCGTATGAGGGGTTGGACCCGGGTGTCGTCAAGGCGGTGGCGTGGGTCGAGAGTGGCTGGCAGCAGAACGTGGTGAGCCCGGCGGGCGCTGTCGGACTGATGCAGCTGATGCCGGGCACGGCGACGTGGCTGGAGGACGATATCTTCGGGCAGACGCTGAACGAGGACGTCAGCGCCTACGACAACGTGAAGATGGGCACGCGATACCTGCGAATCCTGATGAACGCCACGGGGTGGGACACGGAGATCGCGCTGGCGTCGTACTACCAGGGGCACGGAATCACGCTGAGCGGGATCATCTACGAGGAGACGCTTGACTACGTGTCCGCCGTGCTGGCCGTGAGAGACGCGTACTGGCCGTAGGTCGGCAGCGACCGCTGCTCGTTCCGCTACCGGTCTTGGCCCCGCCCCAGATCCTTCGCATCGGAGGTGGTTGCAGCGAGCGAGTGCTGTGCGGCTCAGGATGACAGAGGTCAGGTGCCAGCGATCCCGAGTTCGGCAGCGACGGGCTTGAGGGAATCGATCACGAACTGGATGTGCTCGTCGAGGTCGACGCCGAGGCGTTCGGCGCCGTTGGTAATGTCATCGCGTCTGACAGCGCGGGCGAAACCCTTGTCCTTCATCTTCTTCTTCACAGATTTCACTGCGACGTCCTCGATGTTCTTGCTGGGCCTGACGAGGGCGACAGCGATGATGAAGCCGGTCAGCTCATCGACGGCGAAGATGGCACGGTCCATGTCCGAATTCGGCACGGCGTCGGTGTAGTCGGCGTGGCAGAGGATGGCGTGGACGATGTCGTCGGGGACGCCGCGCTCGCGGAGGATTACCGCGCCTTTGACTGGGTGCTCCTCTTCCGTTGGGTGCATCTCGTAGTCGAAGTCGTGAAGGATGCCGACGATGCCCCACGTTTCTTCGTCGCCGCCGTACTTGCCGGCGTAGGACTTCATCGCGGCCTCGACGGCGAGGGCATGCTTGCGCAAGGGCTCGGCCTTGGTGTGCTCGCAGAGGATGTCCCAGGCTTCTCGTCGGTTCATGGGGGCTCCTTTCGTTGCGGTGCTGCGGGGTGATGGCTCCTATCATAGCGCTGGAGGAGTGGAGCGTTGATGCTCCGCTCGACGCTTCGACCCAGACGGGCAGGCAGGCTAGGACGGGCGCGAGGAGCCTTCCGCTGGACCATTGTGCGGGTGTCCGGAGATAACTGGTCGCGTTTTCGAGCGTCTGTACCTACGATACAATTAGGGAAGTCTGCGCAGCCTTACATGAGGCGGCGGTGGGAGAAGAGATATGCCTAGATCTATCTGGAACGGCGTGATCAGCTTTGGGATGGTCAGCATCCCGGTAAAGCTGCTCACCGCAACCGACAGCAATGACATCTCGTTTAACCTGCTGCATGCGGATGGCGGGCACCGAATCAAACAACAGCGTTGGTGCCCGGTGCACGAGAAAGCGATCGAGTGGGGCGATGTCGTCCGTGGGTACGAGTACGCGAAGGACGAGTACGTGGTGATGGAGGATGCGGACTTCGAGAGGCTGCCGCTGCCGAGCAAGCGGACGGTGGAGCTTGCGGCGTTCGTGAAGGCGGAGGACATCGATCCGATCTTGTACGAGAAGAGCTACTACCTGGAGCCGGACGAGAAGGGCGCGAAGCCTTTCGCGCTACTGATGAAGGCGCTGACGGAGAAGGGGCTGACGGGCATCGCCAAGATCGCGATCCGGAACAAGGAGCAGCTCTGCGCTCTGCGCGCGATGAACGGGACGCTGGTGCTTGAGACGTTGCTCTACCCCGATGAGATACGTGCCGCGCCGGAGGAGGTTGGCGATGTCGAGGTTTCGGAGAAAGAGCTGAACATGGCGTTCACGCTCATCGACCTGATGACGGAGGAGTTCGACCCGGAGCAGTACAAGGATGAGTACCGCGAGGCGCTGATGCGGGTGATCGAGGCGAAGCTGGATGGGATGGAGCTTGAAGAAGCAGCAGTGCCGACTCCGGCGAAGGTGACCGATATCATGAGTGCGCTCAAGAAGAGCGTGGCGGAAGCGAAGAAGCGGCGCAAACAAGAAGAGGAAGAAGAGGAAGCACCGCCCGCGACGCGAAAGAGGGCCGCGGCGGGTTAGGTCTCCGTCTCAGATCGTCGGCTGTGTCGTACAACACCACCGATCTTGCCCGCTTCGCGCTGACTGAGTTCGAGCGTGGCCTGCAGGGCCTCTCGGATGAAGACGCGCGCCAGCGGTTGACCAAGGCCGATGGGACGGAGATGAACGCGATCTCCTGGACCGTTTACCACATCGCCGGTCATTGGCTGAACCGCCCGGCGCGAATGGCCCGCTACGCGTCCGGTTCGAAGAACCCCGAACCGCCGCCGTTGGAGGAGGCGCTGGTGCTTCTGGCGGAAGCGAAGGGGTTTACGGAGACATGGCTGTCGGACGCGAAGGCACAATTCCTGGCGTCGAAACCCGACGGCCTCGGCGGTGAGAGCGTGGGTACGGGGGTTATGCGGGCGATCCTGCACACGTGGTTCCACACGGGGGAGATTAACGCGGTCCGGCAGATGCTGGGACACGCGGAGATCGGCTTCGTGGGGCCTATGCTGGGTAAAC
>JACZRQ010000039.1 GCA_022574655.1 Chloroflexota bacterium
GATACCTCTCGCGCGAAGCGGCTCTTCGGATTCGAGTCGAAGACCGGGTTCGATGCGGGGCTGCAAGCTACCATCGGCTGGTATCTGGCTGCTCGACGGCAGCGCCAGAGCGAGGCGACGCGGGTGCATGTGCGACCGGAAGTGACTATGCCCGACGCGGAGGAGAAGCCGCTCGCCGCCTGAACGTTACCAGCCTTGTTTCCCCGGGGAGCCGTCTTATTACGAGGCCTGACGCGCTCTCTGTCGCAGGGCGCAGGCGTAGGCCTGGAGATGAACGTCGACAAAATAGAGTCTGTGAACGTCAAGCAGACCATTCTGGGTCGGATTCTTGGCTATGGCACCGTTACAATCATCGGCACAGGCGGTACGAGCGAGCCGTTTACGTTCATCTCAAAGCCTCTGGATTTCCGGAAGGCATTCCAGCAGGCGCAGGCTTAGGGCGTCCTGCCTTCCATCGCTTGGTGCCCTGGCATTCCCGTGCGTCGCGCAAAACGTGATCAGCGCGTCGAATACCCATCATTCGGGTAGGAACTGTCTGTGTGGGCTCGACTTGGTGCTAGAGGCTCCCGGCGAGCGCTCTGCGCTTCGCGTCCTACTATTCGTCCGTAAGGATGCCCCTATCCTTCAACCGAGCGAGTTCGCGCCGTTGGTCGCTGATCGCGTTCATCGCTTCGGGAGAGCGGTTGACCTCTTCTTGCGTTAGCCCCGTGGCTGGTAGCCCCCCGGGAGCGTAGACGACGATGGTGTTCATCATGTGATCGTGCACGGATCGCCGATTCTTGTCGAAGAGGACGAACGCTGCGTCTATAAGGCCGGCGAGTCCGATGAAGAACGAGAGCAACCAACCGAATAGCAGGTGCTCGACGACAAAATCCCTTACCCATACCCTCCCCGCTGAGATCGGCTCACTGGTTGTAGCGTCTAGGGTGTAGACGTTGAGGATGCGTTTTGCAGGAGTTTGGGAAGTTTTGGCAGTGAAGTAGAGCCAGATGAGCCAACCTATCAGAAGGGTGACAATGACGATTAGACCTTCGAGCAGGTACGTGCCCCAAAAGCGACGATTGAACGTCACCTTTTCCAGACTACCCGAGGGGTCCGGAATGTAGCGGTCGCAGCCCTTGCAGAAGAGTGTTTCTTGTCCGGATGCGCCGCAATGAGGACAGCTGACGACCGAAAGCGGACTTGAGGAAGTCACGGCGGCATTGTGCTTCGGCTGTGTGCCGATGTCAAGGAAGTGGTAGAAACTTCCGCGTGCCCGTCTGTCCATTTATGCTTAAGGCGTGACGATCGATCAGAGCGCTCTCGATGTCATAGCCCTCAGCCGCGACGAGTACGATCTTATCGTCGAACGGCTCGGGCGCGAACCGAACGAAGTCGAACTCGGCATGTTCGGAGCGCTGTGGAGCGAGCATTGCGGCTACAAGAACTCAAGGCCGCTGCTGCGTTTGCTTCCGGCCGAGGGTTCGTACGTCCTGACGAAGCGCGGCGCCGAGAATGCCGGCGCCGTGGATATCGGCGATGGGTTGTGTCTTGTGATGAAGATCGAGTCGCACAACCACCCGTCGGCGATCGAGCCGTACCAGGGCGCAGCTACTGGCGTCGGCGGCATCGTCCGCGATATTTTTGCGATGGGCGCCCGACCTATCGCACTCCTGGACTCGCTGCGTTTTGGTCCGCTGGACGAGGCGAGAAACCGGTATCTCTTCGAGGGTGTCGTTGCTGGTATCAGCGGGTACGGCAACTGTCTCGGCATTCCGACGGTTGGCGGCGAGGTCGTGTTCGAGGAGGCGTACTCGTCGAATCCTCTAGTGAACGTGATGTGCGTTGGCGTGGCGCCGATCGATAAACTCGCGAGCGCTACCGCCTCGGGCGTGGGCAACGTGCTCATGCTCGTCGGGGCTGACACTGGCCGCGACGGAATTCACGGGGCGTCGGGGTTAGCCTCGCGGACGGACCCGAACGCCCGGTTCGAGGAGCTGCGGCCAGCGGTCCAGGTGGGGAATCCGTTCCTCGAGAAGATGCTGATGGAGGCGTGCATCGACCTCGCCCGGAATCATCAGGACTGGATCGTTGGCATTCAGGATTTCGGCGCCGCGGGGTTGACATCGTCGAGCGCGGAGGCGGCGGCACGCGCCGGCACCGGTCTCGTGATCGACGTCGACCGCATCTCGCGCCGTGAGGAGGGCATGACGCCGTATGAGGTGATGCTGTCGGAGTCACAGGAGCGGATGCTGATCATCCCCCGTAAAGAGCATCTGGACGACGTCGCCAAGTTGTTCGAGCGCTGGGAGGTGCCGTGGACGGTTATCGGGCACGTAACCGACGATCAGACGATTCGAATCAAGGAGGGCGATCGTGAGGTGGGTGCTCTGCCCGTCGATATCCTGGTCGAGGCGCCGGAGTACACCCGGGATGGCGTGCCGCCGGTCGAGTTGGAGGAGATGTATTCATTCGATCCTGGCGAGCTGCCGGACGTAGCCGACGCGAACGATGCGCTGCTGAAGCTACTGGGCTCGCCGAACATCGCGTCAAAGCGCTGGGTCTATCGCCAATACGATCAGAGCGTGCTCGATAACACGGTTGTCGAGGCGGGGTGCGACGCTGCTGTGCTACGTATCAAGGGAACATCGAAGGGGTTCGCAGTCTCGACCGACGGCAACGGGCGTTACTGCTACATCGATCCTTACGTTGGCGGGGCGATCGCGGTTGCGGAGGCCGCTCGCAACGTTGTTTGTACGGGTGCGCTGCCCGTGGCGGTGACCGATTGTTTGAACTTCGGTAACCCGGAGCGTCCAGAAGTCTACTACCAGATGGAAGGTGTCATCCGAGGTATAGCTGACGCCTGTTCGGCGCTGGGCACGCCGGTGATCTCCGGTAACGTGAGCCTCTACAACGAGACTGGCGGACAGGCCGTCTATCCGACGCCGGTGATCGGCATGCTGGGTCTGCTGGACGATGTGACGATGCACGTCCGTTCGGCGTTTGCCGACGCAGAGGATGACGTGTTTGTGCTCGGGGCGGCGGCGGATCAAACGCCGTCATCGCTGGCGGGGAGCGAATACTTGAAGCTTATGCATGGCAAGGTCGCTGGCAGGTTGTCGATAGACTTGCAACTCGAAGGGCGAGTGCACCGCGCGGCGCTGGCGGCGATCCGAAGTGGGATCGTCACGGCGGCTCACGACTGTTCCGATGGCGGTCTCGCTGTCGCTCTCGCCGAGATGTGCATGTCTGGAGGCAAGGGGCTGGATGCGTCTAGCGTGACGTTGGGAAACCGAACCGACGCTGCGCTGTTCGGCGAGGCGCAATCGCGCATCGTGGTCGCGTTGCGTTCGGATTCCCGCGAAGCGCTGGCAGGGATCGCGAACGGGTTGGATGTCCAGTTCCAGTACCTCGGTACCGTGACCTCGGAACAAGGTCTGCGACTCGGTCCGATCGACATCTCGCTCGAAGCGATGCGCGAGGCGTACGAGGGTTCGCTGGAGCGAAGGCTGTCGGCGACCGCCTCTTCGTAGCGCAATTTCACCCTTTGACTCATGCGCACAGGCGTTCTAGAATTGATTTGTGCACAACAGCGGTGCGCATATGAACAAGCAGGATGATCGTACGTGGAAAACGCGGTATTGTCTTTGCTTGTCGTCTACTACGCTAACGCCCTAAGGAGTTCGTCATGAAAGTTGTGTTTCTCGAGGAGGTTGAAGGAACCGCCCGCACCGGCGACATTAAGACTGTCGCGGACGGGTTCGCCCGTAATTTCCTTCTGCCCCGAAAACTCGCCGCCCCAGCGACGCAACACTACATCACCATCGCCGAAGCGAGAGCCACGAAAGAGGCGAAGAAACAGGACCGCCTCGACGAGGACGCCCGAGCCCATCTCCTGCCAAAGGTGGATGGTCAGGCGTACAGCACCGAGGTGCGGGTGGGCGACCAGGGCAAGCTCTTTGGTTCGGTCACCGCGCGTGACATCGCTGAACTCGTTCAGCAGGGTACTGGCATCGAGGTCGAGCACAGACAGATCGATCTCAAGGAGCCGATTCGCGAACTTGGGAACTACGACATCACCGTGAAGCTAACGCGCAACGTCCTGGCGACAGTGTCACTGAGCGTCGAGCCGATTGGCGGCGTTCCGGAGGTGGAGGAAGGCAGCGAAGAGGCGGGTGAAGAGGAGGCTGGCGGAGAAGCCGAAGCCACGGAGGACGTCGTTGAGGCAGCCGAGGGAGACGAGGTTTCGGAGCCGGAGGCCAGCGCCAAGACTGAGGAGAGCGTGGAAGAGGCGGAGGCTTCAGCCGAGGCGGAGACATCTGACGAACCCGGGGCGGACGAGACAGTAACGGAGTCCGCTGACGAAGAACCACAGGAGCCAGACGAGGCGGAGACGACCGACGAATCCGAGACGGACGAAACAGTAGCAGAGTCCGCTGACGAAGAACCGCAAGAGCCAGACGAGGAGAAGAGCGAGACAGAATAGCCCGCGCCGGTCTTCTCACCGTTTCTTCGTGAGTCCGGCGCGGGCCTCTCGGTGCAGCATATGGTTGTAGAGGCCGGACGAGCGGAGAAACTTCCTCCCAACGATATAGAGGCGGAAGAGGCGGTAATCGCCTCACTTCTGGTCGACCCAGAAGCGATCTACAAGGTTGGATCCAGGCTCAACGCGGAAGACTTCTTCCGAGAGAAGAACGCGTGGGTATTCGAAGCCTGCTCCGGTTTATGGGATCGTAGCGAGTCGATCAACCAGATTACGGTCGCTCACGAGTTGTCGCGCAAGGACAAGCTCGAAGCGATTGGCGGCGTTTCCTATCTGAGCCATCTCGTCACCGAGCTACCCACGTCGGTTGGCGTCGAGGGATACGCCACTCTCATTAAAGATGCCGCGATGCGGCGGCGCCTCATTAGCGCCGCCAGCAACATCGCCCGGATCTCGTACCAAGAGGAATCGGGCGTCGCGGAACTGTTCGCGCGCGCAGAAACGATGATAGCGCAGGTTCGTGAAGGCGAGATCCTTCGCGACTTCGTACACGTCCGCGACCTGCTCACGGGCTATCTGGAGGCCGAGTCCGCCCTCGGTGCGAACGCGGCCGATGCTCGTTCAATAACTACGGGGTTCATGGACCTGGACACTCTGCTGACGACCGGCATCAAGCGAGGCGACCTCATCGTTGTGGCCGCGCGGCCCTCTCTCGGCAAGACGTCGCTGGTCCTGAACTACGCCCGCAACGCCGCGGCGCGGCAGCAGGCCACCGTTGCGTTCTTCTCGATCGAGATGGCGGCGGAGCAGCTTGTGCAGAGGCTGCTGGCGATGGAGTCGGGGGTCGATTCGGTGCGGCTTGCGTTCGGCTCACATTCCGAGCGCGATGAGCGGAAGATTTCGCAGGCGCTTGGCGTGCTTAGCGACCTGCCGATCTACTTCGACGACTCCGGCATGCTCACGGTGGCCGAGATGCGCGCAAAGGCTAGGCGGCTGCAGCTTGAGAAGGGTCTCGATCTCGTCGTCGTCGACTACCTGCAACTGATGCAGTCCGGCACGCGTAACGAGAACCGCGTGCAGGAAGTGAGCTACATCTCTCGTTCGCTGAAGCAGTTGGCGCGTGATCTCGACGTGCCGGTCGTCGCCTGCTCGCAGCTTTCACGTGCGGCCGAGGTGCGCGCGCACAACGTTCCGCAGCTCAGCGACCTGCGCGAGTCGGGGAGCATTGAGCAGGACGCGGATGTGGTCATGTTCATCTATCGGGAGGACAAGTACATGTCGCGGGAGGAGTGGGCGCGTCAGCACCCCGACCGCCCGGCGGATAGCTACCCTGCTGGCATCACACAGATCGTCGTGGCGAAGCATCGCAACGGGCCTACCGGGACGATTCACCTGCGCTTTCGGGAGAAGATAGCGCGCTTCGAGGACCTCCTGGTCCGCGAGGTGGAAGATTGGCAAGAGGAGACTGAGTTCTAGTGGCGGCCGATCCGACTTCTACCGCGCAGTTCATCGAGGATGGCGAGGCTTTCGAAGGCTTCCCGAACTCCGGAGCTGCTACGACGGTACCAAGCCTTTTCTTCTCGCGAGTACTGCCGGAGATCGAGAGTGCAGAGGAGCTGGTCGTCAGCGTGTACTCCTTTTTCGCGCAGGCCAGCGCCGATCGTAAACGCCGACCGCGGTACGTCACTTTGCGCGAACTTGAAGCGGACCGGACTCTGATGCGGACGCTGGCAAGGTTCGGACGCGGTAGCGACGGAGAGGCGCTTCGGGCTGGTCTCGCGGCGGCGGTTAAGAGGGGAACGCTAGCTCGTGCGGTCGTCGAGACGGAAGCGGGAGGAGACGAACTGTTCGTTGCGAACAATCCGTCAAACCGCAAGGCGCTGGAAGTTCTCGATGGCCAGCGATTGGAGTTGGAGCCGTCGCTTCCCCGCACTGGCGGGGAGCCGGTGTCGAACATCTTTACGCTCTACGAGGAGAACATCGGAAGCATCACCCCGCTAATCGCGGAGGACTTGAAGGAAGCCGAAGACCGCTTTCCCGTCGAATGGATACGCGAAGCGATGAAAGAGGCGGTCCTCGCCAACAAGCGCAGCTGGCGTTACGTACACACCATTCTTCGTCGTTGGGAGACGGAAGGGCCGGACTATGAAGAGTCTGAACGAGATCCTCAAATCGAGTGGCTTGAACGACGCTACGTCGCCGGTCGGCGAGCGGGTCGCACCTCTCGAAGCTGATCCGACCGAGGAGACCGATCTCTGCACGCGATGCGGGGGCGCCGGTTTCGTTCGGCGCACAGTTCGTCTCGGGCACCCCGACTTTGGTAAGGCGTTTCCTTGCGAGTGCACCCAGGACGAGAAAGAGGATGAGAGGCTCGAACGCCTCCAGCGCTACAGTAACCTCGGACCGCTGACGCGACTCACGTTCGACAACCTGATACCGCGCGGCCGCAGCCCCAGCTCTGCGCACCAAGAGTCTTTCTCGAGTGCGGTCGAGGCGGCCAGAACGTTCTCTGAAAAGCCGTCGGGCTGGCTCGTCCTTACCGGGACGAGCGGCTGCGGAAAGACGCACCTGGCGGCAGCCGCTGCAGGGCGATGCATCGAACGCGGCCACGCGGCGCTGTTCATGGTTGTGCCTGACCTGCTCGATCATCTACGCGCCGCCTATCAACCGGGAAGCGAAGTTGCCTACGACGAACTGTTCGACCTAGTACGAAACGCGCCGGTGCTGGTGTTGGACGATCTCGGCGTGCAGAGTCAGACCAGCTGGGCTGACGAGAAGCTCTTCCAGCTCATCAACCATCGCTACAACGCCCAGCTTCCCACGATATTCACGACGAACCTTGAACTCGCGGCGTTCGACCAGCGGCTGCAGACGAGGCTCGGCGACCCGACGTTCGCGCAGGTCTTCACCCTGGAGGCTGGCGGTGGCTCGGGCGTGTCCGATCTCGATTCGCTTGGACTGCCACTGCTGCGAGCGATGACGTTCAAGGACTTCGACGCACGGCTCTTGGCCGTTGACGCCGATGAGATGAAGAACGTCCAGAATGCTTACCGGCAGGCGATGAATTTCGCGCAGGAGCCGAAAGATTGGCTGGTGATCGCGGGTAGCACCGGGCGGGGCAAGACGAGGCTGGCGGCGGGGATCGGCAACTTTTGTCGGGAGGCCGGGACCGAGGTGATGTTCCTCGTTGTGCCGGACCTGCTCGACCGTTTGAGGTCCAGCTACAACCCGCAGAGCCCAACTGCCTTCGATCGGCTATTCGATCAGGTGCGCGAAGTTCCGGTTCTGATCCTTGACGATTTGGGTGCAGAGAGTGGTACGCCATGGGCCGACGAGAAGCTGTTCCAGTTGCTCAATTACCGCTACAATGCTTGCCTTCCGACGGTGATCACCACGAACGCAATGGCGGGACAGATTGAGGACCGCGTGCTAACGCGCCTCACCGATCCGGCGATCAGTTCGATGCTTCTGATGGGGCGGTTCGACTTCTGGGGCAAGGGCGAACCGAAGCGTGCGCCCAGCGGACGAGGCAGCCGCTCGCGCCGCTAAGCGCCGCCGCCGGAGGCTATCCGGTCCAGATCATCGCGCTCCAGCCGGTACGGCAGCCACTCTCGCTGGCGGTTACCGCCGAGCTTCTCGTAGAAGTCGAGCGCGAGGCGGTTCCAGTCGAGGACCGCCCACTCCAACGCTGCGCAGTCGCGCCGAACCGCTTCTCTGGCTACGGCGGAGAAGAGTGCGAAGCCGGCACCGGTGCTGCGATGACCTGGATCCACGAAGATGTCTTCGAGATAGAGCTTGGGTTGGCCGCGAAACGTTGAGTACGTTTCGAAGAAGAGGGCGTAACCTACCGCGGCACCGTCGATCTCGGCCAGAAGGCAGTCGAAGCGGCTCGGGTGCTCGTTGAGTTCGGCGACGAGCCGTGCCGCTGCTGCGTCATCGGGCGGATCGAGCTTTTCGTAGCGGGCGAACCCGCGGATCAACGATACGAGTGCCTCGCCGTCGCTCGGGGTCGCGGGACGGATTGAGAGACGCGGTTCGTCAGCCGTCATGTTTGCGCTGCTGTTCGACCCAGGCGGTGAGCGCCCAGCGGGTGGTCTCGTAGGCTAGTTCGTCCCAGGGGATGTCCTCCGGTAGAACCCATTTCGCCTCCAATGCCTCGCGGCCGAGCTTTGGGGAATCCGATCCGGCGGCGCCCCGGAACACGATTGATACGATCGATGGTCCTTGAGGGCCGGGACGCGAGTATACGCCAATCAGGTCGAGCACCTCGACGTGGATGCCCACCTCCTCATGCGCTTCGCGCGCGGCGCATTGCTCCACGGACTCATCGATCTCCATGAAGCCGCCGGGGAAGGTCCAGGCGCCGTACCTCGGTTCGATACCGCGGCGCATGAGGAGAATCCGGCCGTCAAGCTCAGGGATGACACCGACGACGACTTTGGGGTTTATGTAGATGACGTGCCCGCGGTCGCAGATGAGGCGCGGCCTGTCCTCCGTTGGTATGAGCTTGACGATGAGCGGGGCGGCGCAATGCGGACAGTACTGCATGCCGTCTGCGCCGGCGATCTGTTCCTCCGTCATGTTGAGCGAATGTCTGGACGCATCGGCCTCAGGAGGGCTTCTGGACGGACTCGCCCTCGACCCACTCCTCGCCGCCTTCCCACACTTCCTTCTTCCAGATTGGGACGACTTCCTTGAAGCGGTCGACCAGCGCGTGGCAGGCTTCGAACGCTTCCTTTCGGTGTCCGGACGACACTGCGATCAGAAGCGAAGTCTCGCCGATCTCGAGCCTACCCGTGCGGTGCTGGATTGCGACGTCGTCTATCGGCGAGCGCTCCTTCATCTCTTCGGCGATCTGGCGCATCACCTTCGTGGCCATCTCGGGATACGCATCGTACTCGAGGTAGAGCACCTTCCGGCCCTTGTTGTGGTCGCGCACAACGCCGTAGAAGAGGGCGACAGCTCCGCTGGCGTCGCTGCGAACGTGGTCCGCCAGCCGTTGGGGGTCGAGCGGCTCTTCCGTGATCTCAAACAGCATCGGACCCTCCGCTCACAGGCGGGATCAGCGCCAGCTCGTCGCCGGGGCTCAAGGGCTGTGTCGAAGACACGTACTCTGAGTTGACGGCGTACATGACGCTGTTGCGGAGGGGCTCGAGGCCGGGATAGCGGTCGCTGAGAATAACGTACGCATCGGCGACGGTGAGGCCTTCACCGAGTTCGAGCTGGGTCTGGCGTGTCCCGGCTAGTTCGCTGAGACGCGCGAACAGGAGTACTTTCACGTTTGGCATCGTTCAGGTACTCATTCTAACCTTCCGCATGAGCCTTGGGGGACGCTTGAATGGTGGCCCGTTGTAGGGCCGTCATCTGACTGCTAGTATGTGTGAACCGCCGCCCCCCCGGAGAACGCAACAGGAGGTCCAAGATGAAGATGCCAGCCACCGGCAAGACGAAAGACCAGGTCAGCTCCGAGATTCAAGAGGCGCTCGCGAACGACGCCGACTGGCGAGGTGGCAAGATATGGAGCCTTGTCTACTTCGCTGGGGACGATGTCGCCGACGTGCTCCGGGACGCCTACTCGCGCGCCATCTACACGAACGGCCTCGGCCCCGGCGCGTTCAAGAGCCTGCAGAAGTTCGAGTCGGAAGTGATTGCGATGACAGCGAACCTCCTCGGGCATCCCGATGCTGTCGGTAATATGACGACTGGCGGCACCGAGAGCATTCTGATGGGGGTGAAGGCCGCACGCGACCGGGCACTTGACGAGCGTGACGTAACGGCTCCGGAGATGGTCCTCCCGATCACGGCACATCCGGCGTTCGACAAGGCGGCGCAGTACCTGGGTGTGAAGCCCGTTCACATACCGTTGCGCGATGACCTGCGTGCGGACGTAGACGCCGCGCGGGACGCTATCACAGCTGACACGGTGTTGATCGTTGGCTCGGCGCCGAACTATCCTTTCGGCACCATCGACCCGATCCCAGAGCTTGCGGCGCTGGCTGAAGAGCGCGGGATCAACTGTCATGTCGACGCTTGCCTCGGCGGGTTCTTGTTGCCATTTCTGCCACGCGTTGGACATGAGGTTCCTCCGTGGGACTTCTCGGTGTCCGGGGTCTCATCCATCTCCGCTGACCTGCACAAGTACGGATACTCGGCTCGCGGCTCTTCGACGATCATGTACCGCGACCGAGGGCTGCGACGGCATCAGTTCTTCGCGCAGACGGACTGGCCGGGAGGGCTGTACGGATCGCCCACGATGACCGGGAGCCGGCCGGGCGGGGCGATCGCTGCCTCGTGGGCCGTGCTCAACTTCTTGGGCGAAGACGGATACACGCGTCTAGCCGACGACATTATGAAGACGACGACGGCGCTTACCGAGGGGATCAACGCGATCCCGGAGCTGAAGGTGCTTGGCGAGCCGGACATGAGCGTGTTCGCTTTCACGTCCGACGTGACGGACATCTATGCAGTCACGGAGGCGCTCGAAAAGGCGGGGTGGCACCCGGACCGGCAGCAGTTGCCGCCGTCGTTGCATCTGATGGTGACGCCGGTTCATGGCCCGATCATCGAGCCGTTCCTTGCGGCGCTTCGTGACGCGGTCGCCGAATCCGCCGGCGGGAAGCCAGCGGACGGGAGCCGTGCTGCTTTCTACGGCATGCTGGGTACGGTGGAAGACAGAAGCATTGTGCGCAACGTCATTATCGACTTCATAGACAAGCTAACGCAGGTCGAAAGCGAAGTTGCCTGACCCAGCGCGAACCGGAATCGTGACTATAGGGGTGAGATTCTGGGAGCGGGCGCTCGATGTGGTGTTCCCGCAGCGCTGCGTCGGCTGCAACGAATTCGGCAACTTGATCTGCGAGAAGTGCGCCCGGACGATGGCTCCAGCCGCGCCGCCCCGTTGCGACGTTTGTTGGACGCCGTGGAATCAATGGAGGGTCTGCCGGGACTGTCGTACGAGGCGACCGGCGTTCCAGCAGATGCGTGCGGCGTTCGTGTATGAAGGTGTCACCAGAGATGCGGTGATCGCTCTGAAGTTCAGTGGCTTGTCGTCGATCGCTCCCTTGATGGCGGGGCTGATCGATGAGCGATTGTCTGATTGGAGACCGCCGGTGAAGGCGATCGTTCCTGTCCCCCTCGCCGCCGGTCGTAAGAGGTCGAGAGGATACGATCAGGCCGAGATGATCGCGACGGAGCTTTCCAAGCGATGGGGGCTGCCGTGTGAACCACGCGCTCTCAGGCGCGCTCGCGGGACGGAGCCCCAGGTGGATCAGGTGGATGAGTCCGCCCGCCGACGGAATGTCAAGGATGCGTTCTCTCCTGGGTCGAGGGGTGTTGAGGGCGGGGTTCTGCTCGTGGACGACGTGGTCACGACGGGTTCCACACTCGACGCCTGTGCAAACGTTCTCATGCAGAGCGGTTCCGGCGCGGTGTTCGCGCTTGCGTTCGCACGAGAAGACTAGCCTCTGAGGGTGGTCTGTCAGTTGTAGGGCGTTCGGACGGGACATACAATGAGGTCAGTGAAACCGTCGGTTCCGAGTTACAGAAGGTAGGAGGCAAACGGTATCTATGGACATCATCTTTCGTGGTCAGCATCTCGAGATTCCCGGCCCGTTCAAGACGTATGCGAACGATCATCTTGCCAAGATCAGCCGGTATCTCCCCAGCGCGGATCACGCGATCGTAGACGTTCGTCGAGAGGCCAAGGGCGACGAAGGGCGCTACGTTGTGCAGGTCACGGTGAGCGCCAACGGCTCATACCTTCGTGCTGAGGAGCGGAACTTCGATCTGACCGCGGCGATAGATGCTTGCTCTGACGTGCTGGCGAGGCAGGTAAAGCGGTTCAAAGAGAAGAGGCTTTTGCGCAGCGAACGGCGGGTGAGCAAGGAGGAGCGTCTTCCGGGGGCGAGTGAGGGCGATGAGCCTGTGCTTCCGCCGGACGCGGAGCTGATCGAGGGCCGCGTCGTTCGCAAGAAGAAGTTCAGCATGAAGCCGATGACGGAGGCCGAGGCGATCGAGCAGATGGAGCTGCTTGGCCACAACTTCTTCCTGTTCCAGGACACAGATAAGGACACGCTGGCATTGCTATACCGCCGCCAGGACGGCGACTATGGAATGATCTTGCCTGAAACTGAATGATCGTAACCGTTACGCTCAATCCGGCGATGGACCAGACGCTCGTGTTGCCGAAGTTCGTTGCAGGCGACACGTTGCGCGTCAAGTCCAGCCGTATCGATCCCGGTGGCAAGGGCATCAACGTATCGCGCGTAATCCGTGAGCTTGGTGGCGAGAGCATCGCGATGGGCTTCGCACCAGGGGCTCTCGGCCGCTTCCTCTTGCAGACGCTGGAGGCGCAGGGGATTATCTGCGACTTCATCCGGACGACGGGTGAGATGCGGACTAACATCACGCTGCTGGACGAGTCCAGGCATCTGAACACCATCCTTAGCGAGCCGGGCCCTGCCACGAACATTGAGGCCGTGAGCGACCTGAAGGCGCGTCTGGGCCGGATTCTCCGCGAGGGCGATTGGCTGGTGATTGCCGGTAGCATCCCGCCGCCGCTAGATGCGTCTGTCTACGCCGATTTGATTCGAGACGCCTCTGAGGTGGGTGTACACACGTTGCTCGATGCGGATGGAGAGGCGCTTGCGCAAGGAGCGTCCGCGCAGCCCGAGATCCTAAAGGGAAACCGTCGCGAGCTGGAGCGCTTGATCGGATCGCGGCTCGGCGACGAAAAATCCACTCTGGCAGCGGCGCGTAAGGTCCAGGCGTGGGGGATCCCGCTGGTGCTGGTGACGAGAGGAAGGCAGGGCGCCGTGGCGGTGGGCGAGCGTGTACTTCGTGGCATCGCTCCGCGCGTGCGTGCGATCAGCGCGGTCGGTTCCGGTGACGCTTTCCTTGCCGGCATGGTGCTCACGCTCAGCCGGGGTGGATCGCTTGAAGAAGCGATGGAGTTGGGGATAGCGTCTGGCACGGCTGCTGTGCTGACGCCGGGGACAGAGCTATGTCACAGGCGAGAGGTGGACATCCTGCGCTCCAGGGTGCGGGTCGAGCCGATAGAATCGCTCGTCGGGTCCAACGGCTAAGATGACGGGCCAGCGGCCCACACTTCTTGTCTTCTGCGGCGGCATGGGCGGAAGCCGCATAGAGAATGTCGTCGCTTCCGCCCGCTGTGCCGCCACGTTCGACACGATTGAGACGGCTCAGTCGGCTGGCATCCGTTCGGCGATCGTGGTTACGGACGATCCAGAGTTGCATACCGAACTTCCTGAGGTCGAGATTGTCGTCGACGATGGGGCGCATCACTTCGGCCGGAAGCTGAACAGGACGTTAGCGGACTATTCGCTGCGATCGGTCATCTATCTTGGTGGCGGCAGCGTGCCTTTTCTGCGAGTGGAGGACTTCGTCGCTGTAGTGGAGGCTTTGGAGGCTGGTAAGGCGGTTACCAACAATCGCTTCTCATCCGACCTGGTAGCCTGGGGCGTCGGCGAACGCACGGCGGATGCTGTAGTCGGACTCGATCGAGATAACTCACTGGCACGCGCGGTGCAGGAATCGGGAACTGAGCTGGTAGAACTGCCTCGTACAGTCGAGACCGTCTTTGATATCGACACGCCTACTGACCTCGCGATTCTTTCGGTAACGGGCTTCGGTGGAGAACGGTTGAGGACCGTTGTCCGTGAGATCGATCTTGACCTTGATGCGTATCGACGAGTTCTACCTTTGTTCGTTGACCGTAACGCTCAGATCACTGTCGCCGGCCGGGTCGGATCACACTCGTGGCAATATCTCGAGAGAGAGACGGCTTGCCGCGTACGAGTTTTTGCTGAAGAGCGGGGCATGGAGGCGGACGGCCGGGCTGCCAGTGGCGAGGCGAGATCGATGATCGGCTACTTCTTGGCGTCGGCGGGCTACGCTCGCTTCTTCGATGTGCTTTCCGAGCTTGGCGACGCTGCTCTTATCGATACTCGTGTGCTGCTGGCCCACGAGTGCAGGGATGCTAGGCGGGCTGATAGGTTTCTATCGGATGCCAGGCGCTGGTCTGAAATCGAGGACGAGTACCTTCGCGATCTAACGATGGCAGCAAACGACGCTTCCATCCCGGTGTTGCTTGGAGGTCATTCGCTGGTGTCCGGCGGGTTGATGGCGCTGAACGAGTTCGCCTGGCAGCAGAGCGAAGCGGGCCTACTGCCGGACCGATGATCGTTCGTATAATGTCAAGGTAACCGCCCAGGGAACCGAGGAGACGTAGATGAGCTTTCTGGAGAATAAGGATCCGGACGTCGCGGATATCATCCACCGCGAAGAAGACAGGCAGCGGTTGGGACTCGAGCTGATCGCGTCCGAGAATTACACTAGCGCTGCCGTGTTGGAGGCGATGGGCTCCGTCTTGACGAACAAGTACGCAGAAGGCTATCCCGGCAAGCGTTACTACGGGGGTTGCGAGGTCGTCGATGAGGTCGAGGAACTGGCGCGGTCCAGGGTAAAGACTCTGTTCGGCGCGGAGCACGTTAACGTGCAGCCGCATAGTGGCGCGGAAGCTAACATGGCCTCGTACTTTGCCCTCATCGAGCCGGGCGACGTGGCGATGGGGATGAACCTCCAGCAGGGCGGTCACCTTACACATGGGCGGGAGATCAATTTCTCGGGGAAGTTGTACAACTTCGTGCACTACGGTGTCGATCGCGAGACCGAGTACATCGACTACGATGAGATGTTGCGGGTGGCCCGAGAACACAAGCCGAAGATCATAGTTACGGGAGCCACAGCGTACCCGCGGAAGATCGACTTCGAGCGCGCGCACGAAATCGCTGACGAGGTTGGGGCTTACCTGCTGGCAGACATGGCCCACATAGCAGGGTTGGTTGCAGCCGGGCTTCATCCCTCGCCGGTGCCGCATGCGGACGTCGTCACGTCGACGACTCACAAGACGCTTCGCGGCCCGCGCAGCGGTTTCATTCTCTGCAAAGAGGAGATCGCCAAGCAGATCGACAAATCAGTGTTCCCAGGCACGCAGGGTGGACCGCATATGCACATCATCGCGGCCAAGGCAGTATGCTTCGGCGAAGCGTTGAAGCCGGAGTTTCGTGATTACGCGGAGCGAATTGTAGAGAATGCTCAAGCGCTGGCGGATGAGCTTTTGGCGCAGGGCCTTCGATTGGTCTCTGGAGGCACGGATAACCATCTGCTTCTGGTCGATGTCGGCGCGAAGGGGATCAGCGGCCGAGACGCGGAGCGTCTCTGTGACAAGGTTGGCATCACTGTGAACCGAAACACGATCCCGTACGATGAGCGGCCACCGCTTCAGGGCAGCGGGATTCGCATGGGTTCCCCGGCGCTGACGACGCGCGGGATGGGGCCTGACGAGATGCGGAAAGTCGGCTCTTTGTTCGCGACGCTTCTGGCCGGCAGCGAGGACGAAAAGGTGATCGAGGACGTTCGCCAGCAGGTGCGGGAACTCGCGTCTTCGTTCCCCGTACCGGGCATCACCGATCGAACGGGGGTAGCAGCGTAGGGCTGATATTGACGCGAATTGTGCCTTTGGTCATCGCGGAGGCTCGTGTTATAATCGCGAATACCCGCGAGACTAGGCTCTCGGGGTCACCGCTCTCGGGCGTATGCCGTTGTACAGTACTGTGAGGAAATATTGCGCGATTACGAACTAGTCTTGGTCGTCAAGCCGGATGGCGGCGACGAGGGCTTCACCGCAACGGTGGAGCGTTTCAGTCAGTTCATCAAGGATCAGGGCGGAGAGATTACGAAGGTTGACCCGTGGGGCATGCGGAAGCTCGCGTATCCGATTGATCGTCACATGGAAGGCTTCTACTCGGTTACAAGCTTCAAGATAGAGCCCAGTGAGGTTAGAGCGCTCGAGGAAAATCTTGGCCTGGCAGAGGATTTACTTCGGCACATAGTGGTGAGGCAGGACGAAGCGCCAGCCGCCGCTGAAGCGTCGCCAGCGAGTGACGAGTCGCCGAAGGCGGAAGTGCCAAGCGCTGATGAAGCATCGCCGGTGGGTGACAAGCCACCGGTGACCGAAGTACCGGCCGCTGATGAGGCGTCGCCAGTGGGTGATAAGTCACCGTCGGCCGAAGTGCCGGCCGCTGATGAGGCGTCGCCGGTGGGTGATAAGTCACCGTCGGCCGAAGTAGCTGTCGCTGATGAGGCGTCGCCGGCGGGTGATAAGTCACCGTCGGCCGAAGTAGCTGCCGCACCTCAGGAGGAAGCCGGGGATGTCAGGGCTTAACAAAGTCATGATCATAGGAAACTTGGGCGCCGATCCAGAGATGCGCTACACCGCTGACGGAACGGCCATGACGAGTTTTCGCGTCGCGGCTAGCCGGAACTACACCGGTTCCGACGGTGAGCGTCGAGAAGAGACTGAGTGGTTCGCGGTGATCGCCTGGCGAAAGCTGGCGGAGCTGTGCAGCCAGTATTTGCATAAGGGCAGCAAAATATATGTGGAAGGCCGGTTGAAGACCAGATCGTGGGATACACCAGAGGGTGAGCGGAAATACCGCACCGAGGTTGTCGCGGAGAACGTGCTCTTCATGGACCGCGCACCGGGCGGATCGTCGGACCAAGATCAGGGGGAGTCAGACCTGCCACCAGAAGAGATTCCCTTCGAGTAAAGGAAGAATATGGTTTCGGATACTAATAGAAGGAGCGGATCGTCATTCGGTTCGGGAGCGCGTCCGAGGAGCCGCCCTGACGACCGGGACGACCGGTCACGAGGAAGAGGGCGCAGACGCCGTGTCTGCATCATGTGCGCCGAGCACATGAAGTCCGTGGATTACAAGGACATTAGCTTCCTGCGCAGGTACGTCTCGGACCGGGCGCGGATAGAGACAAGGCGAAAGAGTAGCTCCTGCGCCAAACATCAACGGGCGCTGGCACGCGCTATCAAGCAGGCGCGACACCTGGCGCTGATACCGTATACACCCGAGCATATGAGGCTGACCGGCTACCGCCGCTAGCTCGTACCCTGTCTCCCGCAAAGATGTTTTTCGCCAGCCTTCGACGTTTAGGAGACACACTTGGCTAAGAAAAAGCGACGAGTTCCCACAGTCTCGTGGGATCAGCCCGAATCCACGGGCGTAGCCAGTACGCTTACTAACCGCAGCCCTATCGTATATCTGTTTACGGCCATCGTCGCCATCGTCATCGTTGCCCTGGGCCTCGTCGCCTACGGACTCATTTCTGACTACGTGGAGGACCAGCGGCGCCCGGGCTCGACGGCGCTTCGCATCGACGATACCGATTACGAGCTGCGGTACTTCACAGAGCGTCTAAGAAGTTTCGTCCAGCAGAACGGTGGTGCCGGTAGCGCCGCAGCGCAACCAAACGTCGCCTTCGGCGCCGTCACGGACCAACTGGTAGAAGAGGCCATTATGCTGCGGTTTGCTGGAGAATTCGGTGTTGCCGCATCAGAAGATGAGGTGGACGAAGAGATAGCGGTGAGACTTGGCACGACGGTCGAAAGTCCTGACTTCGTGACGCGGGTGCAGGACGAGCTGGAGCGCACCGGTATATCAGAGGATCTGTTCAGGGAGCAGGTTGAGGCCTCGATCTTGCGAATCAAGGTTCTAGATAACTTCACGAGCGAACTCCCGGAGACGATTGAGTCTATTCGCTTCAGGCAGATACTGGTGGGCAGCCAGGCCGAGGCGGACACTATTAAGGCCGAGATCGAGGATGGCGCCGATGCCGCGGCAATCGCAGAGGAACGTTCTCTGGACCCGGTGACAAGTGTAGATGGGGGTGATGTCGGCTGGATTCCCAGAGGTGCGCTGGTGGCGCAGGTCGAAGATACTTTGTTCGCTCTCGATTCAGGTGAAGTGACGGTCTACCCTGCGGGCGGGAGCTTTTTCGTATACGAGATCCTTGAGACAGATTCTGCTCGGGCGATAGACGATGATCAGAAGCCCGCCCTCGCGGAGGTTAAGCTTGCGGAATGGGTGGAGGAGAAGACGCTCGAGTTGTCAGTAGTAGATCTGGTAAGTACCGACGTCGAAAAATTCAACTGGGCGGTTGAGCATGCATACGGTGGCTAAGCTCCCCTTGCCGCAGGGCGTTGTGGGTGTGTTAGCGCTCCTTCCTTAAGAGGCGTCATTCATGGGACGCACTGAAATCAACATCGTTCTCCTTGGTCTGGGAGTAGTTGGCGGTGGAGTCGCACGAGCGCTTCAGGAGAAGGCTGAAGCGTATGCCGAGCAGGCTGGGCTCCCGCTGGTGCTTAGACGAGTGCTAGTGCGTGATCCATCCAAACCGCGCCCGATATCGCTTGATGACGGTCTTATGACAGCCGATCCCGATGAAGCGCTCGACGCGGACGCGGACATCATCGTTGAGTTGATGGGTGGCGAGACGCCGGCGTTGGATTACATCGAGCGGAGTCTGAAGAGTGGACGCCACGTGGTCACGGCCAACAAGGAGGTTGTGTCCAAGCACTGGCTGCGGCTGCATTCGGCGGCCAGGGACGCTGGGGTCGAGATGCATTACGAGGCCAGCGTTGGCGGCGGCATCCCGATCATCTCGCCTCTGAAACGCGACCTTGCGGCCAACGAGATCATCGGGATACGGGCGATCATCAACGGTACCACTAACTACATTCTCACGCGCATGGCCGCTGAGGGCGTCGACTTTGGTGATGCGCTGCGGCAGGCGCAGGAACTGGGATACGCGGAGGCAGATCCCGCGAACGACATAGAAGGGCAAGATTCGGTCTACAAGCTCTCGATTCTCGCAAGTCTCGCCTTTCGAACCTTCATCAGTCCAGACGACATCTACCGGGAGGGCATAACGCAGCTTCATGCCCGCGATTTCAAGTATGCGGCGGAGCTGGGTTATATCATCAAGCTCCTCGCCGTTGCCAAGCGGGAGCAGGGCGGGGTTCGCGCCCGCGTGCACCCAGCCCTTTTGGCGAAAGACGAACTGCTGGCCCGGGTCGATGGTGTCTTGAACGCAGTGCAGGTCGAGGGAGACCTCGTCGGTAAGGTGTTGTTCCAGGGCCCGGGCGCCGGCTCAGAAGCAACTGCCTCGGCAGTCATGGCAGATGTTCTCGAGGCGGCGAAGGCGATCCGATCGGGAGAACCGACGACCCCTCAGGACAGATCCTCCGGTTTAGCGGCTGAACCGATTTCGAAGTTAGTAAGCCGCTATTACGTTAGGATCGAAGTGATGGATCGGCCTGGCGTGCTTGCGGTAATTGCGAGGTCGCTTGGCGATCACGGCGTCAGTATCGCCTCGGTGATCCAGAAAGAGACTGACGAAGAGGGGCAAACGGCGGAGTTGGTTATCATGACCCACGGAGCGCGGGAAGATTCGATGCAATCGAGCATCAAGCAGATCGGCGGTCTTCCGGAGGTGAGTGAAATCGGTAGCGTTATTCGGGTGGAGGACTGAGTTGGTGGCGAAAGCGCAGCGAAATGATCCTCCGGCGGGCGCTTCACGGTGGGCTGAGGAGCAGCTGCAAGAGACCAAGGCCAGACTGTACAAGTTGGAGAACGAACTGGATCAGGTGCTCAAGCATCTATGGGCCGTCGATGCCGATGTCCGAACACTGACAGAGACAGTATCGGCATCCGGGGATGCGTCCGTGGCAGTCGGCAAGCTTCGTGAGGAAGTGCGAGAGCAAGCCGATGGCCTGGAACGTCAAAAGAACCAGCATACGGAGCTGGCAAACGATATCAACCAGAGTTTGAGGCAACGTCAGTCTGAGGCGGGGCGGGACCGGCAAGAGTTGTCCGCAATCTCTAAGCAGGTCGAAGGGGTGGAGCGCGAAGTCCAGAAGTACGGTGGGCGAATGCAGGCGCTTGAAGAGGTATTGCGGCACAGCGAGGAGGAGATCGCGGGCGTTAAGTTGTTCGAGCAGGGGCTGGAACGCTCGATCACGGAGCTGGTGACGAAGGCAGAGAAGACAGACCAAGCCGTGAACCGGATCGGGGATGAGGCCGTCCAACTCTCCGGGCATCTTGAGAAGCTCGAGCAGGAAGGTGTCCTGGTTCAGGAGCGAATGGCGATCATGCAGGAGCAGGTGAGGCGATTGTTGGAGAGCGTCGACAAGCTCGACGACATTGCGGAGTTCCCAAAGGAAGTTAAGGAGCTTATCAAACGGGCGAGCTTCGAACGTGATCAATTATCGCAGCGGTTAAACGTCATCGACCGAATCGCCGAAGAAGCGACGGAGAACGTGCAGGCGATTCAGCAAGCCGTCGCCCTGATCGAACAGCGTAGCCAGAACCAAGCAGCGGAACTGACGGAGATCGCAAGGCATCTACAGGAGCTGGACGAGCAGACGGGGGCGGAACTACGCAAGATCATCAAAGTGACGCTGACGCAACGCCGGCGTCAGGTTGAGGCGTTGTCTCAGGAGATTAGGGAACTAGGCAAGGGTGAACCCAAAACCGAGAGTTGAGGCGAACCCGCCGGGAGTCCTTGAGAGATACAAGGATCGCTTGCCCATCACCGACGC
Source organism: Chloroflexota bacterium (assembly GCA_022574655.1). Lineage (GTDB taxonomy): Bacteria > Chloroflexota > Dehalococcoidia > SM23-28-2 > RBG-16-64-32 > JACZRQ01. The sequence continues at coordinate 20,934 of JACZRQ010000039.1, forward strand.
TACTCCGGCGTTCAGCCTCGGCGAAGGATCGACTCCCCTTGTTCGGGCCGATAGGCTGGGCGAACGCGTTGGGTGTGACGAGCTGTACCTGAAGCTCGAGATGTCGAACCCGACCGGGTCATTCAAAGATCGGGGAATGGTGGTTGCCGTCGCCAAGGCTATCGAAGAGGGCACGAAAGCCGTGTTGTGTGCCTCGACGGGCAACACCAGCGCCTCGGCGGCGGCGTACGCCGCACACAGCGGTCTCGACGCCTTCGTTCTCGTCCCCCATGGGAACATCGCTCAGGGGAAGTTGGCCCAGGCCATCGTCCACGGAGCGAGGGTTATCGCTGTACGGGGGAATTTCGACGACGCGCTAAGGCTAGCCCGCGCCATCACAGAAAAGCACGACGTGGCGCTGGTAAATTCAGTCAACCCTTATCGCCTGGAGGGTCAGAAGACGGCGGCGTTCGAGATCGTCGACGCTCTTGGAGATTCGCCAGACATGGTGTTTCTGCCTGTGGGAAACGCTGGCAACATCAGTGCCTACTGGATAGGTTTCGTGGAGTACTATCGCTCCGAGTTGAGCACGAAGAAGCCCAAGATGATGGGCTGGCAGGCGGCCGGTGCTGCGCCGATCATCGAGGGCAAGCAGGTTCCGAATCCAGAGACGATTGCGTCAGCGATCCGTATTGGAAACCCGGCAAGTTGGGATCTGGCTATCGGCGCCAGAGATGAGTCCGGCGGCGACATAGGTTCCGTCAG
>JACZRQ010000040.1 GCA_022574655.1 Chloroflexota bacterium
GCCGATCAGAATCAGCCCTCGCATCTGACGTCTCATGCGAATCTCCCGCGGTTTGCCCGGCGCCGCCGGAGCTCGTTCCCGGGGGGTCGGACATCCTCCGGCGCAGCCGACGCGTGCCCGGCTGCCTCAGCATTTCGCACGAGGCTTATCGGGCAGCGCATATCTCGGACCGCGGGGAGGTAGAGGTCGTGGTTGTTTTTTGACAGCTGAACAATAGGCAGGGGCTTCGATGCGCGACGCTCCTCGAAGCCCCGAGCGAGTATATCACCGGGTATCCCCGCACCTGCCCCTTGCCGCAGATAGTCAGCCGCCACTGATCAACCGCGTCCGGGTCTCTTCGATGAGGTCCGCCAGACGCTCGAGCTGCCCGGGCGAAAAGTGTCCGTAAACACGCTCCACTTCCGGCTCATCGTCGTCTTCACCCGGTTCCTCTTCACCGGCGTCTTCTGGCTCGCCGGCCTCTTCGGGCGGCGTCTCGACCGTCCGCTCCTCGGCCGGCACGGTCCGGTCATGTGCGGCCTCGTGCTCGAAGTCGATCTCGTCGTGGTCGTGCGGGCCCGCCTCCTCGTCCGGCTTCCACAGCTCATCGTGCGCCTGGATGTGGTCGATGAACAGGATGCCGTTCAGATGGTCGATCTCGTGCTCAAGCACCTGCGCGAGCAGCTCCGTTGCCTCGATGTCGCGTTTCTCGCCGTCGACCGACATCGCCTGCGCTTTGACGACCTCCGCGCGGTCGACCATGCCCAGATATCCCGGAAGGCTGAGACACCCCTCCTCGATGCGGCGGGTGCCGTGGCGATCGATGATCTTCGGGTTGATGAGCGCGAACGGCTCTTCGTCAGGCAAACCGATGACGATCACCCGCAACGAGACACCGATCTGGGGCGCGGCAAGACCGACGCCATGAGCGGCGTGCATGCTCTCGAACATGTCTTCGATCAACTTGTGAGTCGAGGCATCGATCTTCGGCACACGCTTCGCCTTTTGACGAAGCACCGGCTCAGGAATAAATCGTATGGGATGTACGGCCAATCGCGGTCACCTCAGGTCTGGATCAAAGATCATTCTAGTCACCGCACACCACCTCTGGCCACTAGATCAGCGACACCGGATCGACGTCAACGGTCCAGCCGACCGGTAGCGGCTCGTCCCGCAGCACGACGGTCGGATCGTTCCCCCTCAACAGCACGTTCCAACGCCAGCGCCCACGAATGCGCGACACGAACGCCGGTGCGGGTCCGAGGATGTCCAGGTTCGCGGTCCCGAGACGGTCACGCGCGGACTTAAGGCGATGCGTCATCTTCGCAGCTTGCTCCTGTGCGTACGATTCGCCAGTGTGCGCGAATGTGAGCTGAACGAGCCGGCCAAACGGCGGATAGCCGAGCCTCTGCCGCGACTCGATCTCTCGGTCGTAAAGCGTGTCGTAGCTGTGAGCGGCCGCCGCTTCCACCGCGTAGTGCTCCGGCGTGTAAGTCTGGATGATGACGCGCCCTCCCTTCGAACCGCGCCCGGCGCGACCGGCGACTTGCTCCAGTATCTGGAACGTGCGCTCGCCTGATCGGAAATCCGGCAGGTGCAGAGCGACGTCAGCCGAGATGACGCCGACGAGCGTGACGAGCGGAATGTCTAGACCTTTGGCGACCATCTGCGTACCGATGAGGACATCTGCATCATGGGCGACGAAGCGCGCGAGGATCGCCTCGTGCGACCCTCTTCCGCGCGTGACGTCACGGTCCCATCTGACGGTACGCGCGCTGGGGAATGCCTGCTTCACCTCTTCTTCGACTCGCTCCGTGCCGAGCCCAACGGTACGAATCCTCTTGCTCTCGCACTCGGCGCACTGCCCGGGCACCTGTTGAGTCCGCCGGCAGTAGTGGCAGACCAGAGAATCAGGCTCGTGGTATGTGAGCGATACGGCGCATGAGCGGCACTCCGGCACGAACCCGCAGTCGCGGCACTGCATGAACGACGCGGACCCGCGACGGTTGAGGAAGAGGATCATCTGCTCCCGCGACTCGAGGACCTCCTCCATCGAGCGGTACAGGGCGCGACTAAAGATGCTCCGATTCCCCGCCTTCAACTCTTCCCGGAGATCGACAACTTCAACCTCGGGCAGAGGTCCGGGGACAACGGAGCCATCATCGTTCTTGATCAGTCGATCGGGCAGCCGAAGATGCCGGATCCTCCCATCGCCAGCGTGAAACCGGGATTCGACGTCTGGAGTTGCCGAGCCGAGCACGAGGACGGCCCCGTTGTGGCGGCACAGCTCCACGGCCGCTCGCCGTGCATGGTAGCGCGGGGAGCCCTCCTGCTGCTTATACGTCCACTCATGTTCTTCGTCGATGATAATCAGACCGACGTCCGGCATCGGTGCGAAGAGCGCCCCGCGCGGACCGATGACGACTTGGTACTTTCCGGCGCGAACCTCGTGCCACATATCGAAGTGCTCCCCGATCGAGAGGCCACTGTGCATCACGGCGACCTTCCCCGGAAAGCGCTCGCCGAAGCGGCGCACGGTTTGCGGTGTGAGCGAGATCTCGGGAACGAGCGCGATAGCGCGTTTGCCGAGCGAAACGGCATGGTCGAGTGCGGCCAGGTAGACTTCCGTTTTCCCGCTGCCGGTTACACCTTCGAGCAAGAACGAGGCGCCGCGACCGTCTTTGGCCACCCGGTCCAGCGCTGAGACGATCTCGCGGTAGCTGCTGGTCTGGTCGGGCGTCAGATCGGGTACAGATCGCTGGTCGTACGAGCGTCCCGCCAACGGATCGCGAACGACCGTGACGTCTTCGACCGCCACAAGACCTTCCGCTTCCAGGTCACGCCGCGCTGCGGCGGTCAGGCCCATCGATCGCGCCTGCGAGAGCGGTATTTGGCCCTCGTCAAGCAACGCCGCCAGCACCTCCGCTCGCCGCAGCGCTCCCTTACCGCCATCGGACCTGAGTTCATCGATCCGAGTCTGGAGCCGCTCCTGGCTGACGAGCGATTTCAGGTGCGCGACCACCTTCGGCCTCCCAGCGGGACGAGCCAGCCTGTATGACTTCTGCAGAACTCCACGCTTGACTAGCGCCGCGATCGCGCTGGCGACGCCGGATATGTTCAGAGGGCGCTTGAGAGCCTCCAACTCTATCTCGCCAGCGTCGATGACAGCCGAGAACACGGCCTTCTGCCTCTCGGGCAGAGATAAGTCTTCCAATTCGTCTGTCGTGGCCAGCGGGCTAAGGATCGTGATCGGTCGGCGTTTGAACCCGGACGGCAGCATCAACGACACGCAATCAAACAGGGGCGCAAGGTAGTGTTCGCTCATCCACGTTGCTGTCGCGACGTGCGAGGACGAGAGCATGGGATCGGGATCGATCACGGCCGTAAGATCGCGAGCCTCGGCGAAGGCGGGAATCTCAGTGACCTCCATGACTATTCCCTGCAAGGTCCGCGTCCCAAACGGGACGTAGACAGCCAGGCCGACTGAGACATTGAGGTCGTCGGGGATCCGATACGTGAACGTCTGCCGGAGTGGCGCCGCGGCGTTGACTGCGACCTCGGCGTAAGGCATCTCAGAGGTCAGTATATCGCTGGTGACGTCTAGCTCAGAGGTATATTGCGCACGGCGGGAATAAGAAAAGCGCCCGTCTAAGGGCGCTCGACGAAGCGACGAGTGTCGCGCTAGTCTTTGGCTTCGTCCGTCTCAGCCTTCTCTGGCTGGTCGTCAGCGCCGTCCGCAGCCGGCTCGTCCGCTTCCTTCGCTTCTTCTGCCTCGGGTTCGGGCGCCGGCTCTTCCGCTGTTTCATCTGCGGGTGCTTCCGCTTCCGCGGCAGGCTCTTCTTCCGTAGCGGGTTCTTCAGCGGCGGCTTCAGCTTCTTCGCCTGTTGGCTCGTCTCCAGCCGCTTCCGTCGCCTCTACGGCAGCCTCTTCCGCGCCTTCTTCGACCTCACCCTCTTCGCCAACGACAACCTCTTCCTCCTCGGGCTCCGGCGGAAGCGCCGCCGTCAACTCCTCGAAGCGAGCACGAGATCCGGGACGGACCCGGGCGGCTTTGCCCGTCCGGCCGCGAAGATAGTAAAGCTTCGCGCGACGCACCTTGCCGACCTTGGAGACCTCGACCTTCTCGATGAGTGGTGAGTGGAAAGGGAAGATTCTCTCGACGCCGACGCCGTGGCTGATCCGGCGAACGGTGAAGCTCGACGCAGGCCCGCGACGCCGAATGCGTAGCACGACGCCTTCGAATATCTGGATCCGCTGGCGATCGCCTTCGACAACCTTCGCGTGTACACGCACGGTATCTCCCGGCTTGAAGTCCCGGATATTGCGGTTTGGCTTCAGATCGATAAGGGATTTCGCGTCCATGGCAACCTTACTGAGTCTACTGGCCGGATTCCGCAGGATCAACACCCTGCTCCGCGAGCCACTTACGCTCGTCATCACTCAGCTCGGCAGACCAGAGCAGGTCCGGCCTGCGCTGTGCGGTAAGGAGCAGGTTACGGCGCCGTCGCCAGCCGTCGATCTCCTGGTGATGGCCGGACAGAAGCATCTCCGGCACCTCCCAGCCGCGATACTCAGGCGGCCGCGTATACTGCGGCGCCTCCAGTAGGCCGTGGGCGAACGAATCCTCCGTCGCCGAGTCGGCGCACCCCAAAGCACCCGGCAGTTGCCGGACGACGGCCTCAACGACGACTAAGGCCGGAAGCTCTCCGCCCGAGAGGACGTAGTCGCCGATGCTAAGTTCGTCAGTGGCGAGGTGGTCGTGGATGCGCGCGTCGAAGCCTTCGTAGCGGCCGCAGATAAGCACGATCCGCTCTTCCTCCGCCAGCTCCAGCGCGACATCGTGATCGAACCGGCGGCCGATGGGCGTCATGAGGATTATCGGTCCGCGCTCAGTGGACATCTCGACGACCGCCTCGGTCGCGGCGAAGACGGGCTCCGGTTTCATCACCATCCCGGGCCCGCCACCGTAGGTGTAGTCGTCAGCGGCGCGGTGCTTACCCTCCGCCCAGTCACGGATGTCGTGCACCTGGATTTCGACGACGCCGGACTCGGCGGCGCGCTTAACGATCGATTCGCTCAATGGTCCGCGCACCATTTCCGGGAACAACGTAAGGATATCTATGCGCATCGGTGACTCCGTCTCAATCCTAAGTCATCGAACCCGGAACGAACGCGCTCCCCCCACTTCTCCCCACGAGACGCACGGAATCGCCGTTTTAGGTGGGATCGTGCTCCGAACGCTCACCCTCTAGCAGTTCGAGGGCGTGTGTCAGCACCGGTAGTACCAGTTCAAGATTCTCGCGCACTCCTTTGGGACTACCGGGGAGGTTGATGATCAACGTCTGTCCTCGAACGCCGGCGACGGCACGACTGATCATCGACATGGGTGTGTGCTTCATCCCCTCGGCACGCATGGCCTCCGCTATCCCCGGCACCTCATGTTCGATGGCCCCACGGGTCGCTTCCGGGGTCACGTCACGCGGGCCCAAACCCGTACCGCCGGTGGTCACGATCAGGTTCAGGCCGCTATCAGACCAAGCGATCAGACGCTCGGTAATCAGCGCGCTTTCGTCCGGGATTATCTCGTAGTTCTCGACGACCGCATCGATGCCCGACAGCAGCTCCCGGATAACCTGTCCGGACGTGTCCTCACGCTCACCACGAGCGCCCATATCGGAGATTGTGAGAATACCTACGCGAAAAGACATGGGAGAAAAATGTTAAAACACCGGCTTCATCGGCCAATAAGGGTTGACAAGTGGGTGGCCTGTGGGGATAATGCCCACGTTAGTAAAGGGAAATGGGGGAGTTGCCCTACGCTTTCCGTCTTCTTTTTGACCTCGTCCTTTTGAGGACGGACAAGTGGATTTTAGCATCTCGCCTCCAACAAAGACAGGGGAGCGGTCGTGTCAACAGGCTTTAGAGGCCTTTACGATCATACGGTCGATGACCGGGGAAGAGTCGCAATCCCAGCCCGTTATCGCCAAGAGTTCCTCACTGGCGCCGTCGTTTCCATGAGCCGCGAAGGCTCAGTTCAGGTCTACACGGCGGCGGGTTTCGACGAGAAATCAAGCCGTGAAGCATCGATTCCCGACACGATAAGGTCTGGTCGACGATCGCGTCGGCGGTTCGATGCGTTATCTTTCGACGCCGAGCTGGACCGGCAGGGCCGCATCCTTCTGCCTCAGCGATTTCGCGAGGCAGCTGGACTTCGGGGACCTGTAGTTATCGCCGGGTGCCGAGAGTGCCTGGAGATATGGGACCCAGATAAGTGGGACTCCGAGCTACAGGCCGCGCAGGAGCAGTCAGAGGATTTCCCCACAGAACAGGTGTCTGAGGTTTAGGGACAGGTGGTTGCAGTCTTGTCCCCCAATGCAATTCCATCTCACACTCCCGTTCTGACCGAGGAAGTTATCAGCTTCCTGGCGGTCCAGCCCGGCAGACGTTACGTCGACTGCACCATTGGCCCAGGCGGGCATTCCCGCGCGATTCTCGATGCTTCGGCGCCCGGAGGCGTCCTGCTCGGGCTTGACGCGGATCCCGCTGCCATCGAACTTGCATCTGAGGCCCTTTCAGACTTTGCAGGATCTATTCGTCTCGTCAACGGGAACTTCCGGGACCTCCGAGATGTCTGCAACCGCTACGAGTTCGAGCCCGTGCACGGCGTTCTGTTCGATCTAGGCGTTTCGTCGCTTCAGCTCGGCAGCGCCGACCGCGGGTTCAGTTTCCAGACCGAAGCGCCGCTCGACATGCGGTTCGGCCCCGACCAAGCGCTGACAGCGGCTGAAATCGTCAATGAGTACTCAGACACCGACCTGTCGAACGTCATCTGGCAGTACGGGGAAGAACGGGCGAGCCGACGCATTGCGCGCCGGATCGTCGCCGCCCGTCCGATCTCGACCACGACGGAGCTTGCCAGAATCGTCGCCAAGGCGATCCCCGGCGGAAGGAAGCGTATCCACCCGGCGACTCGGACGTTTCAGGCGCTGCGAATCGCCGTGAACGACGAGCTGACCGCGATCGCCGAGGCTCTCGATCAAGCACGAGACGTCTTGGGCAGCGGCGGTCGGATGGTCGTCATCTCTTTCCACTCACTAGAGGACCGAATAGTAAAGCAGTTCATGCAACGTGAATCCCGCGACTGTATCTGCCCACCGGAGATCCCCGTCTGTTCGTGCGACCACAAGGCGACTCTGAAGGTCCTGACGAAGAGACCGGTGAAACCGGGCGACGCAGAGGTGAGCACCAATCCGCGGAGCCGTAGCGCTCGCTTAAGAGCGGCGGAGCGCTTGCCAGTGGAGGTTGATTAGCAGAATGGCTACCGCCCCAGAGGCCGACTCAGGATCGCAGCTTCACGGTCTGTTACGGCCGGAGAATCTCCCGGTCGTGCTGATCGTCGCCGCCATGGTCGTGGGCATCGCCGCTCTTCTTCCGCTGGTTCAGTCCAGCGCGTCGACGTCGACCGCCGGAACAATACGACAGCTCGAAGAAAACAAGGCCGGCTGGCAGACGCAGCTTCAGGAACTGGAGCTTGACGTCGCCGGCATGGGCTCCCTCGATACCATTGAACGGGAGGCCAGAAGGCGGTTCAAGATGATCCGACCGGAAGAGGTCGTCTACATCCTTGTCGACTCTCCACCGCCAGAAGCACGCCGCATACCGAGCCGCTACCTACCACGGGATTCCTCAATCGAGACGGACGTCAGCTCCTCCATCTGGGAAGACCTGATCGGCTGGTTACCACTGCCATGGGACTAAACGATGGCAAAGCGTAACGCTACATGGAGAGTCTGGGCCGTCATCGGCACGATCACGATCGGCCTGCTAGTGGTCATCGCCCGTCTGGTACAACTTCAGATCATCGACCACGATCAGTATGCTGAAGCGGCGCGCCGGACACACCTCAGCCAGGAGACGCTACAGGATCGCCGCGGCGCGATTCTGGACCGCAACGGCTACCCCTTGGCCGCGAGCGAGGACACGTTCGATGTCGTAGTCGAGATCGGCGCATGGGAAGATCCCGCGCGGGCGGAAGAAGCGGCTAAAGAGATCGCCAAGATTAGCGGAAAATACTGGCGAAGCCTGACCGATACAGTTTCAGACACCGATGTCTTCGAAGTGCCGGTCGTCCGGGGTCTGGACTATGAGCAGTCGGAGTACGTCAAAGCGCTCAACCTCAGGGGAGTGCGGCTGGTCCGCTCCAGCCACCGCGTCTACCCGGAAGGCAACATCGCCGCTCAGTTAATTGGCATCACCGGGCGGGACAACAACGGTCTCACCGGCATCGAAAACGACTTCGACTTAGTACTCGGCGGGGCGCGGGGCACTATAACTACTGAGGTCGACGCGCTCGGCAACCCGCTGGCTCACGGTAAGCAAAGCACGGTCCCCGCACTTCCCGGATCAAGCGTCGTCCTGACGATCGATCGTTACATCCAACGAGTCGCTGAACGGGAGTTGGATAAGGCGATAAAGGAGCATGAGGCGACCGGCGGCACGATCATCGTCGTGCGGCCGGAGACCGGGGAGATACTGGCCATGGTGAGCCGGCCTGCGGCGAGCCTGACCCGGCCAGACCTCAGCGACGACGATGCGCTAGCGCTTCTCCGCAACCGAGCGATCACGGACTCATACGAACCCGGCTCCACCTTCAAACTGATTACGATGGCGGCCGCGCTGGACGCGAACGAAGTTTATCCGGAGATGTGGTGGGAGGACTTCGGCGTGGTCCACGTTGACGGCTGGAGCATCTTCAACTGGGACCGCTCGGTAAACGGCTCGCAGACTGTTACCCAGATTCTCGCCAAGAGTCTCAACACTGGGGCAGCCTGGCTCTCCAGTCTCCTCGGCCCAGACCGTTTCTACCAGTACGTCCAAGCGTTCGGCTTCGGCCAGCCTTCCAACATCGGACTTTCGGGCGAGGCGTCAGGTCTCGTTCGCACACCCGAAAACGATCCCGGCTGGCGGCAGGTTGACATGGCGACGAACGCCTTCGGCCAGGGCTTGAGCACAACTCCATTGCAGCTGGCCATGGCGGTGGCGGCGATTGCGAACGACGGACAGGCGATGAAGCCAATGATCGTGCGAGAAATCGCCGGGGCGACGAACATCGAGTACGCCCCGGAGCCGGCGGGCCGTCCAATCTCAGTCGAGACCGCCCGAACCCTCCGAGAAATGATGGGCGTTGTCGTAAGCGGGATACCGAGCTACCTGCTGGACGTGCAGGGCTATGAGGTCGGAGGAAAGACCGGTACGGCGAACATTGCAGACGGCAACGGCAGCTACAAGGAAGGGGCGTACATCTCGTCTTTCGTCGGCATCGCGCCGCTGGATGATCCGGAGCTGGCCATCCTCATAAAGATCGATGAGCCACAGGGGGTGCCATGGGGCACCGTGGTTGCCGCTCCCGCGTTCGGAGTCATCGTGCAAGAATCGCTGGCTTATCTGAAGATCCCGCCGGGGCCTGAAGCGCTGGTCTCTGTGACGGAATAACTGGTCTAGTATGGGGAGGATGCTGTCGGTGCGAGAGGTCTGGGAAGGGACGGGGCCGATCCTCGTCGCCAGCCACTGCGACGCGTCCGCCACGTTCACGGGCGCGGCTATCGACTCCCGCTCAGTGCAGCCGGGAGACCTCTTCTTCGCTCTTCACGGCGAGAGTCAGGACGGTCACGACTTCGTTGACGATGCCGTCGCTCACGGGGCCGCAGGCGTAGTCGCTGACAGGCCGATCGAACCGTCTGGTGTATCGGTCTTCCATACGAGCGATTCGCTCACCGCCCTACACCGGATAGCGGCGCAGCAGCGTCGTCGCCACGACGTGCGCGTGATCGGCGTGACCGGAAGCGTTGGTAAAACCACCTGCAAAGAGATCGTGGCTTCAGTATTGGGCCGAAACTACCGGGTGCTCAAGAGCGAATCCAACTACAACACGGATATCGGTATCGCCCTCACGCTCTTGCGGCTGACTTCCGATCACGAGCGCGCGGTCCTCGAAATGGCGATGTACGGCCGTGGCGAGGTTGCGCTCCTTGCGGAGATGACGGCTCCACACGTCGGCATCGTTACGAACATCGGTCCTGTCCACCTCGAACGCGTCGGCTGGATGGGCGGCATCGTGGAGGCGAAGGCCGAACTGGTCGAGGCTCTTCCCAGCGACGGACTGGCGGTACTAAACGGCGACGACGCACGGACGGCGGCGCTGGCGCAGCGAACGCGCGCCCGCACCGTACTGTTTGGGAAATCGGAGCAGTGTACTGTGCGCGGGCGGGATGTCCAGAGCCACGGTCTCGACGGTATCTCGTTCCGCATCGAAGCCAACGGTGAATCCGTGGCCGTGTCCTGTCCGCTGCCGGGGAAGCACCACGTGTACCCAGCGCTGGCGGCAACGGCGGTGGCGCTGAATGAAGGTATGTCCCTCCGGGAGATCGCCGATGCTCTTGCAGACGTTAAGCTTGAGCAACGACTGAACGTTACACCCGGGCCAAACGGCTCGACGATCATCGACGACAGCTACAACGCGAGTCCGGCAGCAATGCTGGCGGCGCTTGACCTTCTCAGTGAACTGGACGGCCGACGTATTGCCGTCCTCGGAGACATGCGCGAACTTGGCGCGGCCGAAGAAGAGGGTCATCGCGCGGTCGGCAGTCACGCGGCTGAGTGCTGCGACGTGCTATTTGTGATCGGTGAGAATGCTTCGATCACAAGCGCCGCGGCTCGTGAGGCCGGCCACACGGACGTACGCATACTCGAATCCGACGACGACGCGGCAAAGGAGCTACGCGCGGAGCTGCGTGACGGTGACTACGCGCTGATCAAGGCGTCACGGGCGCTTGGCCTGGAGAAGCTGGTAAAGGCGCTGGTGACGCAATGATCTACGCATTGAGCCTTGGGGCGATGACTCTGGTTGCGACCGCGTTGGCCGGCTATCCCTCGGTGAGACTCCTGCGCCGACTCAAGATAGGCAAGCAGATCAGCGAGTGGGGTCCCGAGAGCCATCAGACCAAAGCCGGAACGCCAACGATGGGCGGTCTTTTCTTGGTCGCGGGAATAGTTGTCTTCACGATCATCGCTAACTTCTTCGGACGCTACTCCATTGGGCTACCGCTGGCAGTGATCGGTTCGCTGGCGGTACTTGGATTCGTCGATGACCTCGGATCGATCGAGGGTCGCGGACAGTGGGCGCTCAACAGGCGCGTGAAACTGGTTGCCTTCATCGGAGTGGGCGTCGCCGCCGCATTCGGCCTGTACGAAGGCCTCGAACTTAGCTCGATCAACATTCCGTATGAGGGCAGCCATGACGTCGGCGCGCTCTACATCCCGATCGCAGTGGGCGTTATCGTTCTGACGGCGGGAGGTGTCGCTGTTACGGACGGGCTGGACGGACTGACTGCGGGAACGGTGGCGATCGCCTTCGCAGCGTACGGATTTATCGCCCTATTTCAGGAGCAGGATTTTCTGGGCGCCTTGTGTTTCACGATCGCCGGCGCCGTGCTCGGGTTCCTCTGGCATAACTCCCATCCGGCACAGGTATTCATGGGAGACACCGGTGCGCTTGCACTGGGCGGGGGGTTGGCAGTCGTCGCCTTCATGACCGGCCAATGGCTCATCTTGCCGGTCATCGGAGTCATCTTCGTCCTCGAAGGTCTCTCGGACGCAGTCCAGATTGCGTACTTCCGGGTGACTGACGGCAAGCGAATCCTGCGTATGGCACCGCTACACCATCATTTCGAGGAGATTGGCTGGAACGAGGTCCAGGTCGTCCAACGATTCTGGATCGTGGGCGCGCTCGGCGCGGCTGTCGGCATCATTCTGGCGCTGGAGGTCTAACTATGAGTATGAGCATAAGGCAACTTGGGGATTTGGATTTCGCTGATAAGCGGGTCACGGTCGTCGGCCTCGGCGTCGAAGGCGTCGACCTGGCGAGCTACCTCAGCCGCCACGGCGCCGACGTCACGGTGTCCGACGCGAAGACGCCGGACAAGCTGGGGTCACGCGTGAGCGACATGGAGCGGCTCGGCGTCCACCTCTCGCTCGGACAGAACGACGCGACGGCGATCACGGAGGCCGACGCTCTCTTCGTATCGCAAGGCGTGCCTCTGGATCTGCCTCCGCTCAAGGAAGCGCGCGAACGCGGCGTGCCGTTCGCGTCAATGGTCAGTCTGTTCCTCGAGCTGTGCACTGGGCCGATCGCCGGAATAACGGGGTCCTCCGGCAAAACGACGACGACGGCGCTGGTCGGCGAGATGTTCCGCGCAGACGAGAGACCGGTGTTCGTCGGTGGGAACATCGGTGTCGGGCTGCTGGACGACCTGTCGGCCGTCCGGCCATACACGTGGACCGTACTCGAGTTGAGCCACACGCAACTGCAACTCGTTGAACGGAGCGCTCACGTAGCAGCGATCCTGAACATCACCCCGAACCACCTCGACCGCTTCTCCTGGGACGACTACCGCCAACTCAAGGGGAACGCAATTCGGTTCCAGGAACCGCGGGACATCGCAATCCTCAATCTTGACGATCCGGAGTGCCGCGCGCTTGAGGAGTTGGTGCGCGGCCGACTGCTCTGGACGTCGCTTGGAGATTCCGTCCCGGGCGACGGCACTTTCGTCCGCGACGGCTGGGCTACGCTCCAGCTTGGCGCCCATGAGCAGCCGCTGTTCGCGCTTGATGCACTGCGGCTTCGCGGACGCCACAACGCCGCCAATGCGGTGGCAGCCGCGGCTATTGCCACGGCGTGCGGCGTCTCGCCGGAAGCCATAGCCTGCGCCGCCGAGACGTTCGCCGGCGCTCCGCACAGGCTCGAGCACATCGCCGACATCGATGGCGTCGACTACTACAACGACAGCATCGCGACCACGCCGGAGCGCACGGTAGCCGGCATACGATCGTTCGAAGAGCCGATCGTGCTCCTGCTGGGCGGCCGCGACAAGAATCTACCGATCGACGAACTCGTCGCTGAGGCGGCAGAACGATGCCGTGAGGTCATCCTGTTCGGCGAGACCGCGGCTAAACTCGAAAAGGGCTTCCGTTCCGTAAGCGGCGCCAAGCTCAGCGTCACACGATTCGACGCGTTGCCCGAGGCAGTGGACCGGGCTGCGGCCACTGCACAGGCTGGCGACGTCGTGTTGTTGTCGCCTTCCGGCACCAGTTACGACGCGTACGACAGCTTCGAGCAGCGCGGCGATCATTTCCGTACGCTCGTCCAAGCGAGGATCAAGGAAGTGGCGTCATCGCTGCGATAAGCTTCGGCGTCGAGACGAAGCAGGCGGGATCGCTGCGCGCCGGCAACGTCGACTATCTGTTGCTGGTGGCGACCGCCATGCTACTCATCGCCGGGATGCTGGCGGTGTACAGCACCAGTTTTGCGGTTGGATACCACGAGTTCGGTGACACGAACCACTACGTCGCCCGGCAGGCGATCTTCGCACTGATCGGTGTCGCAGCCATGGTGTTCTTCATGCGAATGGACTACCGGCAGCTCCGGCTGCTCAGCATGCCAATGATGGCTCTGGCGCTGATGGGCCTGGTGGCGGTATTGATCCCGGGCATAGGCAGCGACCGTAACGGTGCAGCACGATGGCTCGAGGCGGGACCCATTTCGATTCAGCCAAGCGAATTCGCCAAGCTGGCGATCATCGTTTACGTCTCGGCCTGGCTGGCCAGCCGCGGCCACCAGATCAGCCGGTTTTCTCTGGGCTTTGTCCCGTTTGTGCTAATGCTGAGCGTCGTCGGTGGACTCATCGTTGCCGAGCCCGACATGGGTACGACCATCATCATCGTCATCACTGCCAGCACACTGTTTTTCGTCGCTGGAGCGCCGCTCACTCACCTCGGCCTCCTCCTGAGCGTAGGGGCGAGTATCTCCTACTTCGTCATATCGCAGCGCGATTACCAGATCGAACGGCTCATGAGCTTCGTCGATCCAGCCTCCGATCCACAGGGCGCTGGCTTCCACGTCATCCAGCTCCTCATCGCGCTCGGCAGCGGTGGACCGCTCGGACTGGGTTGGAGCGAGAGCCGGCAGAAGTTCTTCTACGTGCCGGGGGCGCACACGGACGGCGTCTTCGCGATCCTGGGCGAAGAGTTGGGGTTCATCGGCCTCATGTTCATCCTCGGCCTATTCGCCTTCTTCCTCTACCGGGCTCTACGCGTCACGCTGAAGACAGCCGATCAGTTCGGCATGCTGCTGGGAATTGGAATCATCGCCTGGATCTCGTGTCAGGCGCTCATCAACATCGGCGGCATCACTCGCACGATCCCGCTCACGGGAGTGCCTCTGCCGTTTCTCAGCTACGGCGGCTCGTCCCTAATCACGACCATGGCCGCCGTCGGAATATTGCTCAGCGTCTCGCGCTTCGCCAGCACTGCGACCCGCCCTAAAGAATCGAAGCCACCTCCGAAGCCCCGGACGCGGAACTGGCGCAGCGGGCGCAGCAGATCGAAGGACGGGAGTCAAACAGCGTGAGGCTGGCACTCAGTGGCGGCGGCACCGGCGGACACGTCTATCCGGCGCTCAGCATCGCCGCGGCACTCGATGGCGAGCTGCCCCAAGGTGAGAAGCTCGAACTCCTTTACGTCGGCTCAGAAGGCGGCGCCGAGGACGAGATCGTCGCTCGCGCGGGAATATCGCTATCCACGATCGCCTCCGCGCCGATCCGAGGTCGCATGCCGTGGCAGATGGCCACCAGCGCGGCTAAGATTGCGCTCGGCGTACGGCAAGGACGATCGCTGATCGATGAATTCAGGCCGGCGGCGATGCTATCGACCGGCGGCTACGCGAGCTTCCCGCTATCGCTCGCGGCGCGGACGAGAGAAGTGCCGATCGCCGTCTATCTTCCCGACATCAACCCCGGATGGGCGGTGCGCGCGATCGCCAAACTTGCGAAGCGCGTGGCCGTGACGGCCGCCGAAAGCCTTCGACGCCTTCCCGGGAGCAAGACAGTCGTGACCGGCTATCCGGTGCGAAAGGAGTTCTGGACGGCGGACCGCGCAGGCGGACGCGAGCGCCTGGGGCTCGACCCCGAAGAGAAGGTGCTCTACGTCGCCGGTGCGTCTCAGGGTGCGCACAGCATAAATCGCGCAATTGCCGCCGACATCTCGGGGCTCCTCGAACTATGCGAAGTCGTCCATCTTTGTGGCCACGCCGACGAACCCTGGCTCAACGAAATTCGGGACGGGTTATCAGACGGACTGAAGGACCGCTACCACCTCTACGCGTACATGCACGAAGACACGCCCTGGGCGATGGCAGCGGCGGATCTTGCCGTCTGCCGCTCGGGCGCCTCAGTGATGGGCGAGCTGCCAGCGGCCGGGCTGCCAGCGGTCCTTGTGCCGTACCCATATGCGGGCGGCCATCAGCGCACGAACGCTCATTACATGGAGATTAAGGGCGCCGCGATCGTGATGGACGACGACGACCTGCACACGATGCTGCCGATCGTTGGCGGGCTTCTGCACGACGAAGACCGCCTTCGCGGAATGAGGGAGTCCTCTCGTCAGCTCGCCAGACCGGACGCGGCGGCGCGGATCGCCCGCATTCTGCTCGACCTCGCGTCAGAGGACGGCTCATGAACGATATCGTTACCGGCACGATCCCGCGGCGCGTGCATCTAGTTGGCGTTGGTGGCATCCACATGTCCGGTATCGCCCGAATCCTACGGGCGCGCGGACACACTGTGAGCGGCTCTGATCTCGTTATGTCGCGTGTGACCGCAAGCGTCGAAACGCTTGGCGTCACGGTGCACGAAGGGCATGCCGCCGGAAACATCGACGACGCGGAACTGGTTGTCTACACCTCCGCCGCCAGCGATACGAACCCGGAGCTTGCCGAGGCACGACAGAGAGGCATCCCGACGATCAAGCGAGGCGAGATGGTGGCGCTGCTGGCCGATGGCAAGAAGGTTATCGCCATTGCCGGAACGCACGGCAAGACGACTACGACATCGCTCGTATCGTTCATGCTGACGCGTGCCGGTCTATCGCCAACGTTCATGACCGGCGGTCAGATGATCGATCTCGACACCAGCGCCGAACCGGGCGACGGACCGCACTTCGTTGTGGAGGCGGATGAATACGACGCGGCGTTCCTCAACTACCACCCGTACATAGCGCTCGTGACGAACCTCGAGCCGGACCACCTGGACTTCTACGGCTCTTTCGAGGAACTGCAGAACACCTTCCGTCAGTTCCTCTCTCAAGTTGACGACAACGGCTTCATTCTAGCCTGCTGGGACTCCCCTGCCCTGCAGGCCTGCCTGCCGGATCGGCAGGCGAGTCCGCCTCATGCGCGGGCACCCTTTCCAAGGACCGTAGGAGACGACGTGAACCACCCCGTCCACGTCGTCTCCTACGGTCTCCACCCCGAGGCCGATTGGACTGCGGAAGACATATCGTTGAAGGGTATAAGCACATCAACTTTTATGGTAAGATTTCGTCAACAAGTCTGGGGGGCAGTAGATACGAAATTGCCTGGCGTTCATAACGTCACCAACATCATTGGCGCGATCGCCATCGGCGATCTCCTTGGTATCCCCAAAGAAACCATCAAGAACGCTGTCTCCGAATTTCATGGGGTCCAGCGCCGATTCCAACCGGTCGGTGAGGCCGGCGGTGTGCTCGTGATGGACGATTACGCGCACCACCCCACGGAGATTCGCGCCACGCTGACCGCAGCGAAGGAGCGCTTTTCTGGAAGACGCCTCGTCTGCCTCTTCCAGCCGCACACCTACACTCGCACAAGCTATCTTCTCGACGACTTCCGAACCTGCTTCCGTGACTGTGACGCTTTGTTCGTCACGGATACATACGCAGCGAGGGAGGAGCCATCAGCCGGCATGGACGCCGAGCAACTGGTGAATGAGATCGAGACGCCTACCGCCAGATATGTCGGCAACCTCGAGCAGTCGGCGGAGGCCGTGGCCACGGCTCTCGAACCCGGAGACGTATTCTTCACGATCGGCGCCGGCGACATCGAGAAGGTCGGCTCGATGGTGGTCGAACGGCTATCACGATGAACGAAGAACTGATCGAAGCGCTAAGCGACATCGCGGAAGTCCGCCTGGACGAGCCGCTATCACGTCACGCGACGTTCGGGGTCGGCGGTCCGGCCGACGTGTACGTCATCGCCAGGACTGAGGATGAACTACGTCTCGCATACGCGAAGGCCCGCGCGCACGAGGCAGCGACCTTCATCTACGGCTCTGGTTCCAACGTTCTCGTCGGAGACGGCGGGATCCGAGGAGTTACGATCGAGAATCGAACGAGCGAAGTCGAGGGCCCGGCGCAAAACGGCGCGGGTTACAAGGTCCGAGTAGCAAGCGGCGTAAGCTTCGCCACCCTCGCGCGGCGGATGGCCTCCGCGGGATACGGCGGCATCGAGTGGGCTTGCGGTATCCCCGGCAGCCTCGGCGGCGCCGTCGTCTCCAACGCCGGGGCGTATGACCGATCGCTCAAGGACGTCCTGAAGAGCGTCCGGACTGGCGACGCTGACGGTAACGTCGCCACAGTGCCGACCGATGACCTGCACCTCGAATACCGCCGCAGTGCGTTCACGGAAGGGGCGCTGGCAGACATCGTTCTCCTTTCCGCCGACCTCCACGTGGACGAGGCAGACCCCTCCGAGCTACGAGCGAGGATCGAGGAGTTCGATGCGGACCGAAAGGCATCGCAGCCGCCGGGCCGCAACTGCGGCTCTGTCTTCAAGAACCCACCGGATCATCCCTCATGGTGGTACGTCGATCAGGTTGGACTCCGAAGCCACCGCATTGGTAACGCGCAATTCTCGGAGCTGCATACCAACTTCATCCTCAATCTCGGTGATGCCACGGCTCGCGACATCGTCCAACTTATCGAGTTGGCGGAGGCGCGAATCAAGGAGCAGTTCGACATCGACCTGGAGCGCGAGGTCGCGCTCATCGGGGAGTTCGAATGATCGCGGCGCGACCCAAGAAGCTACGCGTTGGAGTCCTCTTCGGCGGGCGCTCCGCCGAGCACGAAGTATCGGTCGTGTCGGCGCAGGGTGTGCTCGCCGCGATCGACAGGGACCGCTTCAAGCCCGTGCCGATGGGGATCACGCGACAGGGTACGTGGTTGACGCCCGCCCAGACGGAACAGGCGCTCGACCAGATCCGATCGGAACGTTTGCGCGGCATGGACGAGCCCCTGGGTGAGGGACTGCTCTATCGCACTCAAGCGCTCGGCAGCCTCAGACGCCTCGACATCGTGTTCCCGCTAATCCACGGCGTTAACGGCGAGGACGGCACTCTCCAGGGGCTACTCGAACTGGCCAGCGTCCCCTACGTCGGCGCTGGCGTCGCCGCCAGCGCTCTCGGGATGGACAAGGCGCTACAGAAGACGTTCTTCCGGCACCACGACTTCCCGGTCGCGGACGACGTGCAGCTCCTGCTCTCGCAGTGGCGGCGCGACAGCGACTCGATCCTCCGCGCCGCGGAGGCGACGATCGGCTACCCGTGCTTCGTCAAGCCGGCGAACAGCGGCTCCAGCATCGGCACTTCCAAGGCGCGCTCGCGTGAGGACCTCGAAGAGTCGATCGTAGACGCCTTTCGGTACGACCGCAAAGTCCTCGTGGAAACGTTCATCGCCGGCAGAGAGGTCGAAGTCGCTGTACTCGGCAACGACGAACCCGAGGCGTCATCCGTCGGCGAGATAACGTACCGCAACGAGTTCTACGACTACCAAGCCAAGTACGACGACCCCGGCACCAACCTCCAGATACCAGCGGACATACCGGCTGACGTCGCTGACCGCATCCGCACGATGGCGGTCGACGCCTACAAATCGATCGACTGTGCCGGGTTCGCCCGCGTGGACTTCTTTTTGACGGCTGACGAACGAATCTACTTGAACGAGATGAACACGATCCCTGGGTTTACACCGATGAGCATGTACCCGAAGCTCTGGGAGCACGACGGTCTTTCTTATCGCGACCTCATCAGCCGCCTGATCGAACTCGGTCTTGAGAGACACGAGGAGATGCGCCGTGCGGTCTAAGAAACGCACGCTGCAGGGCGAGGTGCTGCTCAACGACCAGCAGGAGCAACGCCTCCGCCGATTCCGCTGGGGCCGGCTGCTGTTCGCTGTCGCGGTTGTCTCGCTCTTCGCAGGGTCGATCGGCCTCTACTTCTCCCCCTTGCTCCGAGTGCAGAACGTCGAGGTCACCGGCGCCAACGTGATCTCCGTGCAGGATGTTCTCGATCTCGTCGACCTCGAAAGCGACAGTATGCTGAGGGTCGATACCGGCGAGATTGTAGAGAGCGTCAGCGCGTTGCCGATGGTACTGAGAGTAAGTGTCGAACGCGACTGGCCACAGACGATCCGCATTCTCATCACCGAACGCTCACCCTGGGGCTTCTGGAAGTCCGGCGACAATCTCCACGTGATCGACAGCAAGGGCTTCGTACTCTCAGGCGTTCTCCCCGGCGAGGGAGCGCTAACGATAGAGGCTGTCGATGCCGTCAGCCAGCTCTCTCCCGGAGACCGGGTGGACGGCGACGCGGTGTTCCTGACACAGGTACTACTGCAGGAAGTCCCGAAGACCGTAAGCGCTGATGTCACGGCGATCGAGTTCTCCGCCGAACTCGGTCTCTCAATCGATACCGATGCGGGGTATCGCGTGGTCATCGGCGACAGCCAGAACTTCAACTACAAGCTTGCCGTGTGGAAGGCGCTCGAAGGCCAGCTCGGGCCGGAGGGTATGGCGGGTCAGGTGCTCGACCTTCGGTTCGGAGACAGGCCTTCTCTCCAGCCACTAGCGACAGGAGGCGATGAGACGTGAGCGATAACATCCTCGCAGCCATCGATGTAGGCAGCAGCAAGGTATGTACCCTCGTCGCGGAGATCACGTCCGACGAGGACTTGCGTATCCTCGGCGTCGGCATCACACCTTCACAGGGTGTGAAGAAGGGGATGGTCGACAACATCCAACAGGCGTCTGCGGCCATCGCGGCCTCGGTAGAGCGCGCCGAACGCTCCAGCGGTAGCCGCATCCTTTCCGCGCACGTCAGCATCGGCGGCAACCACACGGAGTCGTTCAACAATCGCGGGATCGCGACCATTCCCGGTCAGGAGCGCCCGATCACGGAGGTAGAGATCGAGCGTGGCATGGAGGGCGCGCGGAACCTGAACCTTCCTGCGAACCGGGAGATCCTGCACGAAGTAGCGCGCTTCTTCGTCGTCGATGGCCAGGAGCACGTCAGCGACCCGATCGGAATGTTCGGTCAACGGCTCGATGTGGACGTTCACATCGTTAGCGGTGGCGTAACCGCAATTCAGAACCTCAGCCAGTGTATCGAGAGCACGGGCGTACAGATCGAAAACCTCGTGTTCTCACCGCTGGCCGCGGCCGATGCCGTGCTGGAAGACGAGGAGCGCGAGCAAGGCGTCGTTCTTGTCGACATCGGGGGCGGTACGACGGACATCGCCGTCTTCGTCGAAGGTTCGATCTTCCACACGTCAGTGCTGCCGGTGGGCGGGCAGCACCTCACCCGCGATCTCGTGGCGGGGCTCAAGGCGCCGTTCTCTAGCGCCGAAGAGTTGAAGATCGCGCACGGCTCGGCGTTGCCCAGCCGTGTGGACGCCGATGAGACGGTCGAGGTTCAAGCGTTCGGCGGCCAGCGCACCAAGGAGGTCCCCCGGCGAAAGATCGCGGAGATCCTGCAAGCACGTGTTGAAGAGATCCTCGAGATGATCTACATCGACGTCCGGCGCGCTGGGTTCGACGAGATGATCGCGGCCGGGATCGTTCTTTGCGGCGGGACGTCCGCATTACACGGGATCGCCGAGCTTTCGGAGATGGTCCTTCGCATGCCCGTGCGAGTGGGCATTCCGCGGGGCGTGCAGGGCCTCGCGGATTCATTGAACAGTCCCGCTTACGGGACCAGCGTTGGGCTACTGCGCTGGGCGATGGCGGAGAACGGACACAACAGTAACGGCCACAAGTCGGACCTGCATCTACCGACGCTAGAGATGGCCGGCATGGTCGAATCGGCGAGGAAATGGCTAAGAACGCTAGTACCGAAGTAGAAACCCAGATGGAGTTGTGGGAGAGGAGTGAGACTGTGACACCAATACAGGACATCGATGGACTGCCCCCGATCATCGTCGCCGGCGTCGGCGGTGGCGGCTGTAACGCCGTCAACCGCATGGTCCAGGCGAAGATCCCGGGCGTGCAGTTCATTGGAGTCAACACCGACGCACAGGCCCTGGCACATTGCGAGGCGGAGACTCGCATTCGTATCGGAGACCGCATCACGCAGGGTCTCGGCGTCGGCGGTGACCCGGAGAAGGGGCGCGCAGCCGCCGAGGAGTCGCGCGACGAGCTGAAGGACGCCCTACGAGGCGCCGAGATGGTGTTCGTCACCGCCGGAATGGGCGGCGGCACCGGAACCGGGGCGGCGCCGATGGTCGCGCAGGTCGCTCGCGACGCCGGAGCACTAACCGTGGCGGTCGTCACCAAGCCGTTCGGCTTCGAGGGCGCCCGCCGCCGACA
>JACZRQ010000139.1 GCA_022574655.1 Chloroflexota bacterium
CGGGGCGACCTTTTCGGGACAGCGGTGAACATGGCGGCGCGCATTGCGGCGAGGGCGGACGGCGGCGAGATACTGGCGTCGAACGTCGTACGGGAGCTGGTCGCGGGTAAGGAGTTCCTTTTCGCCGACCGCGGGGATACGGAGCTGCGGGGGTTCGAGGACCCGGTGCGGGTGTACGAGGTGCGTTGGAGGGAGGGCGACTGATGGAGCCCAAGATTCAGTATGCGAAGACCAGCGATGGGGTGAACATCGCCTACTGGACGCTGGGGGAGGGGATGCCGCTTGTGTACATGCCACATCCCCCGATCAGCCATATCCAGATGGAGTGGCAGCTACCGGAGCGCCGCGCCTGGTATGAACGGTTGGCCCGGACGCGACAGCTCATCCGTTACGACGGCAGGGGATCTGGACTGTCAGACCGCGACGTGGCCGAGTATACGCTCGACACTTTGATAATCGACCTAGAAGCTGTGGTAGGCCGTCTCGGCATAGAGAAGTTCGCTCTACTAGGGCCGCACCACGCAGGCCCAGTGGCGATCGCGTACACTGCCCGGCACCCGGAGAGGGTATCGCACCTTCTTCTCTGGTGCGCATATGCCCGGGGCTCTGACTACTCGCCACCGAAACAGATCCAGGCGGCGCGCACGCTCATCGACAAGGATTGGGAAACATACACAGAGACCGTGGCGCACGCAGCGCTGGGGTGGTCGAGCGGAGAGATGGCCCGCTGGTTCGCGGCGCTGAGGCGCGAGGGCACGACGCCGGAGCTGGCTCAGCTGGCCTATGACACATTTCGAGACTTTGATGTGAGCGATCTCCTCTCGGAGATAAGACGGCCGACCCTCGTCCTCCATGTGCGCCGGTACGGCAACGTGAGCTTCGAAGTGGCAAAAGGGCTCGCCTCGAGAATACCCAACGCCCATCTCGCTCTCCTGGAGGGGACTCTAGGAGTGCCTTATCTTGAGAGCACCGAGGCGGTTGCGCAGGCCATCGACGATTTCCTTGGTGACGACCGTGCTGCTGAGCCAGCCGCCGCGGCAGTGGCAACTGAAGACACTCACACCATCCTCTTCACGGACGTGGAGGGCTCCACCGCGCTCACCGACCGTCTCGGCGACGCCAAGGCGCGGGAGCTGTTGCGGGAGCATGAGCGTATGGTGCGGGAGGCGCTGAAGGCCCACGGCGGCTCTGAGGTGAAGACGATGGGCGACGGGTTCATGGCGTCGTTCGGCTCGGCGACCAAGGCGTTGAAGTGCGCCATCGCTATTCAGAGCGTCTTCGCCGAGCGCAACGAGTCGGCGGAGGAACCGATCAAGGTGAGGATTGGCCTGAACGCGGGTGAGCCTATCGCAGAGGACGATCCGGGCGGACACAGCGACCTATACGGGACGGCGGTGAACATGGCGGCGCGGATTGCGGCGAAGGCAGAGGGCGGACAGATTCTTGTGCCTGTGGTCGTCCGAGAACTGGTCGCGGGTAAGGAGTTCCTCTTTGCAGATTGCGGCGACACGGAGCTGCGTGGGTTCGAGGATCCGGTGCGAGTGTACGAGGTGCGGTGGCGGGAGTGAAAGGCTTGGAGACTCGGTGACGCAAGCGCTGGATCTGATACCCGACGAGTTCCCGTTATTGTCCGCCGGTCAGTTCGTGCTACGCGAGATAACGCCTGCGGACGCCGTAGACTGGCATCGATATCTTACGGATTCGCGGGTCAGCGAGTTCACAAGTACACCGGACATGTCGCTTGCCGACGTTGAACAGCTCATCGACACGTTCACAGACGGATTTCACGGTAAGACCAAGATTCGGTGGGCTCTGGGAGAAGCGGGCGGGCAGAAGATGATCGGTGATTGTGGATACAACGTCTTCTGGAGTCGCGACAGCCGTGGGGAGATCGGCTACCAGCTATCACCCGACTACTGGGGGCGCGGCGTCATGACGGTCGCGCTTTCGACGATCATTGGTTACGGTTTTGCACGCCTCAAGCTGAATAAGATCGAAGCAACCGTCAACGTGAGCAACGAGCGCTCAGCCATCTTAATGCGCCGGCTCGGCTTTCAGCTCGAAGGCACGCTGCGCGATTACCGCAACCGCCGCGGCGTGTTCGGAGACTCATTGTTCTTCGGCCTGCTATCGAGGGAGTGCGTGAACCGCGGCGTGGGACGATGCGAGTGAAGGCATTCTTGGATACGGCGTCGCGCTGAGAACTTCGACAAGCCGGTGCGAGTGTATGAGGTGAGGTGGCGGGAGGGCGACTAACGGATCCGCGCAGCAGTACGCCAAGACCGGTGGATGGCCTCGCCCAGAGTTAGGAGAAGTCACGTGGAACGGATCGCACACGGCTACGGGCTCGTCGAAGGGCCGGTCTACAGCGGTGACCATGGCCTGCTCTTCAGCGACGTCCTCGGCGGCGGCGTTTACGCTGTCGACGAAGCCGGAGACGTCCGCACCATCTTCGAGCGTCGCCGCGGCATCGGCGGCATCGCCCTCCACGAAGCGGGCGGCCTCATCGTTAGCGGCCGCAACATCTCCTACAAGCCTTTCGACGGCGGCTCCACCCAAACCGTCCTCGACCGCGACCCAGACGCCGGCAACGTCGGCTACAACGACCTCACCACGGACGCCGCCGGCCGCATCTACGCCGGCTCCCTCGGCGCCAGCCCCGTCTTCGACGACGGCCGCGAACCCGCCCCCGGTGCCCTCCACCTGATCGACCTGGACGGCTCAAGCCGCATCGTGGCCACCGACATCTGGCTGACCAACGGCCTCGGCTTCTCGCCCGACGGCCGGCGGCTCTACCACGCCGACACCGGCGTGCAAACGGTCTGGGTCTACGACGTCGAAGCGGACGGCACCCTCTCCGAGAAACGCCCGTTCGCCAAGACCGACCGAGGCCGGCCGGACGGCCTTGCCGTCGCCGAGGACGGCAGCGTCTGGGTGGCGGTCGCCGGGGGAGGCATCGTCGCCGTCTTCGAACCTGACGGAACCGCTCGTGCCCCGCTCACCGTCCCTCAGGCCATGGTCACCAGCGTCTGCTTCGGCGGCTCGGAACTGCGCCACCTCTACATCGTCACCGGCTCGGAAGGCTCCGACGGTGACAAAGAGGGATCGGTATTCGTCGAACCGGTGGAGGTCCCCGGACTCCCCGTCGTGCCGGCTCGCGTCCGGCTCCCCGACGGCGCTTAACACCAAGGAGAATCAGCCTAAGCCCGCTTGACTTCCGCCGTCACTAGCGCAATATAGCGCGCCCTACGTCCCAGCGAGCCGCTTCACGACCGGCGCCATCGCTTCGAAAACGTCTCCGGACAGGACCACATACGAGAACCCGAATTCTTCTCTGCGTCGCTCTAGGTCTTCCGTGATTTGTTCGGCGGTTCCGATGAGAACGTGAGGCGTTTCTTTCACTTCGTCGGGGCCAAAGCCAAACCCACCGGCGACACGCTCCGCCATCGCCTCACGATCGTCCGTCACAATGGTCACGAAGACCGTCACGTTGAACTCGATGTCGTCCAACCGGCCCCCAGCTGCTTCACGTATCCAGGCCACCTTCTCGCGCGTCGCTGCGGCTGTTCCGGTGGCGGCGACCACGGGGTTCACCTCACCCTCGGCGAGTGAGAAGTTCACGCCGACGATGTCTGCCTCTCGCGCGGCGATGGATAGGACACGACGGCCGCCGCCACCGACCAGGATGGGCGGATGGGGTTTCTGAACCGGCTTCGGCAAGGCGTCGTGGTTGGTGATGTTGTAGAACGCGCCGGTGTAGGAGAATGGGCCATCGGCGAAGAGTCCTTTGATGATCTGCAAGCCCTCTTCAAACCGCCGGATGCGGACGCCGGGCCGGTCGTACGGGATGCCGGACTGCTCGTAGTCGGTGCGCATCCAGCCTGCGCCAAGGCCCAGCTCAAGCCGACCGCCGGAGAGGACATCAAGGGTCGCCATCTCCTTCGCGAGCACCAGCGGGTGCCTGTAGTCGTTATCAAGCACCATGGTGCCCAGCCGCAGCGTGGAAGTCGCATCCGCGGCTGCCATTAGTGCCGGCACGGGCGCGAACTGGTCGTTGAAGTGATCCGGCATGAACAAGGTGGAGTAGCCCAGGTCTTCTATCTGCCTGGCCTTAGCCACCCACTCTGCGGCGGAGTCTGCACGAGAGATTTGGATCCCGAACCGAAACTTGTGCCCCATGCTGCCTCCTTGCTACGGGCAAGGCCCTTCTCATGAGACTGCCCGCTCTACTTGACTTCGTCACACGATAAGCGAATATGGTCGATGACCTGAGAACAGAAGGAGGCACCGACCATCACCGAACAGATCGGTATTCTACACCGATTCGGCTTCCGCGTGGGAGCGCGCTCTGTACGGCTTCCTGGGCGAGAAGCAGCGCCGCTCCGGCTCCCGGCGCAGGCCAACGTTAGCAGCAAGGCGACCCCAGCGAAGGTACTAGCTTCCTCGCAAGAACCCGATCATGAGCTCGTTCACGCGCTCGGCAGCGTCGACCTGCACCCAGTGGCTCGATTCCGGGATGCGCTCCACGCGGATACTCGGAACCCACTGCTCCAGGTCGGCTGTGAGTTCGAGGCCCAGGTATGGGTCCTGTTCACCCCAAATCAGAAGCGTCGGCACGTCGATCTTATGGACCATGCGATGTCTTTATCGCTGAAGGCACCGGGGCGCTTCGCCTCGCGTCTCAGCCCACGGTCTAGTACC
>JACZRQ010000041.1 GCA_022574655.1 Chloroflexota bacterium
TGACCGGGCTGGCAATGAGCTTAAACGGAGCTGTCGATTCGGGCTCGCGGGTATTAAGCGGAAAGACTCGCGATTAGGAGGCCCGCGTTGTTGGTCGCAACCAGATCAGAATTCAGAAAGCAACGTCTCGAAAACAAATCGAGCAGGAAAGGCTGAAGCCCTTATGATGTTTACACGACGCAATTCGGAGCCTCCGATGGAAGAGCAAGGAAGCGACGATCCTAACAATCAAGAAGCCGACGATCCTAACAATCAAGAAGGCGAAGAGTGGTTCCTGCAGCTCAAAAACGAGCTTCACCAGCAGGTCATTCGTGGGATGGACCTCTCGGCGATCGGCACCTTGGGAGAAGAGCAGCTCCGCGTCGAAGTGCGGCGAGTCGCCGAGGATATGTGCCGCCAGCGCGCCGATCTGCTGAACCTGAACGAGCGCGAACGTCTTGTCAACGAAGTCCTCGACGAGACCTTCGGGCTGGGTCCGCTGGAGCCGTTGCTGCGCGACATGGAGCGGGCGGTTCCCGACAGCTACGAGTATGCGTATCTCAGGAGCAGGGCCACGCCGCACAGCGAGCCCGGGCAACGCCGCGCGCTGCTGGAAGAAGCTCACCGCCTGTGTCCGAAATGCCCGGAGGCGACCGAAGAGCTCGCCTTCGTCAGCGTCGTGGAGGGACGTGAGACGCAAGCCGGCGAGCTGTTCACGGCCCTCTACCGTCAGGGCGACATCGCCCCGGGGCTGCTGGATTACAACTACAATCTGCTGATGTCCACGGAGGACAACGCCGTCCTGTTCACCAACGGCGACAACGACACCATGCCGGCCCTGCTGCTTCAGAGGGTGAGCGGCATCCGCACGGATGTCCTGATACTCAATCTCTGGGTGATCGACGCCAACCGCTCTTTCCTCGTGCGTGCACTCGAAGGCAGGGGGATTTCGCTGGACGAGGACAGGCTGCCGCCCGCCGGTGACTACGGCGGTCTGCTGGCCCATCTGTGTGCGGCTGTATCCGATGCCGGGTTCCCCGTGTCGGTGGCTCTGAGTGTCGCTCCGTCCCGTCGCCAGGAGCTGGGCGAGCGGCTCTACATGTCGGGTCTCGCCTATGCGTACTCGTCGCGTCCGCTCGACAATCTTGCCCTGCTCGAGAGGAATGTGGAACAGCGCTTCCGGCTGGATTACCTGAGACACGACTGGTACAGCGAGCTTCACCCGTCCACGGTGCCCGTGGTGCATCGCCTGGACACGAACTACTGCTACCCTTTTCTGCAGCTGTCCGAACACCTGCGCACCGGCGGCCACACCGAGCGCGCCGACTACTGGCAGCAGCTATCTGTGGCCGTCGCCGAGAGGAGCGGCAACCGCCTGCTGGTGGACGAGCTGAGAAAGCGTATCGATGGCGGATCCTGACAGCGGATGACGGGTTCGACCGACCTCGGGAGCGCCAGCGACGAGGCGCTCGTCCGCCTGAAGGCCGCTCCCCGCTACGGCCAGACCGATCTCGTCCACGACGTCAGCACCAGAGAGCCGTACGAATGGGATCACGGGGGTGGAGTCGGGCTGAAGCCCGCCCCCCAGTTGAAAGACGTTGCAAAGGGGGTCAGGCTTCAGCCTGACCAGAAGCAGCATCACGTCATCATCGTGGACGTCGGCGTGAAGTACAACATCATGCGCATGCTCGCCAGCCGCGGCTGTCGCGTCACGACGTTGCCGAGCGAGTCGTCCGCGGAAGAGATCATGTCCCGCCAACCGGACGGCGTGCTGTTCTCGCCCGGACCGGGCGACCCGGTGTTCCTCGACCACCAGGTCGACACGCTGAAGTCGCTGATCGGCAAGACGCCGATACTTGGAATCTGCCTCGGGCACCAGGTGCTCGGCCGCGCTTTCGGAGCGAGCACGTTCAAGCTGAAGTTCGGCCACCGGGGCGCCAACCACCCGGTGAAGGACCACGAGACGGGCCGCGTGCACATCACGGCGCAAAACCACGGCTACGCGCTCGATCCCGACGGTCTTTCCGAGGAGATCGAGGTCTGGCAGACGCATCTGAACGACGGCACCTGCGAGGGGCTGCGCCACCGCCGCGAGCCGGTGATCTCGATCCAGTACCATTCGGAGGCCTCGCCGGGACCGCTCGACAACGTGTACGTTTTCGACCGGTTTTTAGACATGATCGAGGACTTCAAGGGATGATGCACGAGGAACGCATCATTACGTGATGAGGTGATCTGATGCGCACAACGATCAATCTGGACCCGAAGCTGATAGATGAGGTGGTCGAAGTGACAGGCGAGTCAATCAGAGGGAAGGCAGTGAACAGTGCCATGGAAGGCTTCCTAAAGCGCGCCGCCATCGAACGACTTCTCGCCGCTCGCGGAACTTACAACATTAAGGACACATCTGATGACTGGGAGGCCGTTGAGCTCGAGGCGGATGAAGCACGGGCATACAAGCGAGGAGCCCTCGATGCCTGAACCAACGTTCCGCACCGCCACCGAGGATGATGTCCCCGCCGTCGCCGTTGTCGCCGAGACGCTCTGGGACGACATGGGCGCTGCCAGCGGCTTTCTCCAGCAGCCGACCGCCGAAGGGCTGGGGCTGATCGTAGCCGGGGAGGCGTCCCGCATCTTCGTCTGCCAGACGGACGCGGGGATCGACGGCTTCTCGGTGCTCTCCCGCGACGCCGACGACGCCGAAACGGCGGTGATGGGCGTCTGGCTGCTGCCGGGCGCGCGCGGCAAGGGGACGGGCCGCGAGCTGGCGCTGATGGCGACCGAGTTCGCGCGCGAGTCCGGTTACAAGAAGCTGCGCGGCACGCTGCCGCCCGACAACGAAGGGGCGCTCAGCTTCTTCAGTGAGATCGCCACGCTGGCGCAGGTCGTCGGCGAGGGCATGGAGTACGAGCTGCCGCTGTGAGGAGTGAGTAAAATGTTTTCAATTCGACGTCGAAGCGTTCCTAGTTCGCAAGATCTACTCAAGGAGTACGAATCTGCTCAGCTCCACGTCTCCACTCTGAGTTCCAGCGTCTTCCAATCAACGGCTATCGTCGTTGGAGGTTCGATCGCCGCACTCGCACTCCTGGTGGAAGCTGAGTTCTCTCGTGAGCTGGCCATCGCCGTGACTACCCTGGCTGTCGGAGCCGTCTTCATCATTGAGCTGTGGCTGTTCAACTGGCGTAGGCATGAGATGGTCACCTACAACCACGCGACTCGCATGCGAGCGATTGAGAGATTGCGAGGCATGAGGAAGAACATCTACATGTACCTTCTATCGAAGTCTCCCGACAAGAGACGTTGCACCGATGAGTGGACTTGGCTGTCTCGAGAAGAGCGAGAGCGCTTTCCCCGTCCTTACGACGAGCTCCCCAAGTTCAGCCCATTCGGGATCCCCATGAAGGGATGGGATGTGCTACAGGTAACGGCCCGAGCGGTTCAAGTGGGATGGCTGATGATGATCGTGTATGCATGGGTCCAAGCTGAGAACTTGACGTAGTGAGCGCGACAATTGCCATTCGGATCGCCCTTCTGTGACCACTAAACCCTCCAAAGTCCTCATCATCGGCTCCGGGCCGATCGTTATCGGGCAGGCGGCGGAGTACGAGTTGCCGCTGTGAACATCAATCCGGTCTTCCGCGAGTTAGCCGATCAGCGGTTCGCGAATGGGTTCGAGTGTAAGCTCCGAGGTACGCGAGAGATGGTTGAAGCGGCCGTGATCAGCCACGCTCATGATCTGCGTCTGCAGGGTTTTCGTATGCGAGCAGAACATTCGAAGTATCGGTCTGGCCAGCCGATAATCACCGTCCGCGTGGATGCCATCGATTCGAATTTCGGCGGATCCATCGGAATTCTCCAATTCACCGACGCTCCCGGGGATGTCGTGTGGATGCGAATACCAGAGCATCGAGGGTCAGACGCTGCGAATGCGTGGAAGCCCGATAACGATGGTCTGATCTTAGCCGAGTTCCTCACGAGTTTGATGGAGGAATTCGAACGGCTCGGATTTACCAGTCAAGTATTGACGGGTGAGACGGCGCGTCGTCTGGCGACTGCACGAGAGCAGCTGGTCTCCGCCAATGACCCAGAGGCCGTGATCGGACTAGCTACCATCCTCCGCTCTGCCATGATTCACCTTGCGAACGAAGTGTATGAGGCGAGGATGCGACCCGAGGATGCAGACGAGCCAAAGGGCGATGACGCGACCACCAAGTTGAAGTACTTCGTGAACCGCGAACTCTCCACGGTTAGCGAACGCTATCGAACAGCCATGTGTCGAACTATCGACGCCGTCTGGGACTTGAACAGCGCCCTGATCCATCGCGCGAACCCATCAAGAGCGGACGCCGAAACCTGCATCGAACTTGTCGAAGCCCTAACGTCTGGTATCACGCGCATTAATCAGCTGACATGACGACAAAACCCTCCAAAGTCCTCATCATCGGCTCCGGGCCGATCGTTATCGGGCAGGCGGCCGAGTTCGACTACTCCGGCTCGCAGGCCTGCCGCTCGCTGCGGGAGGAGGGCGTGCATACCGTGCTCGTCAACTCCAACCCGGCCACGATCATGACCGACGAGGGCATCGCCGACACGATCTACATCGAGCCGCTGACGGTCGAGATCATCGAGCGCATCATCGCCCGCGAGCAGCCCGACGGCCTGCTACCGACGCTCGGCGGGCAGACGGGCCTCAACCTCGCGGTCGCGCTCGCCGACGCCGGCGTCCTCGAGAAGTACAACGTGCGCGTGCTCGGCACGCCGATCGAGACGATCCGCCGCGCCGAGGACCGCGACCTGTTCAGCGCGATGCTCGACAAGATCGGCGAACCCTCGCCGGAGAGCCAGATCGTTACGGACCTCGACCAAGTGCGTGACGTCGCCAAGAAGATCGGTCTGCCGCTGGTGATACGGCCCGCGTACACGCTCGGCGGCACCGGCGGCGGCATCGCGCACACCCGGGACGAGCTGGAGCACATCGTCCGTTCCGGGCTGGCGGCGTCGCCGATCCGCCAGGTGCTGCTGGAGCAGTCGCTCCTCGGCTGGAAGGAGATCGAGTACGAGGTGATGCGCGACGGCGCGGACAACTGCGTGACGATCTGCAACATGGAGAACATCGACCCGATGGGCGTCCACACCGGCGACAGCATCGTCGTGGCGCCCAGCCAGACGCTCTCGGACAACGAATACCAGATGCTGCGCACCGCCTCGCTGAAGATCATCCGCGAGCTTGGCATCGAGGGCGGCTGCAACGTCCAGTTCGCGCTCGCCCCGCGCAAGGAGATCGTCGACTGGGCGGTCGATCCCGAGGGCCGGCCGCCGTACTTCGTGATCGAGGTCAACCCGCGCGTCTCCCGCAGCTCGGCGCTCGCGTCGAAGGCGACTGGCTACCCGATCGCACGCGTCGCCGCGAAAATCGCGACCGGCAAGACGCTAGACGAGATCCCCAACCGCGTCACCGGCAAGACGACCGCCGCCTTCGAGCCGGCGCTGGACTACATCGTCATCAAGATCCCGCGCTGGCCGTTCGACAAGTTCCCGCTGGGCGAGCGCCGTACCGGCACGCAGATGAAGGCGACCGGCGAGGTGATGGCGATCGACCGCACGTTCGAGGCGGCGCTCGGCAAGGCGATTCGCTCGCTGGAGATCGGCGGCCGCTCGGTACTCTGGGAGGACGCCGCCTGGCGCGACGTCGACCCGCGGGACTACGTATCGATACCGACGGACGACCGCCTCTGGACCGTAATGGCCTCGCTCCGCCGGGGCGCTACGACTGAGGAGCTATCGAAGCTGTCGGGCATCGACCCCTGGTTCATCGACAAGATGAACGGCATGGTGGCGATGGAGCAGCGGCTCCTCAGCGAGACGTTGACGCCCGACCTCATGCGTCAGGCGAAACGCAAGGGCCTATCGGACGCCGTAATCGGCACGCTCGCCGACCGCCTGCCCGAACAGGTGCGCGAGCTGCGCCGCGAGTGGGGCGTGACGCCCGTCTACAAGATGGTCGATACCTGCGCGGCGGAGTTCGACGCGGAGACGCCATACTTCTACAGCACATACCCTGCGTCGGCGAATGCGGCGGGTCAACAGGAGAATGAGGCCCCGGCATTAGGCGGGGAGAGCGCGCTCGTAATCGGCAGCGGACCGATCCGCATCGGCCAGGGGATCGAGTTCGACTACTCCGCCGTTCACGCGGCGTGGGCGCTGCAGGAGGCCGGCGTCGCCGCGATCATGGCGAACTCCAACCCTGAGACCGTCTCCACCGACTTCGACACCAGCGACCGCCTCTACTTCGAGCCACTCGATGAGGAAGGCATCCGCGACCTTCTCGACAACGAGTCGCAGAACGGCTCCGCGCCGAAGTCGATCGTTCAGTTCGGCGGACAGACGGCCGTCAACCTGGCGTTGCCGATCGAGCACGCGGCGCATTCGATCCTAGGATCGAGCGCCGATTCGATCGACCTCGCGGAAGACCGCGGGAGGTTCGAGAACCTCCTCCAGCACCTCGGGATCCCGCAGCCGCCCGGAGGCGCGGTGTCGACCGTAGAGGAGGCGCTGCAGACGGCGGAGGCGATCGGCTACCCGGTGCTGGTGCGCCCGAGCTACGTGCTCGGCGGGCGGGCGATGGAGATCGTGCAGAACGCCACCGACCTAATCCAATACGTCACGGCGGCGGCGGAGATCGCGGCGGGGAAGCCCGTTCTGATCGACAAGTACCTCGAGGGCATCGAGGCGGAGGTGGACGCGATCTGCGACGGCAAGGAGTCATTGATCCCCGGCATCATGCACCACATCGAACGCGCCGGAGTACACTCGGGCGACTCGATGGCCGTATACCCGCCGATCGGACTCACCGACGCAGAAATCGCGACGATCAGCGACTACACACAACGGCTCGGCCCGGCACTCGGCGCCATAGGCCTCATCAACGTCCAGTACGTCATCATGCGCCCGGAATCCCGTTCCGAGGGCAGCGAGTCCGCCGTCTACGTGCTGGAGGTGAACCCGCGGGCGAGCCGAACGGTGCCGTTTTTGTCGAAGGTGACAGGCGTGCCGATGGTGCGGCTGGCGGTGCAGATGATGCTCGGCAAGTCGTTGCGCGACCTCGGCTACGAGCCGGGCCTCTGGCCGGAGCAGGACCTCGTCGCCGTGAAAGCGCCGGTGTTCTCGATGTCGAAGCTCACGGGCGTCGACACGTACCTCGGCCCGGAGATGAAATCGACGGGCGAGGTGATGGGCGTCGACCACACGTTCGAGGCGGCGCTGGCGAAAGCGATACAGGCGGCCGATATGGGATTCCCGCGCGAGGGAAGCGTCCTGCTCAGCCTGGCGGACCAGACGAAGCCGGAGGCGACCACTCTCATTCGTGACCTCGCCGAGGCCGGGTACCGCATCTACGCGACGGCAGGCACCGCGGCGATGGTGCGCGCGCTGGACATACCCGTGGAGCGCGTGCCGAAGCGCATCGAGCAGGGGCACCCGAACGTCGTGGACATCATCCAGGATGGGCTGGTGGACGTGGTCATCAACACGCCGGAGGGCCGCGTCACCGAGACGCTGCGTGACGGGTTCGACATCCGCCGCGCCGCCGCCGAGAAGCGCATCCCCTGCTTCACCTCGATCGACACTGCGTCGGCGGCTGTCGACGCACTCGTTCGCGGGGAGCTGGACCTGACGATCCAACCGTTGAGCGAGTATTTGACGCCGCAAGCATGAAGATTGAACACGCCACCGTCGTTTCGCAAGAGGAACTTTACGCCAACACGTACGTGATGTGGCTCTCCTGCCCCACCGTTGCCAAAGGGGCGTCGCCGGGCCGGTTTTTCATGCTGCATTGCTCTGACGGCCTAGATCCGTTGCTGCCCCGGCCGATGAGCTTTCACCGCTTTCGCGACGGCAACGGCGAGCGGCAGTTCGCGATCCTCTACGACGTACGCGGGCGAGGGACGGCGTGGCTGGCGCAGCGCAGCTCTGGAGACGAGATCGACGTCTTCGGTCCGCTGGGACGCGGATATGAGGTCGACAAGTCGACTCAGCACCTACTGCTCGTCGCCGGCGGGCTCGGGGTAGCCGCCGTCATCTCATTGGCGGACCAGGCGATCGCTGCTTCGCAGTCCGTGACTCTCCTTCAGGGAGCGCGGTCCGCCGATCACCTCTTCCCGTCGACGACGTTGCCGAAGGAAGTCGAAGCGATCGCCGCGACCGACGATGGCTCGGCGGGCCACAAGGGCGTCGTCACCGACCTTTTAGAGGAGCGGCTGCCGTGGGCCGATCAGGTGTTCGCCTGCGGCCCGACGCCGATGTTCGCGGCCATGGCGAAGGTGATCAGGGAGATGCGCAGCCGCAAGCCGGTCCAGGCGCTGCTGGAGGAGCACATGGGCTGCGGCACCGGCGTTTGCTACGGTTGCGCCGTGTTCACGCGTAAGGGCGTGCGGCTCGTTTGCAAAGACGGCCCACGATTTGAACTGACGGACGCTTTCCGCTAGCCGACAGCTCCGACACCGTCAGTGATAGCATTGTGACGGACGTAACAAGCCATGGCCGACACGAACTCGAACCGCACTCCCGTGGTCATCGCGACAGCCGTCGTCGTGGCCGGCGCGATCGCCCTCATCGGTTTCGTCGTGCTGGCCCTGAGCACGGGCGGCGACACAGCATCCGACCCCGATCAGACGCCGTTCGTCAGCAATGAGGATACGGTCGAACTCACGATCGTGAACTTCCTCTACTCACCCAGCGACCTCACGATCGACGCCGGTACCACGGTGACCTGGACCAACGTTGACGGCGCCGTCCACGACGCCACCGATCGCGATCATTCCTGGAACACGGATCTGCTGGAGAAGGGCGAGGCGGGTGAGGTCACGTTCGGCGAAGCGGGGACGTTCGAGTACTTCTGCAGCATCCATCCGTGGATGGAGGGATCGATAATCGTGCGATAGGGCACGGCCGGGTTCGCTTCGTTGACGTGCTCCCTGAGTTGACTATAATGATTGGACAAGGGGGGTGCGGTATGTCTGGTGCCAGACGCGCCGCTTCTACGCTTCGTACTTGCATAGTCCCGATAACTGCCGCAGTGGTCGTTCTTTCTCTGTTGGCAGCGCTGTTAGTCGTGGGAACCCTTGACTCGCCTGCGGACGCGGCCTTTCCGGGCGCTAACGGCAAGATCGCCTTTGATGACTCTACGGGTGACATCTACGTGATGGAGCCCGATGGCTCGAACTTGGTTAACGTGACGAATAGCATCGTCCCTGAGCATCAACCATCTTGGTCAGCCGATGGTACGAAGATCGCTTTCGTCGTTGCTGGCGTTGACGTATACGTTATGAACGCCGATGGGTCCAATCGCATGAAGCTCACGGACAGCGCGACGGTAGACTATTTCCCAACGTGGTCACCTGATGGAACCAAGATCGCGTTCACAACAGTACGCGACGGCAACACGGAGATATACGTCATGGGCGCCGACGGGTCCAACCCTATCAACCTCACGAACAATCCGGGAATTGATGAACGCCCAGTATGGTCGCCAGATGGTACTAAGATTGCTTTCGAGTCCGTGCGACCTGTCAACCGTGAAATCTACTTAATGGATTCGGACGGCTCCAACCCGACCAACATCACCAACAACGAGTCATTCGACGCCTCTCCGTCTTGGTCGCCGGACGGCAGCATGATCGCGTTTGAAACCTTCCGTGATCTTAATCTGGAGGTTTACGCGATGTTTGCCGATGGGTCCAGCCAGACAAATCTGACCAACAACCCCGCGCCCGACCTTCTTCCTGCTTGGTCGCCAGACGGTACGAAGATCGCCTTTCTCAGTAGCCGCGGCAACAGGGAGATATACGTCATGGCCGCCAATGGCTCCGACCAGACACAGGTCACGAATAGCCCCCTGAACGAGTTCCGCTCGGACTGGCAACCCCTTCCGACGACGCCGACAGCGTGCGGGAACTCACGGGCGACCGGTCGAGCGGCTGCTGCCGCCAAAGCGCACGCCAATTCACGCTCGGCGGTACACTGCCCGTAATATAGACACACTCATCGCTGGCGGCTGGTACGCCCGGAGGCACTGGCTCCGGTAGGCAGTGCTGTACGCTGTGCAGCGACAAGTGGTTACTGCATGCACCCGAAGGCCGTTATACGCGAGGAGGAGCCATGTCCGTAGACAAGGTCCAGGTGGGAAACGTCGAGATCATCTCCGTAGTCGATACGCCGTTTCAGCTTCTGTGGCAGATATTTTCCCCGAGCGTCGAGTACGCGGAGATCGAGAAGTACAAGGACCTCTACCCGGAGTCCTACGGCGATGACGCCATGCTCACGCACGCCGGCACGTACGTCCTGCGGTCCGAAGGCAAGACGATCCTCTGCGACACCGGACTTGGCCCCGGCCCGACGGCGATGCTGGGCGGCGTCGTAGGCAAGCTGCTCGATAACCTCGCGGCGGCGGGAGTTCCCGCCGACAGCGTAGACATCGTCACCCACACGCACCTTCACGTCGATCACGTCGGCTGGAACGTCAACGCAGACGGTCAGCCGAACTTCGCGAACGCCCGGTACCTCGCACCACAGGAGGACTGGGACCTGTTCGGCTCGAATCTTCCCGCCAACCCACACATGAGCCAGGTCATCCCCCTGAAGGACCTGGGCCGGCTCGACATCTACTCAGGCGAGCACGCCGTCACTTCGGAGCTGACGTTGATCCCGTCTCCGGGGCATACTCCCGGTCACCACAGCCTGATGGTGTCGTCGTCGGGCGAACGCGCCATTCTGATGGGTGACATGGCGCACCACCCGTCGCAAGTGGAGGAGATCGAGTGGTGTACGGCATTCGACCTCGATCATCCGACGGTCATCGAGAACCGGCGTAAGCTGTTCGATCAGGCGGAAGCGGAGGGGCTGATCAGCGCCTTCTGCCATTTCCCGCAGCCGTTCGGCAAACTCGTGCGGCTGGACGGTAAGCGCGTGTTCCAGGGGCTGTAGCCGCACGGGGGGACGTATGAGGCCCCTCCGAAGAGGGGCCTCATCGGGGTGCGTGCCCCCTACTAGATGGCGGCGAGTCCTCGTTCCTTAGTGCGCACGCGCACGACGTCCTCGACCGCGGAGACGAATATCTTGCCGTCACCCACTTCGCCGGTAGCCGCGTTGGCACAGATCGAATCGATCACCTTTTCCGCGTGCTCATCGTCGACGACGAGCATGAGCCATATTTTGGGCAGAAAGGACACCCGGTATTGCTGGCCACGCCATTGCTCGATGACGCCTTTCTGAACACCATGGCCCTTCACCTCGGCTACCGTCATACCGGGGTAGCCCAGCTCATCAAGGGCATCCCTCACGGTCTCCAGCCGTTCTGGTCGAATAATCGCTTCTATTCGCTTCATATCTTCATCTCCTCCTTTGCGTCAGCCTACGACGAGGCCGCGGGTGGGGCCTCATCGGGACCTGATTGTTTCGGTGGAACTGCCTTCACCGGCTCGGGACGGCCGAGACCAGCAAAGATACCACTAACCGGGGTAGCACCGAAGTCCGGGTACGCCGGCTGACCGTGCTCTCCGATGTCCAGACCTTGTATCTCTTCCGCTTCGCTAACGCGCAAGCCGATGGTGAATTTGATCGCCAGGAAGAGCAAACCTGCCGTGACGACCGTCCAGCCGATGATGGCGCCGACGCCGACGAACTGCGCCGCCAGCTGCTCGAAACCGCCACCGAGGAACAGCCCGTAGTTCGTTTCTGAGCCGTAGGCGCTGAGCAGCAGGTCCTTGCTACTGAACAGCCCGACGGATAACACGCCCCAGATGCCAGCAAATCCGTGAACGGAAACAGCGCCGACGGGGTCGTCGATACGCAGTTGATCGAGCAAGCGGACACCACCCATGACGACCAGGGCGCCGATCGAGCCGATGATGATGGCCGCCCAGGGTTCGACCGTCGCGGTTGGCGCGGTGATGGCGACGAGACCGCCGAGGGTGCCGTTAACGGTGAAACCCATGTCGTAGTTGCCGGTCCACAGCTTGGAGGCGATGGCCGCAGTCGCGGCGCCGGCTGCGGCAGCGAGCGTTGTTGTCACAGCGACGCGCGCCGCGACTTCCACGAAGCCGCCGGAGAGGCCAAGTGTCGATCCTGGGTTGAAGCCGTACCAGCCGAACCAGAGGATGAACATGCCGAGGACGGCGAGGCTCGAACTATGGCCGGGAATCGCGTTGATGATGCCGTTTTTGCCAAACTTGCCGATACGGGGGCCGACGATGATCGCGCCCATCAGGCCGGCGATCCCGCCGACGGTGTGCACGACACCAGAGCCGGCGAAGTCGATGTAGCCGTTGGCCAGGAAGGTGTCCGGACGAAACGCTGTCATCCAGCCGCTGCCGTCCCAGGCCCAGTGCACCACCACGGGGTAGATTAACCCCGTTATGAACACCGTGTACGCAAGGTAGGCGGAGAATTTGGTCCGCTCGGCCAACGCCCCGGCCACGATCGTCGCCGCAGTAGCGGCGAAGGCGAACTGGAATAGCCAGAAGGCGTAGTCGTCGAACCCCCCCTCCAGGAAGAAGTTGCCGTCTCCGAAGAGTCCGTGTCCGGGCGCGCTCTCGCCCGCTACGCCGTAGGCGATGCCGTAGCCGACGGCGAAGAAGGCGATGGCGCCCACGGACGCGTCGAGCATGTTCTTCATCAGGATGTTTGTTACGTTCTTGCTGCGCACGAACCCGGCCGTGAGCATCGCGAACCCAGCCTGCATGAAGAAGACCAGGAACGCGGAGGTCAAAAGCCAGGTGGTGTCGATGATGCCGAGGACCTCCTCCAGCGGGTCGGCCTCCTGCGCGCTGGTCATGGAGAGGAGCCCCAGCGCAAGCAGCGCGCCTCCAAGCACGGCGAGCGGCCGCCGCATCCATATCAGGTGTCTTACCATTTCGTCCTCCCTTTCCTAGAAGGTGTTAGATCTCGCCGGGCGTCGGCCGCGGAGACGACCGCCGCCCGAGCCGAGTCCTCGGCCTGTGGTGGATTCCGGGACCGGCGTCAGCGCGTATCCGCGCTTCGTGACGGTCTCGATGCGCCAGCGGTTGCTGCCCCGCAGTTTCTTGCGCAGACGTGATATATGGACCGTGAGCTTCCTATCCTCGCCTGTCGAGCGCTCCTTCCACACAGCGAGGAGGAGCCGTGAGCGGGGGATCACCTTGCCCGCGTTGCGAGCCAGCGTGCAGAGCAGCTCGAACTCAACGAAAGTAAGCTCGATAGGCTCATCCCCGACCCAGACCTTGAAGCTGTCCCGGTCGATGGTCACGTTGCCAAGAACTATGCGTGACGACATCCTGGGATCGATAGTAGGCGTCTATCGCCACCGGCTGATTTCAGGGATGTTTCTTATAGGTTAAGTCTGTGTTACGTGGTCTCACAGAATGTGAAAGAGCCCCGCATCTGCGGGGCTCCCGTTTAGTACGAGGCTTGTGCTACGACGCCGTCGCGGCTTCGGCGAAGAAGTGCTGGACGCTGGTCTTGGCGGCAATCTTCTGCGCGATCGCCGAAAACGCCTCCGCCACTTCCGACTCCGGCGCGGACTCTACGATCGGAACCCCCGCATCGGCCGCCGAACGCACTTCGGTCACGAGAGGTATCTCGCCGAGGTAGTCGACGCCCAACTCCTCGGCCGCTTCCCGCACGCCGCCGTGACCGAATATGTCGGTACGCTCGTTGCAGTGGCCGCAGACGAAGTAGCTCATGTTCTCGATAAGCCCGAATACGGGGACGCTCAACTTCTCGAACATCGTCACGGCCTTGATCGCGTCCTCGAGAGACACCGCGTTCGGCGTTGTGACGATGACAGCTCCGGCGATCGGCGCTTCCTGGGCCGCGCTCATCGATGCGTCGCTCGTTCCCGGAGGCAGGTCCACGATGAGATAATCAAGCTCGCCGCCCTCCCCCCAGGGCATATCGTGAATGAGCTGACGCACCCCCGTGCCGATCATCGGCCCGCGCCAGACCACGGGCAGCCCGCGCTTCAAGACGAACCCCAGCGAAGCCACCCTTAACCCGAACCGCTCAACGATGGCGAGGCCGGTGTCGGCCTGGAAGCCGGCCGCCAATCCGAGCATCGTCGGTATGTTAGGACCGGTGAGATCGGCATCCATCAGCCCCACTTGTGCGCCAAACTTTCGCAGCGCCAGCGCCAGGTTGACGGACACAGTGGACTTCCCGACACCGCCCTTGTTGGACGCAATCGCGATGACGTTGCGCACGCCTTCGATCACCTTCGGGCCCTGGCCAATGCCGGTGGACCGAACGGCGGCGTCCATCGTCACATCCACGCTGTCTACTCCCGGCAACGCTTGGATCAACTCCTTCGCCTGGCTCTGCATTTCCTCTCGGACCGGACAAGCGGGCGTCGTCAGAACGATCTTCACGGAAACGCTTCCGCCGGAGATGCTGATATCGTCCTCAGGCACGAACCCGAGCGCGACGATATCGCGGTGAAGATCGGGGTCCTGGATCTCGCTCAAGGCGGCAAGCACATCGGCTTTGCTCAACTTACCATTCGTTTCGGTCATCTAATCTGCCTTCCTGCTTGGCCGCTTATCGACCTGTGTTAACTCTACACTTTCACGAACGACGAACCGACATGATGCGGCGCCCTGGCTCATGAACTGCGAACACTCCACCTTCTCACCCAACAGACGTCCCAACAGCGAAATGTGCCAGTCGCAGACGTCCGGATGCACTTCCACGACCTTCCTATACACGCAGTTGTAATCGACGATCTCAAACGCGTCCCCGGTATCCGTCCAGTCGGCGAAGCCGCCCTCCTCTTGAAGAATTCCCGCCACCAGCGCCACACGCTCGGAAAGGGACTTGCCTCTGATCTTGGCCTCGTGATCCACATACACGCGCTCGACCATGTTCTGAAGGAGCAAGCGCTTTCTCCCTTCTTCGTCTAGCCCAGCTATGTCGTCGGCGGTTAGACGGGAGGCCTCCTTGAGTAGCAGATCCGCCAGCCGGTCGTACCGCTTTGGGAACATCTCCTCGCCGCTATCGCTCAACGAGAACACCATGTGTGGGCGCCCGGTCTTCCCCTTTTGCTCCCGTGACTGTACGAGGCCGTCCCGCTCGAGACCCGTGAGGTGCTGCCGTACGGTCATCCGTGCGAGACCAAATTCATCGGCGATTTCATCGATGGCGCTGCCACCGGAGCGTTTGAGGTGAGCGAGAATCTGTTCTTTAGTCGATTTCATGGGAACCTTTTGAGCCGTCAGACCGTTTCTAATTATACACAGGCAAGTGATCGAGATACCGGTTTCCCAAGTAAATAAGGCACAAACCTTGACATATATACCCCCCGGAGGTATGATCAGCCCAGCGAACCCGGACGTATCTCTTCTAGAGACGCTTCGTTGGGGACCAGCCCCAGAAACAGGGAGGTGGCGTGATGGCCAGGACAGCGATTAAGGAAATAGAACACGATAACGAGTCTGAGCAAGGCCCTACCTGTCAGCACTACTGGTCTATCGAGATGCCGGCTGGTTCTACCAGCAGGGGCCGATGCAGACGGTGCGGAGAAGTGCGCGACTTCCGAAACTCCGCGGACGACTATCTCTGGGAGAAGGACTCCGCCAGCGGCAAAACACCTTGGCGCGGCACGCGAACCTCTCGAAAGACCACGGCGGACGACGATGAGCAAATCTCTGCCCCAGCCGGGAGCGCCGGCCTGAACTAACGACTTTAACCTGCCGCATCCCTGAGGCCCCGCCAATGGCGGGGCCTCTACTTTTCCCGATTTTTAGTACCGTATACTGAAGCAAGCCGTGGACCTCTCCGTAGAGCTGATTCAATCCAGTAAACGCGAACTCGTTCTCACCAATCCCGTGATGCCCGCATCAGGCACCTTCGGCAACGGGCTCGAATACTCCAAGCTCATCGACATCCAGAGCCTGGGGGCCGTGGTCAGCAAGGCGATCACACTCAAACCGCGCCGGGGTAACGTGCAGCCCCGAATCGCTGAGACCGCTGCCGGCATGATCAACTCGATCGGCCTCCAGAACATCGGTGTCACCGCCATAATCAGAGACGTTGCGCCGATCTGGGCGACCTGGAAGGTCCCCGTCATCGCGAACATCGCCGGTGAAAGCGTTGAGGACTACGCCACACTGGCGCGCAGGCTCGACGGCGTCGACGGCGTCAGCGCGATCGAGGTCAACATCAGCTGCCCCAACGTCGAAAGCGGCCTCGAGTTCGGAGTCGATCCGCGCGCCGCCGCCGAACTGACCAACGCCGTCCGTCGTCAGACTGACCTCCCACTTTTGGTCAAACTTACGCCGAACGTTAACGACATCGTCGCGATGGCACGGGCCATCGTCGATGCCGGCGCCGACGGCCTGACGCTCATCAACACGTATCCGGCGATGCGAATCGATACCGTCACACGCAAACCGGCGCTCGGCTGGGGGTCCGGCGGCTTGTCGGGGCCAGCCCTGAAGCCGATCGCGCTAAAGCTCGTCTACGACGTAGCAACGGCTGTCGACGTGCCGATAATCGGCTGTGGCGGCATCGTCAGGGGTGAAGACGCGGTCGAGTTCCTGATGGCGGGGGCATCCGCCGTCCAGGTTGGCACTGCGACGTTCACCAACCCAAGCGCGACCCTGGACGTCCTCGAGGGCGTCAAAGCTTTCATGCGCGATCAGCAGGTCGAGCGGCTGGACGACATCGTCGGCGCGGCGCTCAGCGAGTCAGCGGACGCGCACA
Source organism: Chloroflexota bacterium (assembly GCA_022574655.1). Classification (GTDB taxonomy): domain Bacteria; phylum Chloroflexota; class Dehalococcoidia; order SM23-28-2; family RBG-16-64-32; genus JACZRQ01. The sequence goes on from JACZRQ010000041.1 coordinate 16,708, forward strand.
TCGAGACCGCCTCCACTTCCGGCTGAACATGCTGGACGAATCGCAACTCAACGTCTACGTTCTCGACACCAGTCTCTCGCCCCGGCAGCGCGAACGGCTCCAAGCGCAGGTGCAGACGGCCTTGCGAAGCCTGCCCCGGTGGGTGTTCTCGCTGCTCAGTCAGCGCATCGAGTCGTTGGACGTCAGAAACCTCCCGCTCATCGTTGAGGCCCGCAGTCCGGACGATCCCAGCGGCCAGATCATCAGCTTCGGCGAGATTGAGGGGCGCCCGGCTGCGCGCCTGATGCCGCGGCTGCTGGACGACGGCATCGAGTGGGAGCAGGACGCCCGCCTACTGGTGGCCAAAGCCGCGGGTTTCATGGCGAGGCCGCCGAAGGACGACGGCTTCTGGCGGGACTGGACGGATGCGATCGCGACGGACCAGCTGCGAGAGGTTGACGCCGTAAAGAAGGGCGGTTGGTCCGACGCCACCGACCTCGATCTCTTCCTCGAGATGTTTGCCGCCTACGTGACGAAGACCGATCACGAACGCTGGACCGCGTTCGCTGCGACGCGCGCCTTCTTCGATGCCTGGCGCGACCGCGCATGATATCGTTCGCTTCGTGACCGATCGCGATCTCATCGTCGCTCACAGCTCGGACCTCCACATCGGAGCCGGAACCATGATCGACGAGTTCCACCCGCTCTGCAGGGTTCTGGCCAGCGCCAAAGAGGCGTCTGCTGAGGTGCTCATCCTTGCTGGCGACGTATTCGACCACAATCGCCTGCCGTTGTCCGTCCTGGACCGCACCGCCAGATTGTTCCACGACTCATCGATGACAGTCGTGATCCTCCCCGGAAACCACGACTGCATCACGCCGGACTCGGTCTACCGCCGCGGCGGGCTGGGGCAGGTGCCGGGCGTCCACATCATCGGCCTCGATAGCGAGTCGTTCACGTTCGCGGAGCACGATCTGCAGGTCTGGGGCAAAGCGCATTTCGACTACGAGAACCTTTCACCGCTCAGCGACCCACAGCCTCGCGCCGCCCGATGGCAGATCGTCGCCGCTCACGGCCACTACTTCGCCGGTCCGGACGACGTCCACCGTGGCTGGCTATTCGACGACGCCGAACTCGACGCAACGGAAGCCGACTACGTGGCGCTGGGCCACTGGCCGCGCGCGACGACCGTTGGCGGCGGTAAGGTGCAAGCGCACTACTGCGGTTCCCCGGACCTCGCCGAGACGATCAACGTCGCCAGGTTCTCCGGCGACGGCTCCGTGAACGTCTCTCGCCATCCGCTCGCGGCCCGAAGAGACGCTTAACCCCGGCTCAACAATCACACGGCGATAGTTCGGCGAGTGGCTCACCCGATACTGAGAGTGATTGGAGGTGACGCCCAATGACGCCCCGTTTTCGCCCGGTCGCTCGAAGCCAGTCCGGCGGAGGAATGATCGAGTACCTACTGATCCTTGCCCCGCTCGCAGTATTCGTCGCTTTCTTCGTGCTGACTATCGTTATGTCCGGTTCGTCGTAGCCAGACGACCATTCTCATAGCCAAGACCTGCTCCCTCCGGGGCAGGCGATCCTACACGTCCCGGGTCAATCCCCAGGAGTAGGCGGTTCCGTTCCGAAACCGTTCTGGCGGAACTCCTTCATCTGCTGGATCGCGATGAGCATGTCTTCCTTGTCGACCACCTCGTCACCGTTGAGATCGAACATCGGGTCGTATGTCGCGAACCTCGCTTTCACGATCGCAGAGATGTCCACACCGCTGATCGTGCCATCCCCCGTCACGTCCGCGGAGGCTGCCGTGACGCAGACCTCGCCGTCGGTGATCAACGGGTTGTACTCCGTAGAAGCGTTGTCCGCGAACGTCTCGATGTCGATTTCGAGAGGGCTGCACGAACCGGCGGGCCCCACGGCCTGGAACTCGAAGTTGGCCAGGTTGATGACTCCCGTGATCCCGGCGCCGGCTGAGCCGACCGATCTGACCTCCACAACCGAGAAGAACGCGTTGCACACGGACAACGCGCCGCCAGCACCGAGCGGCAGCGGGTCGCAGCCCAGAGGCAGTAGGACCGACGGATCGTAGTGGACGTCGATGTTCCAGGCGCCCAGGTTCGGCGAGGGCGTATCGGTGATCAGCCCCAACTTAATCACGTCGCCTACCGCCAGGTTGACGGGACCGGGGTTGATGTCCGGCGGCGCGAGGTCGTGGTCGATGCCCACCTCGCCGTTGGTGCCCTGGATGCAGAGTCTCCCGTTTGAAAGCACTACACCCAGGTCGACCGGCGTCGGTGACGTCGGATCTGTGAATAAGAACCCGCCCCCCGACCCCACGTTGAGGGAACTGCACTCGCCCGGCGCACCGATCGCCTGGAACGTCATGTCCGCCAGGTTGAACGTGCCGAAGTTGCCGGCAGCCGCTGCCCCGACGACTCTGATCACGTTTGGCGCGAACGCCGGATTGCATAGTGCCAAACCTGTTCCGCCATACGCCGTACAGTCACCAGGTCCAATCGAGAACACTGCCGGGTCGTAGAAGATGTCGAGCATCCAGGCGCCGAGCCCATCCGGCGGCAGCTCCGTGACCACTGATACGGTGATGCTGCCACCCGCGGGCGTAACGGCCAGGCCATCGTTGATGTCGAGGGCGGCGCCATCGTGGTCAAAGCCGATCTCTGCGGTACCGACCGCTGCAGCGCCCGACGATAGTAAAACGCCGGCCGCCAGAGCGAGCACAAGTAGAAACACAACCGGGAATCGCTGAGACATTCGTATCTCCTTGCAGGTATGCAGTCGGGTGTCTGGTCTAGCGCCAGTCTACGTAAATCGTGGTTATTGTCAACTAATCTTACCACTTCTGGTGGCTGATCCGACTATTGCCGGAAACCTCGTCGTAGGTAGGCAGCTCCCGTCTATGCGCTCTGGCGATCCATAGCGTTCAACAACGCTTGCAGCACATCCGTCTGCAACGCCCGCAGCGCCGGGATATCACCGTGCGTCCTGCGAACGATCTCCGACAAGAGCTCTTCCGTGTTCCAGTCATGACGGCTGCCCGCTGTGGGCGACGTCGACTCAGACTCGGGGAAGAACGCCTGCCAGACCTCGTCGTCTGAGTTTGGCGTGGGTTGGGGCTCGACGGTTGGATATTGCGGGGCCACTGCCACCTCCTTGGTGTTGTCGATGTGTGGAGTGGGCGGTGATCTGGCGGCTAGTAGGAGTTACGCTCGGAGGTGGGTCGGAGGTTTCCCGGTGGAGGCGAAAGCGCTCCTTGACCGCTTCAAGGAGCGCCCGTACTCTGAAATCAGGGTTCGGGGTGTAGCTCAGTCAGGTTAGAGCGCCTGGTTTGGGGCCAGGAGGCCGACGGTTCGAATCCGTCCACCCCGACCAAGTCTTCACCACTTCCAACTCCGACAGCCGGACTGAACCCGCTAGTATTCAGAAACGATGACCGTGCCGTTCATCGCCGGATGAGTGGGGCAGGTGGACTGGGTACGGTGGGTGTAGGATACAAGGCACGTCGAGGGGGCCAAGGGAGGAGACCGCGGATGCGGAACTCGTCGATCGCTTCGTTTACAGATCTCGAGGGGAAAACAGGCCGAAGGACGGTGCGCGGCGTTCGTGTCGTTCTCGTAGCGCTGCTGGTTCCGCTGGCGATAGCGATGGCATCCGGGACCGGCACGACGGATGCGCAGGTACCGGATCCGGCGACGCAAGGAGAATGGTCGGAGCCGTTCGAGACGCCGGTTGCGGGGATTCACGCGGCGGTGTTACCGACGGGGAAAGTCCTCCACTACTCATATCCTCTCTCGCCAGGCGGCTCCGAGGCGTGGACGTGGGACCCAGACACCAGCGCGTTCACCGAGGTGCCCATCGACAAGAACATCTTCTGCGGGGGGCACGCGTCGCTCCCAGACGGTACTTTGCTGACGGTCGGAGGGACAGCGCCATCTCCGCTTGATGACGGACCGTTCGGCCTGACCGACCTCTACAATTTCGATCCGTTTAGCGAGACGTGGTCCGACCCGGGGGACACACAGATAGGGCGATGGTATCCCACGACGACGACGCTGCCAGACGGACGGGTACTAATTTTGTCGGGACTCGACGCGGACGGAAACCTGACACCTGTCCTGGAGGTGTATGACCCAGTGTCCGGGTCGCAGGTGCTGGCGGGAGCCGAGAAGTTCATGTCCCTGTACCCGTGGACGCACGTCTTGCCGGACGGCACGGTATTGCATACAGGCCCGGAATCTACGACTTCGGTACTGGACACGTCAACGGCGTCATGGTCGACGGTTGCGACGAACGAGTATGGGAATCGCCAAGATGGGACGTCGGTACTGCTGCCGCTGTCGTTTTTCGCGATCTGGAAGGTGGCCAGCTTCGGTTCATCCTCAACACCCACTACCACGGGGACCACAACGGCGGCATG
>JACZRQ010000042.1 GCA_022574655.1 Chloroflexota bacterium
TCCCCGAAGGGTCCCTCACTTTTCAGATCAGTAAAACTAGCATGTCAAGCCCTGGTAAGGTTCTTCGCGTTGCATCGAATTAAACCACACGCTCCGCCGCTTGTGCGGGCCCCCGTCAATTCCTTTGAGTTTTAGCCTTGCGGCCGTACTCCCCAGGCGGGATGCTTAAAGCGTTAGCTACGGCACGGAAGGGGTCGACACCCCCCACACCTAGCATCCACCGTTTAGGGCGTGGACTACCCGGGTATCTAATCCGGTTTGCTCCCCACGCTTTCGCCCCTCAGCGTCAGGGTAGGCCCAGAAAGCCGCCTTCGCCACTGGTGTTCCTCCCGATATCTACGCATTTCACCGCTACACCGGGAATTCCGCTTTCCTCTACCCCCCTCTAGTCCGCCAGTATCCGATGACCCCTCCCAGTTGAGCCGGGAGATTTCACACCGGACTTAGCGAACCGCCTACAGGCCCTTTACGCCCAGTAAATCCGGACAACGCTTGCCACCTACGTATTACCGCGGCTGCTGGCACGTAGTTAGCCGTGGCTTATTCGTCGGGTACCGTCAGAACTTCTTCCCCGACAAAAGAGGTTTACGACCCGAGGGCCTTCTTCCCTCACGCGGCGTCGCTGGGTCAGGCTTTCGCCCATTGCCCAAGATTCCTCGCTGCTGCCTCCCGTAGGAGTAGGGGCCGTGTCTCAGTCCCCTTCTGGCTGGTCGTCCTCTCAGACCAGCTACCCGTCTTCGGCTTGGTGAGCCGTTACCTCACCAACAACCTGATAGGACGCGGGCCCCTCCGATGGCGCATTGCTGCTTTCTTCCCCGGGAATTTCACCCGGGGAACTTACGCGGTATTAGCTCGCCTTTCGGCAAGTTGTCCCCCGCCACCGGACAGGTTACCCACGCGATACTCAGCCGTCTGCCACTCCCCCGAAGGGGCGTTCGACTTGCATGCGTAAGGCGCGCCGCCAGCGTTCGTCCTGAGCCAGGATCAAACCCTCATTAAAAGAGTTTCCTGGTTCAAATTACTTACGGAAGCCTCGCACTTCCATTCACTATTCAGCTGTTAAGGTCCTTCGGCAAGACACAACAAAAACCAGAACCAGCCGCCATCCTTCCCATCGGCCGAACGACAACGGGTTCCAGAAAGTAGATGTTATTAACGAACTTGCCAAGCACTAACTTTAACCCTGCGACGCATCTCTGTCAATCGCTCGGCCGCCTCGAAAGGCATTGGCCCTCACAAGGTGAATTCAGATATGACTAAACGCGAGAGGCCCGCACACGCAGCGCTCGATGAGTTGACTTCTTAATCGCCGCGCGCTCATCGAGGCGATTACCGACGACCCAAAAGACGCCTGAGCGATCGCAGAGCAGAGGCACAGCAGCCCGTTCCTCCTTTGGGACTTTCGCGTCGACGAGGATGTCTTGCACCTTCTTTGATCCGCCCAGGCCGAGCGGTCGGATACGATCACCGGGCTTACGGGATCGGACTGTCAATGGGCGCTTCAGCGAGTCGGCGTCGACGTAGACCTCAAACCGGTTTCGCGCCACGTGATGCGGGATCCGATCGAGCTCTTCCACCTCGAACTGCCAGGTTGATATTAGGGTGGACCCCGGCACACGAAGGCGCTTCGTAGGAAGTGCCGCGGTCGGGGTTGGTTGGTCAGCGCTGATCGTGATCCACTCTGTTGAGGTTTGGGCGATGAGTCCGCCGGGCAACGATGTTCTTCCTCGTCGCCCGCCCAGCGACTTCAAGATCGACTGGATGTGTACTGACTCCAGCCCCGCGGGCGATCCGGTGAGATGCGCAAAGGCCCGCTTGAGGAGACCAACTGAGCAGGCCAACGGCAGGTCGCGAATCACGTTCTTCACGAATCGAACTGAGCGGGTCTCCACGATAGCGAACGAATCCTGTCTGAACATCACAGCTACGATGGCGTCAAGGCTCGCGACATCGGGTCCAACGCTGCTCGCCAGTCGAGACAATGCACTCTCGATCCGCGGGTTGAACTTCCGGAGGATGGGCATCAGCTCATGCCGGATTCGATTCCGCGTGGCGACGAGAAGCTCGTTCGTCGAATCGCGGCGCGGCTCCAGCCCTCGGTCGCTACAGTAGCGTTCGATCTCAGAGCGAGGAACGTCAAGGAGTGGGCGTATTAGGGCAGGCCCGCGCCCGAAGGGCCAATCTGCGCGTGTGAGCATGCCGGCGATGCCGTCTAAACCAGTACCCCGGATGATGTGCATGAGGACGGTCTCTGCCTGATCGTTTCGATTGTGGGCGACGGCAACGACCGAGCAGCCCATCGCGTTGGCCTTACGCCTGAGGAAGTTATAGCGCATCGCCCGCGCCGCCTCTTCAATCGACTCCCCCTTGCGGCGCGCGCGGGACCGTACGTCTCCGGAGCCGAACTCGGCCTTAGTTCCAACTAGGTGAGCCAGTTTCCGCACGTATGCCGCGTCAGCATCGACCTCTTCGCGACTGCGAAGACGATGATCGAAATAAGCAGCGATCAGCTGGATGCCCAGGTTTTTCCTCAGTCCACTCAGTGCTACGAGGAGAGCCGTCGAATCAGGACCGCCTGACACCGCTAAGAGCACTCGCGCACCGGGTTCGATCAGATTGTCGTCCCTGATGACACCTGCGACGAGCTTCTCGAACGACCGCGTGTAGTGAGTGCTGGTCAGACGAGGCGGGACGGACGTAGATACAGCCATCTTCATGAGATGAAAAGAATTCGGACAATACGATCTTAGCGCGAAATACTAGCGGCGGATCAGCACGTCCCACCAGAGCTCAGGATCAGCCTCGCCGGGCTTCGGGGTCGGAGACGCTTCGGTAGGGATCGCGACGATGCCAATCTCACCTTTGCGGACGAGGCCGAGTTGCTCGCGGGCAACGGCCTCGATGTACTCGTCCGCGTCAAGATACTGCTGCAGAGCTTGGAGTTGTCGATACCGCTCTTGAAGGTCATCAATCTCAGAGCGTAGCTGACCCTCCTGTTCGCGAAGCTGGTGGCTGCGGATCGCGTTGAAAGCGCCACCGACCAAGAAGTACGCCACAACTAGCGCGGTGACCGCGAGTACGATACGAGCAGCCGAGATCTTAGGTAAGCGCTTAGACACTTTATCCTTTAATTTCCGGTATCCTATCACACCGATTTATACGTGGCAATAGCATTGAACGCACGAACCAGCCGCAAGGTTAGCGACCGTCGTCCAGGTGTGACGTGTCGTTCATCCGAACTACCCGCCACCTCGATCCCTCAACCTCGAGCACGCTGATGGCGGCGACGGAGTGACGCAGGCGACGGAACGACCCGATGCCGCCGACAAGCACATCGGCGAGTATCGTCAGAATCACGAAGTTGTGCGTCACTGCACATACCGAGTCGGTTGGATGCAGCTCGCGAATGCGGTTCAGAAACTCCGTCGCTCGGGCATGCACGTCCAAGAGGCGCTCCCCTCCCGGCAGCCGTTCGTTTGGTCCGTCAGGCGAGGTCCACCGCTCCAGCAGGCTCGGGTAGCGCTCTCGCACCTCCGCGAAGGTAAGGCCGTCCAGATCACCAACGTCCATCTCGACCAGTGACTTCTCGACAGTGACATCGAGACCCCGCGTCACCGTGATTACTTCAGCGGTCTTTAGAGTCCGTGAAAGTGGGCTCGAGTAGATGGCAGCGAAGGGCTCATTTTTTAGGGCCTCGCGCAATCGTTCGGCTTGCCCGAGACCGCATTCGTTCAGAGGCACGTCGGCCCTTCCCAAGGCCAAGCCATCGCGATTTGCGTCAGTCTCGCCGTGTCGAACAAGGTACAGAGAAGTCGCCAACTAGTTGCTCACTGCCCATCGCCACGCCGATATGCCACCACCACCGCGGATGTCCGCTGGAGATGTAGCGCCTTTCTATGTATTCGCTTGGGCTCCGGCAAATCCAGAGCCTGCACGACTTGATCAGCGCGAGCCGTGCGCTCCTGCTCCGCTCGAAGGCTCATGCTGAGTAACACGCAATCATCGCTCATAGCCTTTATGCGAACATCGAGCACAAGCGGCCGGAGATCATACCGACGCACTTTCGCCTCGCGACGATACTCCGCTGGCCACGTCTTAGCCGCCAGCAGACGGTCTATCCCATCCTGAAGGCTCGCCTTGGTGGCGCCATCAGTTGACACCTCGACTTCATAGTCGGCCCAGCGCAGCTGCGACTGAATCGACCGCGTGTGCAGACCGACCTCTTCGACCTCAAGCAACGTGACGCCCGGAGGCAGGTGAGGCTGAAGCTTCTCCTTCACGACCCGCGGGTCAAGGCGCTCTTCCACAAACACGTCCATCAGATCACAAGACGATGTCACGCCCTGGGGAAGCAACGCAGCGATCGAGATCTGAGCGACCGGGCGCTTTCCCTGCGAGTACGAGAGCCCGATTCCCGCCTCGGCGGCGGCTCGTTCCCAGTCGCGCAGGAAGTCTCGATGACCGGAAGTGGAGGCCGCTCCGGACAGCTCGTATCGGAGGCGAAGTCTTTGCGATTTCACGAATCAGAGCCTGGTGACGGTTACTTCTTCCACCTTCCGACCTTCCATCTTCGTGACTGCAATACGGAGGCCGTTGAAGGTGAATTGCTCGCCCGACTCAGGTATGTGACCCAACCGACTGAGGACGAAGCCAGCGACCGTCTCGTAGTCACCTTCTGGAATGTCCAGATCCAGCTCCTCGTTTGCATCGTGTATCGCCATGCCCGCGTCGATCTGAACTGTACGCTCATCGACGGCGACGAACTCCTCTTCGTGGCTGGTCAGTTCGTCTCCAACGGCGCCGACGAGTTCTTCGATAAGCATCTCGAGTGTAACAAGACCGGCTGTGCCGCCATACTCGTCGACGACGATGGCCATCTGCTGTCCAGCGCGTTGCATTTCGACAAACAACACACCCACAAACTTGGTTTCCGGCACGAACAACGCCGGCCGCATCGCAAGGTCGATAGGCGAATCTTCCTCGAGCTGATTCTCAGAGATCGCTCGCAAGACGTCCTTGATGTTCACTGTACCGACAACGTGGTCTTGATCTTCTTCGAAGACCGGGAACCGAGTATGCGGGGCAGTCCTAAACGTCTCGTAGAAGTCGCGCACTGTCATTCCCTTTTCCAGCCAGACGATCTCGGTTCTGGGAACGATCAGTTCGTTCACACGCCGATCGCCGAACCTAAAGACACGGTCCAATAGCTCTGCTTCGACTTCCTCTACCGTTCCCTCTTCGGCACTGATGTCGATCAGCATTCGTAGCTCCGCCTCCGTCACCGTCGTTCCAGAGCCACTCTCACCGAACAGAATTCTTGCAAGCGCGCTTGGTGCCGCAGAAAGTGCTATGACGAGCGGTTTCATAAGCAACATCAGAAACTCTACCGGCCGGGCGACGAGCAAGGGGAACCGCTCGCCCGTGTGGGCAGCAAGCACCTTTGGCGTGACCTCTCCGAACAACGCCAGGCCCAAGGTCAGGACGATGGTACCAACGATCACGCCCGTGACGCCGCCGATCGCATCAATAGCGAGCGCACCGCCCATGGTCGAGGCCAGCACGACCGATATGTTCTGGAGAAAGACGATGAAAGCGAAGAACCGCTCTTGTCGATCCAGCAGGCGTTGGATCGCCAGCGCCGCCTTGTTTCCTTCCTCGGCGAGGTGGCGGATACGGATGCGGTTGACGCTGGCGATGGCTATCTCGACGGCGTTGACCAGAGCGTAGGTTAGGACGCCAAGTACCAGAATGACAATCGCGGCCTCATGTCCAATGTCGGCGAGACTACTGCTAGTTTCCTGTTGCGCCGACAGGCCGAGACCGCTGCTCGTATATGGTATTTCCATTCAAGTAGACCAGCCCCCGTCTGAGGCGGAGACTGGTTAACATTATATATGGCGAGAAGACGATCGTTGTTGGCAACGGCTCGCTGCTCGTATTAGGATTCTGATTAGATTTATGTCTCTCGTGGTCACAGTCTACGCTCCGGGCGGTATCGTAATGGCCGCAGATTCGCGCATGTCCGTCCTTCGTAGCGAAGAGCGCGAAGAGGACAACAACAAAATCAAGCTCCAGCACCAACTCGTACTCTCGGATAACGCTTACAAGGTTGTGGAGCTCCGTAAGGTAGGCGTCGGGATCAGTCTGTACGATGCGGGGATCATCAACAACCAACCGGTCGACAGTCACGTCCATCGCTTCGAGGAAGAAGCACTCACCGCCGACGACGACGTACTGACGACGGCCGACAAGTTCCTAGACTATTTCGGATCGAACTTTCCAAAGGTGGGCGTCGGATTCCACCTCGCCGGCTACCGGCAGGAGGACCGAACGAGCGTCCCGTACGTGCTGGTTGGACACACGCTACGGGAACAAGAACCCAAGCGAGTGAACTCGAGCGACGACGGGCGAATACAGTACGGGATTACGCGTGCCGGAGACACGCAGGTCGCCAACCGTCTGATCGACCCGAAGCAGCTTCCCCTGTTCAACGCTATGCCGGTTCAGGATGCGGTCGACTACAGTCTGCATCTGATCCGGACCACGATCGACACGATGCGGTTTGAGCCGCGCTTCCCGTCCGTAGGCGGACCGATCGACGTGCTGGTGGTGACCCCGGACGGGGTGCGCTGGGTGCAACGCAAGGAGCTAACCGGCGGCTAGCACCGCCCTTCCTTCGTAGAGGCTAACCGTTGGCGCTTTCGATCAGGCGCTCCGCCGCAGAGTGCGGGTCTATGTCCTTGGTCGCGACCGACTCGACTAACTTGTCGAGTGTCCCGTTCTCTTCGACAGACTGAAGAACACCGCCGAGCAAGATCGCCTTGGTGATCGTCAGTAGCTGACGTCGCGCGCGGTGGCGACCCATCTCTTCCAGCCGCCCGGAGGTGGCGAGGAACTCGCGGTGCCTACCGATCTCGTCGAGAAGTTCGCTGATGCCCTCCTCCTTGTGAGCGATCGTCTTGAGTATTGGCACGGTCCAGCCCTCCTGGCGGTCAAGGCTCATGAAGATGTGAAGCTGCTTGGCGACGCTGTTGGCGGCGGGGAGATCAGCCTTGTTGACGACGAGGATGTCGGCGATCTCCAGGATGCCCGCCTTGATGGCCTGCATATCGTCTCCGGCGCCAGGGATGTTGATCACGATCGTCGTGTGAGCAGTGTCCGCGATCTCGACCTCATCCTGGCCGGCGCCAACGGTCTCGACGAGAACTACGTCGTTGCCAGCCGCGTCCAGTACGGTGACGGCATCGTTCGTTGCTGCAGCCAGCCCTCCTAGTGCGCCACGGGTTGCCATGCTGCGAATGAAGACCTCAGGGTCGGAGGTCAGATCCTGCATACGGATGCGGTCGCCGAGGAGGGCGCCCTGCGAGAACGGGCTGCTCGGGTCGATGACGATGATGCCAATGCTGCGGCCGCGCTTGCGAAGTTCGCGGGCGAGCGCACCGGTGAGGGTGCTCTTACCGCAGCCGGTCGGGCCAGTGATGCCGATGATGTGGGCCTTGCCGCTGTGCGGAAAGAGATCCCGTATCGCCTCACGCGCTTCGGGATAGCCGTTCTCGACGTAGGTGAGGAGCCGGGTGAGGGCTTTACGGTCGCCGTCCAGGAGCTGCTGGACAAGCTCGACGGTCACGAGCTGCCAGCCGCGCCCTTAGCAGGAGCGTTGTTTCGGACCCATTCGATGATGTCGAGCGTCGAACTGCCTGGGCCGAAGATTCCCTTGAAGCCCATCTTCTCCAGCTCCGCGATGTCTTCCTGGGGAATGATGCCGCCGGCGAAGAGTATGACGTCATCCATTTTTCGGCTCTTCAGTTCGCTGACTATGCGGGGGAAGAGTTCGAGGTGGGCGCCGGAGAGGATAGAGAGCCCGATGACGTCCGCGTCTTCCTGAAGGGCGGTCTCAGCGATCATCTCCGGTGTCTGGCGGATGCCCGTGTAGACGACCTCGAAGCCGGCGTCCCTGAGTGCGCGGGCGACGACCTTGGCGCCGCGGTCGTGCCCGTCGAGGCCGGGCTTGGCGATCACTATCTTGAGTTTGCGTTCGGTAGTCATAGGTGGGCCGACCTCCTCGTGGTTGCAGCGGAATTATACAAGACGAGGGGAGGTGAAGGTAGAAGGCTGTAAGCGCGGGCAATCAAGTGTGATTTCGTATCTGAGTCTTGATTGAGTGTCGCGGGCCGTATCTGGGTCTTGGTTGGGCGACGGGGCGTTTTATTTTTCGAGGCGGTGGCCGTATCTGGGCGGGCCGTTATGGGGCCGGTTCCGCTTGGTTGAGTGTCGTTCATGAGTAGGGGGCGTAGCGTGCAATCAAGAGGGCGCGGGTAAGGCGGATTATGGCATGGTGTTAAGGTGCGGCGGCGCGTGCAGCCCCGCCCCGGGGTGGAAGGCTAAAGCCTTCCGCTACGGCAGAGCCGAGAGTACGCCCTCTTCAGCATAGGGGAGGCGGGCGGCAGGTCCAAGGGGTAAGTGGCAGGGCCGGCCGGAGTGGCTCAACCCGTGAGAGCCGCCGATACACCCGTGTAGCTGAACCGACGGTATCACCAACTCCCTATGGTTGGTAGCGATTCCGGCCTAACGCGTCGTTATCTGTCGACTACGGGTGATATAAAATAGCAGCGCCATGGAGCCGCAGATCCAGTACGTCAGGACAAGCGATGGCGTGAACATCGCCTACTACGCGATCGGTCAGGGGCCGGCGGTGCTGTACCTAGCCATGCCTACGTCGCACCTGGAGGCAGAGTGGCAGATCGACCCTCTGCGTATGGCGTTCACAGCCGCCGCTCAGTGGTCTACCTTCGTCCGGTTGGATCCGAGAGGATTCGGCCTTTCAGATCGAGACCCGGACGACTTCGCGTTGGACAGCCTGGTGCTCGATATCGAAGCGGTGGTGGACCGGCTCGGGCTTGATGAGCTGCGAATCTACTCCTCAGGAATTGCCACCGTGCCAGCGCTGGCGTACACAGCTCGGCATGCGGAAAAGGTAACCCACCTCGTCCAGGATCTGCCAGCGGCATCCGGGGAGGAGCTGTCTAGCGGACGCCTTCTGAAGCTGGCGGAGCTGGCGAAGATCGATTGGGAGCTGGCAACGGAGACCATCGTGCGCACGCTTAGTCCTGATTTCGAGGATCAGCAAGTCCGTGACACGGCAGGCCTGATCCGCGCCTCGATCGAGCCCACCTGCTTCGAGCGCCTGATCGCAGACATGAGGCGGTGGGATGCAGACGCAGACGCTACCTCCCTCTCCACACCCACACTGCTGATCCATCGGCGGAACAACCCAAACTACAGCATGGCCAGGACGCGACGACTAGCGGGTCTGATCAAGGGTTCCCGCGTTGCCTTCGTGGATAACGTGTTCGAGGGTCCTCTGCTCGCGCAGAGGTTCTTCGACGGTGAGGTTCCGGATCTGACAGATCGCGAACCAGAAGGCGAAGCCGCTCCTTCCGACGCTGGCACGCTCCGCACAATCCTCTTCACCGACGTCGAGGGCTCGGTTGTCCTCACCGAGCGTCTCGGTGACGCCAGGGCCCGCGATCTTCTCCGCGAACATGAGCGCATGATTCGCGCGGCCCTGAAGGAGCACGGCGGTTCCGAGGTGAAGACGATGGGCGACGGATTCATGGCTTTCTTTACATCCGCAAGCAGAGCACTGGAATGTGCCATCGCCATTCAGAGCGCCTTCGCTAAACACAACGACTCGGCAGATGAACCAATCAAGGTACGAGTTGGTCTGAACGCCGGAGAACCGATCTCCGAGAACGACCCAGACGGGCGCGGCGACCTGTTCGGCACCGCTGTCAACGAAGCCGCAAGGATCACTTCCATCGCTGTCGGTGGCGAGATACTGGTAGCAAACGTCGTGCGAGAACTGACTAAGGGCAAGAACTTCCTGTTCGCCGACCGTGGCGAAACGTCCCTACGCGGCTTCGAGGACCCCGTGCGTCTGTTCGAGGTGAGGTGGCGCGATGCATAGTCAGTCGGGCCGAAAGGGGGAACGATGACAGTACGAGCCTACATCCTGATCGAGTGTGATGTCGCCACAGCAGGCCCCGTGACTTCCGGACTAAGGCACCTGGCAGTCGCTCATGCCAAGGTCCTAACAGCGGACAGTACGTCTGGCCCCTTCGACGTTATCGTGCAACTGGAATCACCGGACCTGGACAGGCTGGGAAACGCGGTAGCAGGGGGAATCCAGATGATATCGGGAGTTCGGCGGACGGTGACGTGTGTGGTAATGGAACCTGCGTAGAGACGTCGAGCGTTGGCCATGCGTCGCTACCATGTGGCGGACAGAAATGGAAACCGGACCGTCCATCAAAATTAACGTCTGTGCTCCGCTCGGCCCTTCGACAGGCTCAGGGTGAGCGGGAAGGGATCGATTTGTCAGGCCGGGCCTCCCCACCCCGACCCCGGGCTAGGCCCCGACGGGTAGGTAGGAGCATGCAAGCAGTCGCCCCTACGGTGGGGGAGAACGAGAGTTGTGCGCAGGCGAGCGGGGGAGGGCGCAGCATGCTGCGCCCCTACCAGAAGCGAGCGTTACTCGCGCTGGATTAGCTGGATGGAGACGCCGTGGGTGGAGGACTGGTTGATGCGGGCGATGCGGGTGTTGGGCCAGATGCCTTCTTCGGGATCGGAGACTTTGGCGCCTTTGCCGCGGAGGTAGCTGACGGCGTCAGCGAGGTTATCGACCTCGATGCTGAGGGAGAAGAGGCCTTCACCGCGCTCCTGGAACCGTTCGTAGAAGCGCCCGCTCTGCTCGACGGGCTGGACGAGTTCGAGGAAGGACTCGCCGATGGGCAGGCTCGAGGCCTTGAAGCCGGCGCCGAGCGGACGGTCGAGCGAGGCGTCCGGGGTGAGACCGACGTTGTGCTTCCACCTGGCGAGAGCGTCGTCGAGGTCTTCCGTCGCTATGACAACGTGGTCGATCTTCTTGAATTCCGCCATCGTAATATCCTTACGGTGTCGCCAGCTCGACGAGCACGCCGCGGCTGGCCTTGGGGTGGAGGAAGCAGATCATACCCGCCAGACCTTTGCGCGGCTTCTGATCGATGACGGCGATGTCCTTTTGCTTGATCGCCTCGAGTTCGGCGTCAACGTCGGGGGTCTGGAAGCAGATGTGGTGGAGGCCTTCGCCCTTGCGTTCGATGAACTTCGCGATCGGCGAGTCGGCGTTCAACGGCTCAAGCAGTTCGATCTCGCTCTGACCGATGGTGAGGAGCGCCGCCCGGACGCCCTGATCCTTGATCTCTTCCCGCGCGTGAACGTGGAGGTTGAGGGTGTCCCGGTAGAACTTGAGGGATTCGTCGAGGTCGTGGACGGCGATGCCGACATGGTGGATTTTCTCGATCATTTGCCTGCCTTCTTCCGCCACTCGAGGATCCTGGGAGTGTGCTCGCGGTAGTGGTCCGGGCCGCTGCCCAACAGGATTCGATGAGCCGCGCGTCCTTCTTCGAAGCGCTCCTCCGGAACCATCTGGGCAGCCTTGACGAATGAGCCCTTGCTTGCAATCAGCTCTTCGAGCACGGCCGCTGGGCTGGCAGCCTGCCACGTCTCCGCGAACCGTGCGTTCCAAGCGTCGGTGTCGTCGTAGGTGACCCCCTCCAGAACCGGCTTCTCGCCGCGAGAGATGCGCTGGAGGACGCCGTCCATCTCGTGGTGCCAGCCGATGACGTGGCCGAGTATCTCACGGACGCCCCACTCGCCATACCAAGGCTCAACCATCTGTTCGTCGGTGAGGCCTTCGACGGCGTTCAGCAGATTTTGGAACTCAGTCTCGAGATCGGTTAGCAGTTCGGCCTTGCTCAACGTCTAAGCTCCTACCTTCGAGCGCCATTCGGTGATCTGGCGCGCGTGCTCCCAGTCGTGGAGAGCGGCGACCTGGCAGTGGCCGACGACGTGACCGCCGAGGAAGCGGTCGGCGCTCATCTCGCCGAGGACCGCTATGACCTCGGCCCGTGTCTCAGCGAACTCCTCGATGACCTGGTCGAGCGGCAGGTTCCTGCGAAAGGCCATGAGCAGATCGTTCCACTTGTCCGTAGCCTCGCCGGGGTTGGAGGCGAGCGTCGGTACACGCCCGCGACCGAGACGGCGGAGGTCAGGAAGTATGAGTTCGTCCCACGACACGACGTGAGTGAGGATGTCCTTGACGGACCAGTCACCATCGATTGCGACGATCATCTGCTCGGGAGACAGTCCGTCTATCGCGTCGATCAGAAGCTTCCGATTCGCCTTGAGGAGGGTGAAGACGTTCTGGCGGGGCGAACTGGTTTCAGTGACCATGGGAGCTAGAAGACCATGAACTCGCGCTGCTCGCCGAAGACGCCGCGAAGGACCTGACAGATCTCGCCGATCGTGAGGTAGTTCTCGACGCACTCGATGAGCACAGGCATGAGGTTGGTATCGGACTTTGCGGCAGCTTCGAGCGTCTTGAGGAGCTGTTCCGTCTTGGTGTTGTCGCGCTCGGCACGAACCTTGTTCAGGCGATCGATCTGACGCTTCACGACCTCCGGCCGCACGCGAATGATGTCGGGCCGCTCCTCTTCGTCCGTACAGAAGTCGTTGACGCCGACGACGGTTCTCTCGTGTTTATCGATCGACATTTGAAAGCGGTATGAGGCCTCCTGGATCTCGCGCTGCTGGAAGCCACCTTCGATGGCCCTGAGGGCGCCGCCGATGTCTTCGATCTTGTCGAGGTACTTCGTCGCTTCCTCCTCGATGCGGTCGGTCAGCTCTTCGACGTAGTGCGAGCCGCCGAGTGGATCGATCGTATCGGCGACTCCGGACTCGAAGCCGATCACCTGCTGGGTCCTGAGCGCGATCTGAACGGCCTTTTCGGTGGGCAGGGAAAGGGCCTCGTCCATGGAGTTGGTGTGGAGCGACTGGGTGCCGCCCATGATGGCAGCGAGCGCCTGGATGGTGGTGCGGACGATGTTGTTTTCGGGTTGCTGGGCGGTGAGAGTGGAGCCGCCGGTCTGGGTGTGGAAACGGAGCATCATGGAGCGCGGCTCCTTGGCGCCGAAGCGCTCCTTCGCCAGACGGGCCCACATGCGGCGCGCGGCGCGGAACTTGGCGACCTCCTCGAGGAGGTTCGTGAAGGAGGCGAAGAAGAAGGAGAGGCGCGGGGCGAACTCGTCGAACTTGAGCCCCGCTCCGAGGGCGGCCTCGACGTAGGCGATGGCGTTAGCGAACGTGAAGGCGACTTCCTGGATCGCCGTGCAGCCTGCTTCGCGCATGTGGTAGCCGCTGATGCTGATGGTGTTCCAGGCAGGAAGGTTGTCCTTGCAGTAGACGAAGACGTCCGTGATGAGGCGCATAGAGCCTTCGGGCGGGAAGATGTAGGTGCCGCGCGCGATATACTCCTTGAGAATGTCGTTTTGAGTCGTGCCGCCGAGCTTGGAGAAATCGGCGCCCTGCTTCTTGGCGAGGGCGACGTAAAACGCCAGGAGGATCGCGCCGGTGGCGTTGATCGTCATCGACGTTGTGACCTTCTCCAGCGAGATGTCCTTCATCAGGAGTTCCATGTCCGCCAGGGAGGCGATGGCGACTCCCACTTTGCCGACTTCGCCCGCCGCCATCGGATGATCGGAGTCGTAGCCGATCTGTGTCGGCAAGTCGAAGGCTACGGAGAGTCCGGTCTGACCCTGCGAGAGCAGGTAGCGATAGCGTTCGTTCGACTCCTCGGCGTCGCCGAAGCCGGCGTACTGGCGCATAGTCCAGAGGCGACCGCGGTACATCGTCGGCTGGATGCCGCGGGTGAAGGGGAACTCGCCCGGGAAGCCGAGCTGCTCCATATAATCACCGCCGTTTTGGTCGTCAGGTGTGTATACAGGGTCGACGACGAAGCCGTCAGAGGTATCGAATGGGTAGTCGCGCTCGGGACGTTTTTCGATCGTGCGACTGTAGTTGCCCTGGAGCCAGTCGGATTTGCTGTTGCTGCCGTTGGATTGAGCCACGATGCGCCGCCTCCTTCTCACGTTTCGGGCGGGTCAGGGTTCGCTCGTAGCGTAGTATTTGCATCTGAGCGTGTCAATCCGCGGCCTGTTGTCCGCGGCGCGGCCTCGGTATACTCTCCGCTGAGGAATGGACGGCCCGCAACGACCCGAGACCACAGGTAGACTCCTACCGCCGACCCCATCGCGCGTCAGGGAGTGGCTCCCTATCCTCGTCGCCATCGCCATAGCGCTGCCGTCGCCGGTAATCCGCATTCTGGAAACGGCGGGCGCCGTGCATCTCGGTCTCGAACCGCTCGTTGAGTCGCTCATCTTTGGTGTGGGGATCCTGGCGGCGGCGACGTTGCTCACATGGGCGGCGGAAGTGGCGGAGACGGAGATATCAGCCGGCTTAGCGCTGGCCGGGTTGGCGTTGATCGCCGTGCTGCCGGAGTACGCCGTCGACCTTTTCTTCGCGATCGAAGCGCCACACGTCCCGATGTGTAATCCAGATCTCCTGCCGGACCTGGTTCCCACAGACTGCCAAGACCCCCATCCTCAGCAACTGGCGATCGCCAACATGACGGGGGCGAACCGGCTGCTGGTGGGGATGGCGTGGCCAGCGATCTTCCTGATCCACTTCCTGAAGACGAGAAAGAAGACGATGACCGTGCAGAAGGGGAACGCGCTGGGCATTCTATTCCTGGGAGCGGCGACGATCTACAGTTTCTCGATCCCGCTCCGCGGGCACCTGTCGCTTTTGGACACCGGCGTGATGTTTTCCTTGTTCGCGGTGTATCTGTACTTCACATCTCGACAGCCGCCGGAGAAAGACCGTGTGCTTATCGGTCCCGCCGCCGCCGTCGGCGCCCTCTCGAAGCTGCCACGACGGCTGACTATCATCGCCATATTCGTCTACGCTGCCGGCGTCATCTTCGCGTCCGCGGAACCGTTCGCGGAGGGGCTCGTCGACACGGGCGAGAACATTGGCGTGAATTCGTTCATCCTCGTGCAGTGGGTAGCGCCTCTGGCCTCGGAAGCGCCGGAGTTCATCCTTGCGGGGCTGCTGGCGATGCGGGGGCGGCACCACGCGGCGATGACGATCCTCATTTCGTCCAAGGTGAACCAGTGGACGCTGCTGCTGGGAAGCCTGCCGGTGGCGTTCTCGATCTCGGGAGGGTCGCTCGAGCCGATGGACTTCGACACACGTCAGCAGGAGGAGGTGTTCCTAACGGCGGGGCAGTCGCTGTTCGCGGTGGCGATTCTCTTGTCGCTGAGTATGTCGCGGTGGGAGGCCATCGTGCTTGGCGCGTTGTTCGTCACGCAATTCGCGTTTACGGACGGGACGATCAGGATGGGGTACGGGATCCTATACACAGGATTGGCGCTTGTGATTTTGCTGCGCGACATCCCGTCGATGCCAACGTTCTTCGGCGCCGCGAAAGACGCCGCCTTCGACCCTGAGAAGCTTGCCGCGGAAAGCGAACATCCGCCGCCGGACGACGGCGACACCTAACGCTGAACGGGAGACCTTTGGTAGAATCGCCCCTGTGGGCGATTAGCTCAGTTCCCGCCACGGCGGGCGCGGGTTTAGAGCGCCCTCCTTTGATAGAATCCCTTCGTGGGCGATTAGCTCAGTTGGTTTAGAGCGCTCGGTTTACACCCGAGAGGTCGGTGGTTCGAGTCCTCCATCGCCCACCATTACTTCCGCTACTGTCTGCGAGCGGCTGGACTGACTACGGTCGGTCAGCGATCGCCGGGGGCTCTCGATTCGGAGACGACGCCCGGCTCGGAGATTATGGCGGGTGACCAGCGCCTGAATAGCGTGTAGCGCAACGCCAACCCGAGGAGGATGACGGCGCCGCCAATGATCGTCGCAAGGGTTGGGATTTCGGAGGCGATGATGGCGACCCAGATCGGGTTCAGCACCGGCTCCACCAGCGCGATGAGGCTGGCCTCAGTGGCGACGACGACGCGAAGGCCGCGGGTGAACAGGACGTAGGGGATCGCGAACTGGAAGGCGGCCATCAGGGCGAGGAGGACGATGTCGCGGCCACTGACGTCGAAGACGCCGGGAATGACGGCGAAGATCATCGCGACGCCGACGCAGTTGAGGAACGTGAGGAGGACGGAGTCCGCGTAGTGCATTCTGCGGAGCCAGAGCATGAAGAGCCCGAAGAAGACGCCGCTGCCGAGTCCCATGAGCATGCCGGTGATGTCGCCGGAACCAGCGTTGCCAGCGAAGAGCACAGCGACGCCGACGAGGCAGACGACGATCGCGGCGACGTCGATACGGCGCAGTCGCTCCCGCAGGAGAAGCGGTGCGAGGGCGATGACGTAGAAGGGGGCGGTGTACTGGAGGAAGATTGCGTTGGCGGCGGTGGTCTCTTTCGTCGCGCCGACGAACAGTCCGAGCAGAAGGGCGAAGATGACGACGCTTACGCCGAGATCAAAGGCTTTCGGTGGAGCCTTGAACCTGACGAGCGGGATGAGGAATGCGGCGGCGAAGAAGCAGCGGAAGAAGGTGATGGTCGTGGCGCTGGCGTCGATCTCCTTGATGAAGACACCGTTCATGCTCCAGAGAGCGGCGGCGGTGAGGATGTAGATACGTCCCGAGGTGAGGGGTGATATCGCCGAGATTCTGCCGGTCACGGTGACAAGAATACGCGGGCGGGGGAAGACGGGCGATCCGTGGAAATGCGTCCGATTGCTCGCACGTGAGGGCGATTGATACACTCCGTCGAGGGCAGGGTAGCTCAGTGGTTAGAGCAGGGGCTTCATAAGCCCTGTGTCGGGGGTTCAAATCCCCCCCCTGCCACCAGCCCAAAAACCGATGTTCACCATCTATGTCCTCAGGAGTCTACGAAACAGCCGGCGCTACGTCGGCTTCACCTCTCGACCCGTCGAAGCCAGACTCAGTGAACGCAACCGAGGCTACCCCAAGGGCTGGACCTCACGTAACCGTCCGTTTGAGCTAGTGATGACCGAGGAGTTCCGAAGCGAACGCGACGCCCGTGCCCGAGAGCAGTTTCTCCAGTCAGGCGCTGGAAGGGAGTGGTTGAACGAAACACCAGCAGGGTACCCGCCTCCGGCGGGAGGGGCTTCATAAGCCCTGTGTCGGGGGGTTCCGCCTGAGGCGGACCTGTTGGGCAAATCCCTCCCCTGCCACCATGTTGCGCCTCGGCCGACGCGGCCTGAGGGCGAAGCCAAAACGAGATTGATTCGACGGTGCGTCGTCCCAGACGCCTGATGTAGCGAGATTCTTTTCGGATGTGGATTGCGTACGGTGTTTTCGGGATGTTGTCGATCGGCGCGGCGGACTTCGGCGCTATGGTGGCGGGCCGGCGGACGATCCGGCAAGATGAGATCTTTTCCGTCGCCTGGCTCCTCCACGTTATCGGGATGTTACCCGTCGTCGTTGCGGCGCTGGCGTTCGACTCGGGCTCGGCTCAGACGAGCGATTTCCTCTGGGCCGCGGGCGCAGGAGTGACGCTGGGGCTGATCAGACCGTTGATCTATAGCGGCCTTTCGTTCGGCGCGATCGCAACGTTCGTACCGATTGTGGCGATCGTGAGTATCCTCCTTCCGTTTTCGGTATCTGTCGGCGGCGGCGAGGATCCGGGAGTCCTACAGTTAGCCGGTATCGGGTTGGCGCTGCCGGCGATGGCGATTGTTGGCACGAGAGAGGCTGAAGCTACGGCAAAGGCTGTTTGGTCGAAACCACAAGTCCTACTCGCCGCGCTTGCCTGTGGAGCGCTGATTGGTGGGTCATCGCTCATTGTGGGCGAGATGGGCGAGGACGCTGGTCTCAAGCCGACGCTAGTCATCGTTCTAGTAGGGCTCATGCCGATCACAGCAGCGACCAGGATAGCGCGAGTGCCGATGATGCCGCGAACCGGCGTGGCGGTACCGGCGGTTGTGGCGGGCGTACTTGATGGTATCGGTCTGGTGTTCGTGATCCTGGCGTTCCAGCAGGGACTGGTGAGCGTGGTAGCGGCGCTGATCGCGATGGCGCCCGTGATCCCGGTCCTGCTGGCGTGGGCGGTACTACAAGAGCGGCTCCAGCCGATCCACGCAGCCGCGGTGGGCGTGGCGTTCGCGGCTGTAGTGTTGATGGTCGTGGGCTAGCGCAGAGCTGGCACGACAAGCAACCTAGTGCCTGTGTCGCATCCTTTCGATCAGGGCCGCCACCCGAGCCACTTCCGCCAGCGACAGGTCAGCGATCTCATCGAGACGATCCTCTAGCACATCCATGACCCGTTTTCGCATCGCTTCGAACCTGCGATCCGTGGCGCGTCCGGTACCGGCATCGCGCAGCCAGCGGTTGATCGTCCGGTGACTGGGCACACGATCGCGAGGGAAGGTCGCGAGAAGCTCCCTCTCGATATCACGGCCGCTCCGCCCCTCGGTCCCGAGTTGGAGAGCTTTAGATCTGACACGGAAGGACATCTTGCGGTGCGGTTTCGAAGTTTCGGCGGGTGGGGGCAGAGGGGAGGCCGGGGTTTCTGGTATGAGCTCCTGGATCGGTTCGCCAGAAGGTTTAGCGAACGCCGACGCGGACTCCGGGAGGCGGTCCGCCGAGTCCGGCGCGTTGAGCGCCGGCTCCGGAGGCTGTTCAGCGGCTTCCCGCGGGAGAGTGGCCGAGTCCGCCTCGACTTCTTCAACCGGCGCTTCAGGCTCCACGAGTGGTGGTGGCTCGTCAATCAAGGAGGGGGTGACCGATGAAGCATCCCCTTGAGGTTGAGGGGGGACGGAAGGCTCGATTCGGACTTCTCCGGACGGGTTCGCAGCTATGCTGACGGGCACAGACCAGTAGACGAGAAAGTTGTGCAGCGGCTCGTTGTTCTCTTCGACGCGAAATCGCACATAGGAGAGAGCCGTGTCGAGATCGACGAAGGCGTAGGCGTGGAAGAGTTCGTCTTCGGAGGCGGCGCGAATCAGCACCGCGCATTCGGCGGCAGGTACTGCTGCCGGCATGGCGTGGAGCGCCCAGAAAGCGATGACGCCTTCTCTGTAAAACGCTGCGGGCCTACTCGACTCAAGGAAGGCAGCGGCGGAGTGGGCCTCGCCGAAGCGGCGCAGGTCGTAGGTGGTTACGCCGGCGAAGGCGGGGAGCAGCATGAGGAGGGGCGGTTCGTTGTCTGCTCCTAGCGCTGTGGGCTTGGCTGACTCGTCCGCAGGCAGGAAGTCGTCTGACTTCGGCCGTGCGAAGAGCCGTCTAAACATGACAGCGATCGAACTTTCTGACATCACTCGCTCCCCAGAGCACGCTCTGCGCCCGCGCATCCAAGGGCGGACGATAAGGTCTGTGCTTCTAGGAACAGTATGTGGGAACGTTCTCGCCGAACTCTCGCCGTGGTCGGAGCGCTAACAGCGACTCAGACGAGATTCGATCCTCAGAGCGAAGAGCGTCGTTCGCTATCGAGATATCCGCTCGATACGGAGCGAGTGCGGACCGATCACGATTGTGTCGCGGTCAACGAGCGACCAGGTGACGGGCTCGCCGTTCACGCGCACGGCGGGGCTGACCGAGAGGGCATAGAGAACGAGTTCGTCGCCGCGCGCCAGGAGCCGCAGTTGTTGAGGCGCAAGGCCGGACAGAACGATGTCACAATCCGGCGCGGCACCGACGTTGATCGGCCAGCGGGTCACTTCGAAAGTCGTCCCTTTCTCGGGGCCATCGACCACGATTACGCGGGCGAGGAGCCCGGCGACAGGTTCGCTCCGGTTTGAGCTATGGACGGCGTCTGCGGACTCTGAGATTCGAGCGACCAAGGCGGCTTCCTCATCCGGGAAAACCTTACGCACAGCAGGGGGACTCGCCAACGCCGGATCGACGATCAGTGCCGTTACGAGGCCGACGGTGAATTCGCCCAGTCCGAACACGCCGCGTGGGACAAAGAAGACGATGGCGATAAGTGAGCGGGCAACAGCCGGAGTAGCACGAGCAGCAGTGGCGGTCCCGCGAGCAGCCGTCCGAAACGCGCTGCGAGCGAGGCGAGCCACCGAGCGCAGGCGACGGGCCCATGCCTGCTTCGTAACGATAGGGGCCGGCACCCGAATCTGTTCACGGATTGCGATCCGTTCGGTGTCGACGACTTTGGTTTGGGGCGCGGGCGTTTCGGCCTTGGTGGTCTGCGTCGTCTTGTCGGTCACCGGCATCGGTGTGGAAGTAGCAGTTGCACCTGCAGGTGGATCCGGTTGCGTACGCGTCGGTGTATCAGCGCCATTGGTGACCGGAGGTGCGGACTTGCCGTTCCGAGTGGCGTCGTACTTCCGTCTTAGGTCTGCGTCAGAGGTAACGGAGTATGCCTCTTCAAGGAGATCCAGGAGGTGTACGGGTTGCTCGCCGAGCGTGACCAGCCGGAGGTACACCGTGCGCATCACCGCGTAGCCTTCGTCGACGATCTTCGGCGCGGCGGTCGGGTGAACTCGGATCACCTCGTAGTAGTCCGCTTTGAAATCCGCTCCGTTCTGTCGCCGCCGGGGCAGGAACCGAGATATCGGTCTTTGGCGCTTCCGCATCTTGGGCACCAGCGGCTGGGGCTTGAGTTCGATGGAACGATCGTAGGCGTCGCGCGCCGCGGCGTCGGTGAGGACGGCGTATGCCTTGGACAGTTCGTGCACCACAGCGACGGACACGTCGCCGTTCTGGGAAGGGCCGCTCCCGACGAGGTGCCAGTACGCCGCCGCTATGAGATCCAGGGGCGCCGCGGGATGGACCTGGAGCGTTTGGTAGTGGTTAACGGAGGTTTCTTGTTGCATAGCAGGCCCCTAGTCATTCAGAAAGTTCACGAGATGGACGATTATCGGCCCCAGCGTGATGATGAAAAACGTGGGCATGATGAAGAGCACGAGCGGGAACACCATCTTCACCGGCGCCTTCCGCGAGAGTTCCTCCGCCTTCTGGCGGCGTTTGGTTC
>JACZRQ010000043.1 GCA_022574655.1 Chloroflexota bacterium
ACCTCATAAGCGGCCTGATCGCCGCCGAAGACGAAGGCAAGGTCCTCAGCGAGGACGAGATCATGGCGACGACGATGCTCCTGCTCGTCGCCGGCAACGAAACCACGACTCACCTCATCAGCAACGCCACCTACGCCCTCCTCCAAAACCGCGACCAGTGGAACATCATTCGCGACGACCCCTCGGTCATCGTCTCCGCAGTCGAGGAGCTCCTCCGTTACGACGGTCCCGTAACGGCGACCGCTCGTGTTGCGATGGAGGACATCGAGATCGCCGGCGGCGCGGTCAAAGAGGGCGACCTGGTGATGGGCATACTCTCCGCCGCCAACCGTGACCCTGCCAAGTTCGAAAATCCCAACCAGTTGGACGTCAGGCGCAACATCACTGAACATCTTGGCCTCGGTGACGGCATCCACTTCTGCCTTGGCGCCCCGCTCGCTCGCGCCGAAACCCAGATCACCCTCGGCACGCTCATAAGCCGCTTCCCGAACCTCAAACAGGAGAGCGAGCCGGAATGGGGCGGTACCTTCATCATCAGGGGCGTCGAGAAGCTGCAACTCTCCGCCTAACGACGTACCAGTTCCGCTCGTCCTGCCTGCCCGCCTACGGAGGGAGCGGCGGAACCGGTTCGGGATCATAAAAGACCGCCTGCGCTTGGCACAGGCGGTCTTCGTTATAAAAAGGTGTCACAGGAAAGCCTGCCGGAGCTTTCCTGTGACGAGCCCAAAAGGGAGGGTTTGGGACCATTAGTTTAGACGGCCCCTCCTGAGATTCGTTACACGTTATTCAAACGCTCGACCGCTAACGGACTATCGATTCATCAAAGACACCTGCCCCGATCGGATCGGGTCCAGCCCCCGGCTATGCTCGCCGGTCGGACATATTTGGAACAGCGGACAAGCCCCACACTCAGGCTCCTTGCGACAGTGTTCCTTCCCTAGCCTCACAATCAGCGCATGATACTCGTTGAACAGCCTCGACTCTGCCGGGAGCGAGCACTCAAACATCTTCTGCCAACCATCGTAGCTGTCCCGCTCCGGCTCGACTCCCAGGCGCGAAAAGATGCGGCGCGTGTACGCGTCGATAACGAACACCGGCCGCCCCGCCGCATACAACAGAATCGAATCAGCCGTCTCCGGACCGATCCCGTACGTGCTCAGAAGTTGCTCTCGCAACACCTCCGCCGGACAACCGAGCATCCGGTCGAGATCCCCGCCGAACTGCCGCTGCAGCAGCTCGACAAACGCCTTCAGCTTCCGGGCCTTGGCGTTGTAGTACCCGCTCGGCCTCAGTAGCGAAGCCAGCTCCTCCTCCGGCGTCGAAGCGACGCCCTCCGGACTCAACACGCCTGCCGACTTCAGGTTCGCGAGCGCCTTCTCAACGTTCGTCCACGCCGCAGCCTGCGTCAGGATCGCTCCCACGATCGTCTCGAACGGACCATCCCCCGGCCACCAGCGCTGAGACCCGAACCGCCTGAACAGCCGGTCGTACACGTCAAGTAACCGCCGCTCCGCCCCTGCCCCGATTCGATCGGGGTTCCCGCTCATCCTGAGCCTGTCGAAGGAATGGGCGGCGGCATGACGCACCGCTCCAGACCACGCCCTCTCACCCACTCAGTCTTCCCGCCGGTACCTCATCACCCACTCCGGCACCTTCGCGTCCGCAACGGCGTCGAAGTGTGGGATGTACGGCTTGACATCGAGCACCGGCGTGCCGTCGAGCGCGTCCAACCCTCGAACGCGCAGAGCGTTCCCCTTCACCTCCAGCAAACGCACCGCCGACGACAGGATCGGGTTGAAGCGAATCTGCGACCGCGTCGCCAGTACACCCTGCAGCGGGTTCGACGGATCGTCCCGCGGGTGCAGCCGATGCTTCGAGCCACGGACACCCTCGGGCAACAAGTGCGGCCAGAACAACACGACCACGTGCGACCATTCGTCCATCCCCAGCAGCGCGTCCTCCAGGTCCGGACGTATCACGACCGTGGACACGACGTCCTCCCAGCCAGCCTCCGGCGGATCATCCTTGCCGTTACGGACCACGCCTATCGGTCGAAGCGTAATCTCGGCCAGGTCCGGAAACGGCTCCGGTCGGCGGGTGACAAAGCGGCGAATGCGGTCCAACACGCCGCCATTATAGGCGCCCGAAGCTAACCTCGCTCTCGCACTCGTATTAGGCGCTGTAGCGGAGGGCCTCAGCCCTCCACCCAAGGTCGCACGTTCGAACCGTCGGTCGTTGCCTCCTAGACCTACTCCTCCACCAGCAGCACCAGCCGCACCGCTCCCCCAACATCCGCGACGTCGGGAACCGCCCTCTCAGACTCCGCCTCGCGCGATCAGCGCAGCACCGCCGCAAGCGTTCGCTCAAAAACTTCGCCTAGCTACGGCACCAACGGACACACTGGCCCGCTCCCTTCCCGCTCATGCTCAAACTCTCGTAGCATGACCGGAGCGCGACCGTTTGACTGTCGCCAGTCCCCTACGGCGCCCACGGACAAACCGGCCCGAAGAGCGCCTTCGCACCACCAAGCATCGGCGGTGCGCCGCTCGGCCCCGCGATCATCGCCGTGATGTCCTGAACGTTGATGTCCGTCACGAACACACCCTTGCCCGGCGTCAGATCCCACCGCACGTCCCCCGGATTCGTCCCGATGTCCGTGCCGAAGTACTTCACCGGTGCCAGGAAGCTGACAATGTCGAGGATGTTGAGCCGGTTAAAACTGTCCAGCGGGGAGGCTGAGCTGTTGAAGTCCGAAGGCCAGCGCAGGCTCGGCGTCGCCGCCGTCTGGTTCGGGTCCACCGCCGTGAAGTTCGTATCGTACTCCTGGCACGTCTTCTGGTCGCCATCGAGCTGCCCGATATACGAGTAGACATGATCCTCCGCGTCGCCCGTATACCCGTCCCCGTCGCAGTCGAAACCGCTTGCTCCGCCCGGAAGCGCCTCATCCACGTCGATGTCGCCGTCATCACTGACCCCGGCGAAGATGCCATCGACCCGTTCTGGAACGCTCCCAGCATCAAGGGGATCCCCACCGCACGGACCTTCGTCGACGTCTGACACGAGATCTCCGTCGTCGTCGGAATCGACATCATCGAGTGCGCCGTCACCATCCGTGTCTGGGAACGTCTGCACTTGGTACGCCACGAGTGCGTTGTCGCTGAACGTGATCCAGCCAATGTTCTCGCCGTACGCGTTGCCGCTGAATACCCCGGTCGGCTGGTCGACCGTCACCCCGTAGTTCACCGTCCCGCAGCTCCCCGTGTTCGCACACGAAAAGCTGATCCACCCGACGTTCTCCCCGTATGCATAACCGGACAGGTTGCCGGACGCGTCCTTGTCCACTCCGTAATCGACCGCACCGCAGGTGCCGTGGTTCTGACACGATAGGTTTATCCAGCCGATGTTCTCGCCGTACATCCAGCCCGTCACGTCCGTCGTGTTCACCTGCACGCCGCAGTCGCCGCAGTTCGCCGGCTCCGCGTTCAGCCAGCCAACGTTCTCCCCATATGCGAACTGCGAACTGTCGTCGTTCGGGTCCACGTTCTCCGCGAGTACGCCGGACGCTAGTGCGGCGACAGCAAGCGCCAGCACCGCGACCGCCACAATCGGTGACCGGATAGGAAATCTCATCATTCGCCTCCGTTCTGGCTAGATCGCTCCCTAGTGCGAGATATTGGCCCAGGGGTTGGTCAGAGGCGTTAGGGAGGTCTCGATGGGCCCGGTTGTGTTCGCGCCTGCGAAGCTGTATTCCCAGGCGCCGTTGCTCGCGGCGGTGTTCTTGATTACAACATTTAGGGCTGTGCCCACCAGTGTCGATATGCCGAAGCCGCTGTTGCTGTGAAAAGTCCCGTTGATGACCTCGTTACTGTTGCTGGCGATCTGTATTCCGTCGCCCGTGTTCAACGAGGACGTAACGTTGATGAACGCGTTGTGGGTGCCGATAACGTAAATCCCTGGGATTGCACCTCCCACACCGTTGTCGAAGACGTTCGCCCCCTCAATCCGGTTGAATTGGCCACTGATTCTGATGCCATTCGCTGTGTTATGCATAGCCGTAATCCCTGACAGGTAATTCCTGCTTCCGACTACGGACACCCCGATTGAGTTGTCGCTGGCAACAGTATCGATCAGCCTGTTGTCATGCCCTGAGATGAAAATGCCTGTGCCTGCGTTTGCGCCCGTCGAAATGACGTTTCTAACGATGCTTTCGGAGTCGAGATAGATGCCCGAATCTTGGGCACCGTCGATGTTCACATCTTCGACGCGACAGCGGATACAGGCTTGGAAGTCGATGCCCCTCTGCCACTGCTTTACCACGCCGTTGCTGACGACAATGTTGCGGCGCGTGCCGGACAGGCCGATGCCGTCACTGCCGGAATTTCCCTGTATCGTGAAGCCGTTGAGGTCGATCGTCACGTCGTCTGCAAAAACTATTATTCCATCGCCTGAACCCAATAGCGTCTGCGTGAGGTAGTACGAGCCAGAAGAAGTGATCGAAAACGGCAGCGAGGATATAGGCGTGCGCGGCTCAACCTCGTCAAGCGTCTTCATCGTCGGCCCCGGCGGCGCCGCTGGGTCCAGCGGGCCGCCCAACACTACCGTGGCCATCGAGCCTATCGCCAGAAGCGACAAGGCCACTATGAGAGCCCAGGCAAGTCGTTCTCTTATCGAAGTCATGAAGTCTCCTCCTTCGTGATCGTGTCTGTCGCCTCTCCGAGTAACCCCTACGGCGCCCACGGACACACCGGCCCGAAGAGCGCCTTCGCACCACCAAGCATCGGCGGGCTGCCGCTAGAACCCGCGATCATCGCCGTGATGTCCTGAACGTTGATGTCCGTCATGAATACACCTTTGCCCGGCGTCAAATCCCAGCGCACATCCCCCGGGTTCATGGCTAAATCGGTTCCGAAGTACTTGATCGGGGCAAGGAAGCTGGTCAGATCGAGGATGTTGAGCCGGTTAAAACTGTCCAGCGGCGACGCCGAACTGTTGAAGTCCGAAGGCCAGCGCAGGCTCGGCGTCGCCGCCGTCTGGTTCGGGTCGGCCGTCGAGAAGTTGGTGTCGTACTCCTGGCACGTCTTCTGGTCCCCGTCGAGCTGAGCGATGTACGAATACACATGGTCCTCCGCCGTACCAATGAACCCATCGCCGTCGCAGTCAAACGCACCCACCCCGCCGGGAAGCGGCTCGTCGATGTCCACGTCGCCGTCGTCGCTCACGCCGGCGAAGATACCGTCGACCCGCTCCGGCCGGATCGCCGCGTTCAGCGCGTCGCCGCCGCAGGCCGCCTCGCCAACGTCGGTGACTCCATCGCCGTCCGTGTCCGCGTCGCAGACGTCGCCGATGCCGTCACCATCGAGGTCAGCTTGCCCCGGGTTGGAATCGTTCGGACAGTTATCACCAGAATCGCACGTTCCATCCGAGTCGAAATCGTCGCACGCAAACGCGGCAGAAAACTCCGACGTATTGCCGCTGCCGTCCGTAACCGTCGCCGTAACGATGGGGCCGACTACGGCACCCGAGAACGACCAGTCGCCGCTCCCATCCGTCGTCGTAGAACCCTCGAATACTTCGCCTTCGTCCACATCGTCAGAGTAAACGTCGAGGTCACAGTTGAAACACGAGCTGGTGCCTGAGGCCGAGCCTGCGGCCAGAATCGTCGGCGGCGTCAGCTCCGTGTTGCCGCCGCTCAGGTTCGCGATACCCTTGAGCGCATTAGTGTGGATGGAGTTTCCCCGGATCGTGTTGCCAGAGGTGGGGAGTCCGAGACTTCCGTCCACGACCACGCCATGTCGGCTTGTCGTGGCACCGTTAAAGGCAATGATGTTGCCCGCCCCGGGCGTCGTCCCCCCAATCGTGTTGTTGCTCGCTTCACCGATGATGCGGACGCCATCCGAGAAGTTGCCGAGGTTGGCCGTGCCCGTAATATCCGTGCCGATGAGGTTCCCCTGCACCACGTTCCCCGTGCTGGCCTGGCCACCGATGATCACGCCGATGTTGCCGTTGCCCGAGATAACGTTGCCCGCCCCTGGAGTCGTCCCCCCGATCGTGTTGTTATTAGCCGCAGTAATGTTTACACCCTCCGTCGAGTTGCCCAGGGCGGTGGTGCCCGTCACGTCGGTGCCGATGAAGTTCCCCTGCACCACGTTTCCGGTCGTACCGCTTCCGATGCTGACGCCCTTCGAGTTAGCCGATATGATGTTCCGCGCCGCCGGCGTCGTCCCGCCGATCGTGTTGTTGGAGGCGTTGATGGCGATGAGTACGCCGGACGAGCTGTTGCCCAGGGCGCCCGTCCCGCCAGCGTTGGTGCCGATGAAGTTCCCCTGCACCATGTTCGCCGTTGCCAGGCTGTTAACAATCACCACCCCGTTCGCGTTGCCGGAGATGACGTTCCCCGCCCCTGCCACCGTACCCCCAATCGTGTTGCCGGGCGCGTCGTTCATCTCCACGCCGTTGGACCCGTTGCCCAGATCCGCGGTGCCGGCGATGTCGGTGCCGATGTAGTTCCCCTGCACCATGTTCCCCGTCGCTGCGCTGCTAACGATTGACACCCCGTCTCTCTGGTTGCCGGAGATGACGTTGCCGGCCCCTGCCGCCGTACCTCCGATCGTGTTGCCGGGTACGTTCAGGATCCGCACGCCGTTCCCTTCGTTGCCCAGATCCGCGGTACCGGCGACGTCGGTGCCGATGTAGTTGCCTTGGACGAAGTTGCCCCCGTTCGTCCGCAGCTCAATGCCGTGGCCGACAAATCGGTTGATAACCAGCCCGCGCACTGTGCTGTTCCCGGCGGTGATCAACAGCCCTACCACGCCGGCACCCGCACCACTCCCATCCAGCTCGATGATAGGCGTCCCCGCAAACCCCGCCTGAGTCGTCCCGTCTATCGTCACCGGGTCCGTGATGAACGGCAACACCGACCCGGGAGCGATAGTCTGCACCCCGGTGCCGATGCTGAAGTTGATCGTATCAGCGCCAGCCAGGGCGTTCGCCTCCTCGATCGCGGCGCGCAGGGTGCACGGGCCGTCTCCCACGCTGTCGTCGGTGTCACAGACGCCGTCGCCAGCGCTGAAATCCGAGGCGTCGCCGGTGCTATCCACCGTGAACGTCGCCGCCTGCGCCGCGGGAACCTGCCCGCCCAGGATCGCGGCCAGCGCCAGAACGCCAATAAGCACCGATACTAGATATTGCCTCATTGCATGCACCTTTTCCTCGCACGTGGACTCGAATACCGAAGCGATTGAAGCAGTACAGTGTTCCTTGAGCGTTCCTTGAGCGCTACTTCGCTGTCAATTTCTGAGCCATTCCGGTAAAATACGGTTCCACGTAAGTGAAGGGGGTGTTTTCGGAATGAGGCAGCCAGCCTCGGGCGCAGGGCCGAGAATATACCTGCTCGGGCACTTCGAGGTCCGCCTCGGCGACGAACTCATCATCGATTCCTCCTGGTCCCGTGGCAAAGCGGCCGCTCTACTCAAGCTGCTGGCCGTCCAGAAAGATCGCGCACTCCACCGCGAGCAGGTCTTCGACACTCTTTGGCCTCAGCTCGATCCTTCGGCCGCGGCCAACAATCTGCGCAAGAACCTCCACTACCTGCGCTCCGAATTTTCTGGACACGGCGACGGAAACAGTCTGCTGGCTGCCAAGCGCGAGATACTTGAACTCTCGCCTGACGTCTGGCTCGATATCGACGCCTTTAGCCACGAGGCCGCCGCCGCCAGAAAAGCGCGCAGTAATCCCAGCACCTACGAACGAGCGCTGGCGTTGTATGCGGGCGACTTGCTGCCGGAGGACATCTATGCGGACTGGACCAGACCTCGCCGAGAGGCGCTCCGAAGCCTCTACAACGACCTCCTGGCCGAGATCGGCGATCTGTACGAAGCCGACGGTCAGGCCATCGCCGCTGAGGACCGGCTGCGGGAACTCTTAGCCGCTGATCCGCTACGCGAAGACGCGCACCGCTCGTTGATGCGCATCCTTGCACGGGTCGGCAAGCGCGAGAGGTCCTTGCGCCAATACCGATCCTGCCGGGACGTGCTCAAACGCGAGCTGGGGATAGATTTATCTGTGGAGACGGAAGCTCTCTATAAGGACATCCTTGACGGGAATGTCGCGGCCTCGAAGCTGGCTCCCACCCGAGAAGCCATTCCGCTGGCCACCGAGCCGCAGCACGCGGATCTCCCGACATCAACGCAGGTCCGTTCCGCACCGGCAACGATTCTGTTCACCAACGTCGTCAGTTCAATGGAGTTGCTCCGACGAGAAGGTGCTGAGAGCGCTCAGCGTGTAGTAGAGGCCCATCACAGACTGCTCCGGCAAGCGATCGTGGAAAACGACGGTCGGGAGGCGAAATGGCAAGGCGACCACGTGATGGCGACCTTCCACTCTGTAGCCGATGCGGTACGCTCGGCAATCGCCATGCAGCTATCAACTCAGCGACCGCTCGTTGGCGAACGTCTGCAGATACGCGTCGGCCTTAACACCGGCCAGGTTCTGGAGGAGGACGGAGACTACTTTGGCACCCCGGTTGTCGTGGCCAGACGGTTGTGTGATCGAGCCCAGGGAGGGCAGATACTGTGCAGCTCAGTAGTTGCCGGTCTCTTGTTCGGGCGCCAAGCCTTCAAGTTCCGTGACTGCGGCCCGCTCGAGCTAAAGGGTATCGCTGAAGCAGTACCAACCTCCGAGGTCATGTACGAACCAGAGGAGGCGGGAGCTCTTCTGCGTCAAACGCCACTGGTCGGCCGTACCGAAGAGATCTCGAAAGTCAACCAGGCTCTTGACCAGGCTCGCGAGGGTAGCGGTGGGCTAGTGATGATAGCCGGCGAACCCGGGACCGGCAAGACGCGCCTAGCCTCAGAACTGGCGGCGGGTGCGCATCAGCGCGGTATGCTCGCCCTCACGGGACGCTGCTATGAAATCGAGGGCTCGGCGCCCTACATTCCTTTTGTAGAGATCGTCGAGGCCTCGGCCAAGGTTGTGCCAGCTGAGTCGCTGCGGGAAGCTCTAGGCGACTCCGCTCCTGAGGTTGCCAAGCTGATCCCAGATTTGCGTCGCCTCTTCCCGGATATACCGGCGCCCCCGGAGCTACCGCCCGAGCAGGGGCGCCGCTACCTGTTCAATGGGATACGCGACTTCCTAACCAGAACTGGCCAACAACAACCGCTCTTCCTCGTGCTAGAGGATCTTCAATGGGCCGACGACTCGACGCTGCTGCTCCTGCAGCACATCGCCCAGGGGCTTCACGACGCGCCCATCCTCATCCTTGGTACCTACCGGGACGTAGAGGTGGATGCAGGCGGCCCTCTAGCCAGGACACTGGAGGAGTTAGCTCGCCAGCGGCTCTCGGAGCCGATCGCACTCGAACGGCTGCCGCAGGGCGATGTTGTGGCCATGATGCGGGCCATCAGTGGGCACGAACCGCCTCAGCCGCTCGTCGACGTAGTCTATGGCGCGACGGAAGGCAATCCATTCTTCGTGGAGGAGGTGATCCACCACTTAGCAGAGGAGGGTAAGCTTTTCGACACTCAGGGTAGCTGGCTCCCGGACCTGGAACTCAGCGAGATCGAGGTTCCCGAGGGAGTGCGTCTGGTCATATGGCGCCGCCTGGAACGGGTAGGTGAAGACTGCCGCCGTGCGTTAATCTCCGCGGCGATCATCGGCCGACGGTTCAGCTTCGAGCTGCTTGAGGCGCTCGGCGATGCAGATGCTGATACGCTCCTCGACGCCATGGACGAAGCGGAGCGGGCCCACCTCATCACTTCAACAGACGACGAGTCCGAAGATCGATTGGCCTTTGGCCACGAGCTTATTCGCCAGACCCTGCTCGCCGGTGTTTCCGCGCCAAGACGACAACGCCTTCACCTCCGCGTGGCTGGTGCCATCGAACAGCTATACGCCGCGAACGTAGAGGAACACGCCGCTGACCTGGCCCATCACCTGTCTCAGGCGGGAAGCGCTGCCGACCTACTCAAGACAGTGAAATACCTGACGCTGGCCGGAGATCAGGCTCTGTCGGCCGCGGCATTCGAACGTGCGCTGCACCTGTTTGAGAACGCGTTCTCACGGCAGGCTGCCCATGAAGGACCGGGCCGGATCGACCTGCTATTCAAGCGGGGGCTGGCCCTGCGCAGCCTGGGACGCTGGGACGAAGCACTGAGGGACTGGCGGGAGGCTCTCGACGCCTACGAGGAGCTTGGCGACGCCGAAGCGGTAGGCCGCATCTCCTCAGAGATCACTGTGCAACTTCTGTGGGATGGCCGCTTCGTCGAGGCTCTGGAGGTTAGCCGGCGGGGGATAATTGCCTTGGGAGAACGGTTGAGCGCCGACCGCTGCCGGCTGCTGGCCACCGCGGGCCTCACCCTTAGCGCGGCTGGCTCGTACGCTGCGGGCGACGGCATGATCACTCAGTCGGTGGGCCTGGCCCAGAAGCTGGGCGACGAGCGCCTACACGGGTGGGGCCTTGACGCCAAGACTGCGCATCACTGGGTCTACACCCAACTCCAAGAAGCAGTCGATGCCGGCCTGGAGGCGGCAGCGTTGCTGCGCTCCGCGGGCGACCTCTGGGCCCTGGCCCATGCACTCTGGCCCCCTCAGCAGGCCCTCGTATGGCTCTGCCGCCTGGACGAAGCCGCCAAGATCGGCGAGGAGTTGGAGCCACTGGCCGCCCGGCTGGGCCACGTGGGTGCCCTCCTCGCGGCTGGGCGCAGTCGGGGCTGGCGTGAGCTCATGCTGACGCCGGAACTCGACAGGTTCGAAGCGTTCGCGAAGAGCGACCTAGAGCTCTGCCGCAGCGCCGACGTACCCTGGATCTCCAACTCTTATCGCTACCTTGGCCTGGCGGATTTCTGGAGAGGCCGCTGGGACGAGGCGCGTAAGAACTTCCAGGAGGCTGCCAGCCTCGAGCAGGGCTCCTTAGGCGGCGGCGACTGGGGCTTCCTGTTCTTATTCAAGGCCTATTGCGGTGACAAGGATGAAGCCCTGGCCATGCTGCAACAGAAGATGGGTGACCTTCCGCGCTCAGGGCAGCCGAACACCAACGGCGCCTGGATCAGGCTCCTAACTGTAGTCGAAGGGCTCGCCTTACTAAGTGAGCGGGAATCGGCGGCGGGGCTCTATAGCCTAGTCATAGAGGCCATCGATACGGGTGCGGTCGTCTGCCCGTTAGGTGAGAAATTTCTGCAGACAGTAGCCGGAATCGCAGCGGCCTGTGGTGGTCAATGGCAGATGGCGGAGAAGCACTACCGGACGGCGCTTCGCCAGGCGCATGAGCTGCCGCACAAGATGGAGCAGCCAGAGGTGCGGCGCTTCTACGCTCGCATGCTCATCGACCGGGGCGGCCAGGGGGATCGCGATAAGGCGCAAGAGCTGCTCACCGAAGCGATCGATATGTACGGCCAGATCGGCATGCCCAAGCACGCGGAGATGGCTGAAGACATGATGGCGGAAGCGTAGAAGGCTGGGCGAACTGGAAGTCGGAGGGCGCACCGATGTGGGCCAGATCGCAGCACATTACATCTTATCGCCTTGCAGACCAGTTATTGTATCTCGGCACCTCATTTTCGCCAAACAAATCTCCGACGCAATGACACTCACCCGTTCCAACTACGATCTTCTCCTGTTAAGGTCGCTCCACAGTGACGAAACCGGGACCAAAGAGCAGGAAAGCGAAGGCCGCCGTCAGGTACAACGCCCTCAAGCAATGGTATTCGCTCCGACGTCGCCGTCATTGACGGCATCGAGGACCTCAAGGAATGGCGCTGGTACCGGAAAGGCATCATGGACAGCTTGGAGCCTGAGGGTGTACAGCAGCAGGTGCTGGCCGAAAGCGTCGCCCTCATCCTCTGGAAACTCAAGCGCGTCGAGTCCTACCAGGCGGGCAAGACCCGCGCCCACCAAGCTGATTTTCGATCATGGCCACCCGTCTGCGCGACCCGCCGTCATGACATGAAACCCCGTCGACGGCTTCCTCCGCCTTCCTCCTTCCCTCTTCCCCTCACTAACTAAGTACGTGCTAAATATGCGCAGTTATGATAGAATATTAGTGCTACAAGAAACCCCCACCACGTATGCCTCAAGCCACAAAAAGCAAGTACACCGCCGCTGATATCCAGGTCCTCGAAGGGCTGGAGGCTGTCCGTCGTCGCCCCAGTATGTACATCGGCTCGACCGATGAGCGCGGCCTTCACCACCTCATCTACGAGATCGTAGACAACTCCATCGACGAAGCCATGGCCGGCTTCTGCGACCGCATCGAAATCACGGTCCAGAAAGACGGCAGCGCCCTCGTCAAGGACAACGGCCGCGGCATCCCGGTCGATAAGCACAAGCGCACCGGCAAGTCCGCCCTCGAGACCGTCATGACCTACCTCCACGCCGGCGGTAAGTTCGATAGTGACGCCTACAAAGTCTCAGGCGGTCTCCACGGCGTCGGCGCCGCCGTCGTCAACGCCCTTTCCGCGAACATGTGGGTCGAAGTCCGACGCCAGGGCAAGCTCTACCGCCAGGAGTACGCGCGTGGCAAGGCCCAGGGCGAACTCAAGACCACCAGCAACGGGAAGGCCAAGGATCAGGGCACTACCGTCTGGTTCATGCCGGACCGCGAGATCTTCCCGGAAGCCGAGTTCGACTTCAGCACGCTCACCGAGCGCTTCCGCGAGATGGCGTTCCTCACCAAGGGAATCTGGATCGCCTTCAACGACGAGCGCATCGACCGCTCCATCACCTACTACTTCGAGGGCGGCATCAAGTCATTCGTCCGGCGCCTCAACAAGGGCCGCATTACACACCACGACCCCTTCTACATGGAGCACGAGAGCAAAGGCAACATCACCGAAGTCGCCCTCCAGTACAACGACAGCTTCAACGAGTCGACGTTCGCCTTCGCCAACTGCATCCACACAATCGATGGCGGGACGCACCTCACCGGCTTCCGCTCCGCCCTCACCAGAGTGCTGAACGATTACGCCCGCAAGCAGAAAATCCTCAAGGACGGCGACGCCAACCTCTCCGGTGAAGATGTCCGCGAAGGACTCGTCGCCGTCATCAGCGTCAAGCTTCCGGAGCCTCAATTCGAAGGTCAGACCAAGACCCGTCTCGGCAACGCCGAAATGAAGGGCGTCGTCGAGTCCGCACTCACCGAAAAGCTGTCGACCTGGCTCGAGGAGCACCCCCAGGACGCTCGCCGCATCATCGAGAAATGCCTCACCGCCGCACGCGCCCGTGAGGCCGCACGCAAAGCTCGCGACCTCGTCATCAAGAAGGGCGTGCTCGACGACAGCATCCTCCCCGGTAAACTCGCCGACTGCTCCGAGCGCGACCCGGCGCTTCGTGAGCTGTTCCTCGTCGAGGGCCCGTCCGCAGGTGGCTCCGCCAAGGAAGGCCGCGACAGGCGCTTCCAGGCCATCCTGCCACTCCGCGGCAAGATCCTCAACGTCGAGAAGGCGCGGCCCGACAAGATGCTCGCCCACGAGGAGATCAGGGCGATCATCACCGCGCTCGGCGCCGGCTTCGGCGAAGACATGGACGTCACCAAGCTCCGCTATCACCGCGTAGTCATCATGACCGACGCGGACGTCGACGGCGCACACATCCGCACCCTCCTCCTCACCTTCTTCTTCCGCTACATGCGCGACCTCATCGATCACGGCCATCTCTACATCGCCCAGCCGCCGCTCTTCCGCACCCAGCTACGGAAGGATGTCAACTGGTTCTACACCGAGGACGACAAGGAGACCTACGTCGGCAAGCTCAAGGACACCAAGGGCCTCATGATCCAGCGCTACAAAGGTCTCGGCGAGATGAACCCCATTCAACTCTGGGAGACCGTCATGGATCCGGAGATACGAACGATCCTCCGCGTCAACATCGAAGACGCCATGGTCGCCGACCGCGTCTTCTCCCAGCTAATGGGCGAAGAAGTCGCCCCCCGCAAGGCGTTCATTCAGAGCCACTATGACCAGGTCCGCAACCTCGACGTCTAGGGCCGCGTTCTCGCTCTGACACTCGGCAGGGATCGGATGTCACCCGCCGGAACGAATATACTGAGACCCTGATGCCCTCCGAAGACGAGCACGCGCGAATCGATCGCTACCTGCTGGAACTCCACGGCCCCGACCCCTACTCCGACGTCTACTCCGCCTCTGAGACCCACCGTGAAGCGCACGGGGCCGACTGCGAAGTATATCCATCAAACCCGCTGAAGGCGCGCCTGCTCGGCACGCTCGTGCGTACGGCCGCGTCGCGTCGGATACTGGAGATCGGCGGCGGGCTGGGCTATAGCGCCCTCTGGCTGGCTAACGGCGCCGGCACCGCGGCATCAGTAGAAACAATCGACCGCTTCCCGGAGCACGTTGCCCTGATCGAGGAGTACGCGCAGCGGTTCGGGCTGAGCGATCGCGTCAACGCCATCGAGGGCGAGGGCGACGAAGTTCTGCGCCAGCTCCAGGGACGGTACGACTTCATTCACGACGACGGCTGGTTCGGAAAAGAGCCGTCGTATCTCGATCGCATGATCGAGCTCCTACGCCCGGGTGGGACGCTGGCAATCTCCAACTGGTTCCTCATCGAGCAATCGATCGTTCCCGAACCAGACAAGGACTGGTCCCGGTTCGCTGGCCCAGACTGGCGGCAGACCATCCGGGCTTACGCGGAGACGCTCGCCTCGCGGTCTGACCTCGACGTCTCGTTCATTCCCCGTCCGTGGCTCGCATTGGCCGTCCGCAAGCCGTAGCGGGAACAGTAACGCCGCCGTCCCAACCATCGTGGCTCAGGCCCCAGCCCTGAGCGCACCCTATCCTATCGCCGCTTATCCCCGTAGCGGAGCGCCACGCGTCAGGGTCTTCCACCCACCTTCGGCGCCTGAATCGACGCCGCTACGATCGGAATCTCGTCCTCCGCCAGTTCCCGCATGCGCGGCTTCCGCGCCAGCGCCGCCTCAACGAACGGCGCCAGCTCCTTCTTCTTCCGCTCTTCGCGCTCTAGGTTCCGCTCGTGGAACGCGGGCATCACCTCGCTCGCGAACAGTTCGAGCGACTCGCAGATGTGCTCGTGGCGGTTGCGGCCTCCCTGCTGCAGGAAGATCACCTGGTCCACCCCAACCTCCTCCATGTTCCCCAGATGCCGCCGTACATCGTCTGTCGTCCCGATGCCGCCGGAATACGAATCGCCCGCCGCTTCCGCCCTACGCACGGCCTCCTCGACCGCATCCCCGCGTTGCTCCTCGTAGTCCTCCCACAGCGTCGTCCGTCCCGGTGTCGTATCCCTCGCGACCAGAGCGCCGATCGCATAGCGGAAGAACCCAAACCCATCGTGACCGCGACGGATCGCCTCGCCCCGCGACTCGTGCACCGAGAAGCTCGTCACGACAGCGATGTTCGCGTTAACCGTGTGCCCCAACGGGACGCACTCCTCGCTCTTGATAATGTCGTAGTAGCTCTTCACCCAGCGCCCGGCCTCGTCCTCGTCTACAAACGCGAACGCCAACGCGCCGAGACCGCAGCGTGCGGCCAGCGCGATCGTGTCGCGGTTCGTGCAGGCGATCCACATCGGCGGATGCGGCTTCTGGACCGGCTTCGGGATCACGTTGCGGCAGGGCATCGAGAAGTACTTCCCCTCGTAGCCGGGATACGGCGTCATCGTCATCATGTTGGCGATCTGCTCCCCCGCCTCAAGACTCATCGCTCTCTTCTCTTTCGCCGGGATACCGAATGCACCAAGCTCTAGCCGTGTCGCGCCTTCCCCGATCCCGAACTCGACTCTCCCATGCGAGATCACGTCCAGCGTCGAGACGCTCTCAGCCGTGCGCGCCGGATGATTGTACTCGCGGGGCGTCTGCCGGATCCCGTGCCCCAGCCGGATGTTCTCGGTACGAGCGGCCGCCGCCGCCAGAAACACCTCCGGCGCCGACGAGTGCGAATACTCCTCCAGAAAGTGATGCTCAACCGCCCAAGCATTGTCGTAACCCAGCCGGTCGGCCAACACCACCTGATCCAACGCCTCTGCGAACAGACGCTCTTCAGCGCCCTCAGCCCAGGGCTTCGGCAACTGGTGTTCGTAGAAGATGCCGAATCGCATAACGTACTATCTGCCTCCCTCCAGAGGTT
Source organism: Chloroflexota bacterium (assembly GCA_022574655.1). GTDB lineage: Bacteria > Chloroflexota > Dehalococcoidia > SM23-28-2 > RBG-16-64-32 > JACZRQ01. The sequence continues at coordinate 16,095 of JACZRQ010000043.1, forward strand.
CAGTCCACTGGTGCCAGAAGTATACATGCCATAGGTTGCGAACCACGCAAATATCTGTTCAAGTGGTCTCACGTGGACTCAAGCCCTACCACCCTCATCGTCGAGACGACCGCCAACGAGGAATGCCCCATCGATTTCCTCGGCGACAGCGCGGACATCGTCTACTTCATCTCCTTCGCGCACTCCGAACGCTACGGCGCCGATCATCCGCTCGCGAAAGCTTCATCGATCCTGAAGCGCAAACTCGGAATCAAGCTCGGCCCGCTCCTCAACTACGCTGACGCACGCACCGAGAACAAAGAAGAAGAGGAGCACCTCGAACGCATGTGGCAGGATCCGGTCGCTCTCCAGGACTGCGCTCGCGCCGTCGCCGACGCGCTCGAAACCTCGGCTGACATTCGTGAGCTCCTCAAAGCGTTCCCAGAACTACCGGACCGCCTTCGGGAGCTAGCAGACATGGCCGTCTGGGCGACTGCGCAAGGCGCCAAGATGCGCCTCACCTACGTTATCTAGCCACCGTAGAGACCATGCTCCCGCACGTACCGCTCGACGGCATCCGGCACCAAATACCTGATCGACTTCCCTTCCTTCACCCGCTCCCTCACCACGCTCGAGCTAATGTTAACCTCTGGCATCTCGATCCGCGTCACCCTATCGTCCTCTACAGCCTCACCCACACGAGCCGCCACGCACACCATCGCCAGCTCAAAGATCCGCCTCGGCTCCTTCCAGTGAGGCATATCCGCCAGCGCATCCACACCAACGATGAACGATATCTCGATACCCGGCGACTCCGCGTGTAGCTGTGCCAACGTTTCGACGGTATAAGTCGGACCGTCGCGGTCGATCTCCATCGTCGACACCTCAAACGCCGAGTTACCGTCCACCGCCAGCCTGACCATCGCCAGACGATACTCGGCAGCCGCGACACCGCGGCCCTCCTTACGCCATTGGTTCCCGGCCGGGATAAACATCACCTTATCGAGACTGAGCTGCTCCCGCGCCGTCTCCCCAAGGATGAGATGTCCGAGGTGTATCGGATCGAAACTACCACCGAGGACGCCCAACCTCACGCGTGCATCTCTAGCTGCACGCCGCCCACGTACACCTTGTCGCCGGCGCGTGCGCCTGCTCGCTTCAAAGCGCTGGTAACGCCCCATCGGTCGAACCTGCGCCACAGCTCCTCGATACCCTCGTCCACTGCCAGCGGCATCATCTCCGCAAAAGTGATGATTCTCTCCCCCTTGACTCTGTACCCGCCGTCCTCCTTCATCGCCTCCACACGCTGCCTCACCTGAATCGTCAGTACCTCCTCAGGCTCATCGACTTCATCATCTGCTGACTCGATCGCCCGCCGCTCTTGGATAATCCGTCCCAACTCTGTCACTAGCTCGGATACGCCCTCTCCTGAAGCGCCCGAGATGAACCGGGCCTCCGCTCCCATCTTCCGAAACGCCACCTCTATCTCGTCCGTCCTCTCGCGGACTTCCTCGATATCGATCTTATTCACGACCAGCAACTGCGGCTCGTCCTGGAGTCCAACCCCGTATTCGCGAAGCTCTTCATTGATCAGCGCATGGTCGCGAACCGGGTCGTCGCTCGCGCCGTCTACCAGATGCAGGATCACGTTCGTACGTTCGATATGCCGCAAGAAGTCGAGTCCCAACCCGGCCCCGTCGTGCGCCCCCTCGATAAGCCCCGGAATGTCCGCCACCACGAACTGCCTCCATCCCAACTCGACCACACCAAGCACCGGTTCCAGCGTCGTGAAAGGATAGTCCGCGACCTTCGGCCTCGCAGCCGAAATCGAGCGCAACAACGTTGACTTCCCCGCGTTCGGTAGCCCTACGATGCCAACGTCTGCCAGGAGCTTCAACTCAAGGACGATCTGTACCACGGATCCAGGCTGCCCCTTCTGCGCGATCCGCGGTGCACGGTTCGTTGACGTCGCAAACCTCGAGTTTCCCCAACCACCTCTGCCTCCCTTGGCGGCGACCACGCTCTGACCGTGCTTCACGAGATCGGCTAGCTTCTCTTTCTCTCCGTTCTCATGAACCCTCCAGACCTCGGTTCCTTCTGGCACCGATATTCGTATCTTCTTACCGCGCCGACCGTGCTTTTTGGCGCCCAGCCCGCTTACGCCGTTAGGTGCTCGATACATGCGCTGCCGTGCCACGCCTAGGAGTGTGCTCTGCGACTGGTCTGCGCGAATCGTGATGCTGCCTCCATGCCCACCGTCACCACCATCGGGCCCTCCCCGCGGCACGTACTTCTCACGGCGGAAGCTCACACATCCATCACCACCATCTCCGCCATGTGCGGTTATCTCAGCACGATCTATCACAACGTAACCATTATAAATTTGAATGTATGTAGAGATTAGTAGTAGTCATAGTAGGTTTGTTCGTAATGTGGGCATCGTATCTGGATAAGCGGTTGATAGCAGTGGGGACGAAATGTTGAGGCCCCGGTTGCTCTGTGGATTGTGGAGCGAGCCGGGGCCTTTGTCTGGCGGTAGATCTGTTGATTACTGGGATAACAATGAGCGGATGTCGGAAAGTTGTTCAGCCACCCGAGGGTCAGTGCTGATCGCGTTGGTCACCTTTTGCACACCGTGGATTACTGTGGAATGATCCCGGTGCCCTAGAAGAAGACCGATCTGCTTGAGGGCAAGCTCGCAATCCTCGCGCAGAAGGAACATCGTCACGTGCCGCGCCTCAGCGATCGGCTTCGATCGGCTCTTGCCGCTCAGTTGAGCCAGTGAAATGTTGAAGTACGTCGAGGCAGCCTTGAGGATGGCCTGAGGGTCCGCTGGCGTTGGTCTTGTCGTCGTCAACGGTGCCAGTGCCCGGGAGGCGAGGCTCGTCGTCAGCGGGGAGGTCAGCAGCCCTGCGAAGGCAACCACTCTGTTCAGCGCCCCCTCGAGTTCGCGGATGTTGTTCCGGTTGCGATTCGCTAGGAACGCCGCCACATCACGTGGTATCTCCACTCCCTGTTCTACTGCCTTGGCTTGGAGAATCGCAAGTCGTGTCTCCTCGTCCGGAGGCTGAATGTCGGCGATAAGACCCCACTGAAATCGCGAGCTGAGGCGGGCTTGCAAGCCCGGAATATTCGCCGGCGGACGGTCGCTTGTGAAGACGAGTTGGCAACCTTCACTATGCAGGTCGTTGAACGTGTAGAAGAACTCTTCTTGCGTCCGGTCCTTCGAGGCGAGGCATTGGATGTCGTCGACGAGCAGCAGTTGCAGAGTCCTGTAGCGGCGGCGGAACTCGTCACTGCGGCCTTGGGATATCGCTGTAATAAAGTCATTCGTGAAGTGTTCAGCCGTAACGTACGCCGTCCGGACCGATTCCTGCGCCGCCTGCGCGATCGCCTGCAACAGATGAGTCTTACCCAGCCCGGGAGCGCTGAAGATAAACAACGGATTGTTGTGCGATACGCCAGGCTCCTTTGCCGCGGCGACCGCCGCCGCCGCTGCCATGCGGTTACTGTCTCCAATGACGAACGAGTCGAACGTGTACTTGGCGTTGAGCTTTCGCCGCTGCGAAGGGCTGGACACGACGGCGGCTGTCGCCGCGCCGTTGGACAGCGGTAACATGCCGCTGCCGTTGTGGCCGTTCCTCCCCATGATCTCGAATGCGACCTGCGTCGGGCGGCCAATGATCGACCCTATAGTTTGAGAAACCAGGCTGCGCATGCGCGTGCCAAGCCACTCGCGAACGAACTCCGTCGGCACACCGACGACGAAGCTACCGCCGTCTATGCGTAAGCCCTTGGTGTCCTTGAGCCATGTATCGTAATTTGGCCTCGTAACGTGTATCTGCATCTGGCCGAGGGCCGTATCCCAGATGCGTTCGGCTGTCGCGTCCGCCATTAGGTGCGCCTCCAAGCGAGAATTTGTTGGAGCGGATGGCGGCACAATATCAACCTCCAAGCGAGGACGTCAACAGGTTTTAGAGAGGATTTGGAGGATATTCTGAAAGGGATTTAGGAGTTGTGTTTCGGCTTTTCGAACTATGAAAGAAAGACCGTCAGATCCGCCGCTTGTGGGGTTTCAAGCGCCCGCATATAATGGCGTAATCGCGGATACAAGAGGTAGGTAATCGTATGCTTCTCGCAATAGATGTCGGCAATACTACCGTGACTCTCGGAGTCTTCCATGGCGAGGATCTCCGCGCCACCTGGAGGTTTGCCACGGACGTAGGGAGGTTCGCCGACGAGTACGGAGTCTTGATGCTCAACCTCCTTGACCATGAAGGCATCTCCGACAACGAGATCGACGAAGCCGTAATGGCCTGCGTCGTCCCGGACCTCGAGCCCGTCTTCCAGAGCATCTGCGCGCGATACTTCGACGTCAAGGCACTCGTGGTCAGCGCCGGCATCAAGACCGGTCTCCGCATCCTTTACGATAGCCCTCGCGACGTTGGCGCTGACCGCGTTGCGGACGCCGTCGCCGCCATCCACAAGTACGGCGCACCACTCATCGTAGTTGATCTAGGTACCGCGACGGTCTTTGATGCCATCTCCAAGGACGGCGACTACCTCGGCGGAGCGCTCGCGCCCGGACTCGGCATCGCCTCGGAAGCCCTCTTCCAGAGAGCGGCGCGACTTTACCGGGTCGAGCTTAGCCGCCCGTCGGACGCCATCGGTCGAAACACTATCGCCGCCATGCAGTCCGGAATCCTT
>JACZRQ010000044.1:0-13521 GCA_022574655.1 Chloroflexota bacterium
CCCGAACCCTTCGCGGATCGACTTCTGCAGGACCACGTCGGCCTGCGACTGGAAGGCGTTCACCTCGATCGCGCCGACGTTGTTGAGGTTGTTGAGGATCTTGATGTCGGGATCCGAGCCCGCGTGCTCGAAGGTGCGGTGGAAGAACTCCCAGCCCTCGGGGTCGTCGGTGGCCATCGACCCCACCAGCGCGAGCTGGACCTCCGGGATCTCCTTGGTCACCTGGCGGTAGGCGTCGATCACCCCGATCGGGTCCTTCCAGGGATCGAACCGAGAAACCTGGCAAATCATCGGCCGGTCGACGTCGATGCCGAACTGGTTGCAGACGAAGGCCGCGTCGTCGGGCGAGAGCGCCATGTTCTTGGGCGACAGTGGGTCGATGGCCGGCGGGGCAACCCGTACCTTACCGGGGGGAAGCTGAGGAAGCACGTATTGCTGCATGGAAAACAGCACCAGGGAATAGGGCTCCAGCCAGGGGAGCACCCGGTCGACAGCCGAGGGATTGGGAGTAGTGGTATCAATGTGGCAGACCCAGATCCCTCGCTGCCCAGAGGGTAGGAATGCCGCCCGCGGGAGGACTGGGGATCGGCATCGACCGCCTCATCATGGCCCTTACCGGCAACAGCTCCATTCGCGAGGTGATCCTCTTCCCGGCCCTCAAAGACAAAAACGAATGAGCGGCGGCTTCCGCGCCGTGGTCTTCGACCTCGACGGCGTCCTCTGGGACGGCGAGCCAGTCTACTACGCCGCCTTCAACACGGTGCTCGAACCGCTCGGCCACCACCTGCCAGAGAGCGAGTACGACGAGATCATGGGCCTTTCGGTTGAAGCAGCCTGGGAATGGGTGCTCAACCGATTCGACATCTCGGAGTCGGCCGAGCCCTTCTATCGCGCCTACGACAAAGCGGTACTCGAGGTGCTCAAGGAACCGATCGAGCCTCTGCCCGGGGTTCGCGAGCTGGTGGCCAAGCTTCGAGACCGCGGAATCAGGATCGCCGTCGCATCCGCTTCGCTCCGCCAGTGGGTCGACGCCACACTCGACGGAATCGGCCTGCGAACCGAGTTCGAGACCACCGTAAGCGCAAGCGAAGTCGAGCACGCTAAGCCGGCGCCCGATCTCTACGCCAAAGCAGCAGAGCGACTCGGCATACCACCGGACGAATGCCTCGCGGTGGAGGACACCACCGCCGGAATCGCCTCCGCCAAGGCCGCGGGCCTCTTCGCGATCCAGCTTCGAGCAGCGTCCACGGCTCTACCACCGATCGCTGAGGCGGACCTCGTTATCGACGACTACTCGCAGTTCGACTTGTCGCTCCTCGACGGCGCAGAGTGAAACGCCATCTAACCGCTACGGCCTTCGTCGTGAAGGACGGGCGTACGCTGCTCCACTGGCACAAGCGCCTCCAACAGTGGATGCCGCCGGGTGGGCATATGGAGGCGAACGAGGACCCGGTGCAAGCAGCACTGCGTGAGGTGCGTGAGGAGACCGGCCTCACGTCCGAGATCATACCGACGACCGGCGCTGCCCTCAGCTTCGATTACCCCGAGCAGCTACAGCCACCGTATGCGATCCTCGTAGAGGACATCCCCGGCCCGGACGAGCCGCACAAGCACATCGACTTTATCTACTTCGTTCGGCCGGTCGCCGGCGCACATCATGAGACGTTTGACGATCCGACCCTCCGCTGGGTGACCACAGACGAGCTCCACGAAAACGGTCCGCTAGACGTCGCCGGATGCGGCGTCTCCGCGCAGATCCCCGAGGACGTGCGCCAGCTCGCCCTCATCGCCATCGAGACCACCACCCGTGCCTCTTGACCCGCGAACCCTGACCCGCGACCCTTAACCCGTGCTCGACATCCGCCTGATCCGCGAAAACACCGACCTCGTACGCGCCGCACTGAGCCGCCGCGGCGTAACCGACGTACCCCTGGACGAGATCATCAAGCTCGACGAGAAGAACCGCGAGATCATCACGGAAGTGGAGGCGCTGCGCTCGGAGCGGAACACGATCTCCAAGGAGATCGGCCAACTCGCGCGCGTCATCAAGACCGCCGAGACGAAGGAGAAGAAGCACGCAGAGCACCGCCGCACCGATCTCGTCGCCCGCTCCAGCTTCGTCGGCGAGAAGGTCGAGTCTCTTGACGCGGATCTGAAGGACGTCGAGGGCAAACTTCGCGACCACCTCCTGAACATCCCCAACATTCCGCACGAAGACTCGCCCGACGGCCACGATGAGTCCGGCAACGTCACGATCCGACAGTCCAGCGAACCGCCCACGCTCGACTTCGAGCCGAAACCGCACTGGGAGATCGGCGAAGCGCTCGGCATCATCGACTTCGAGCGCGGCAGCAAGCTCGCCGGCTCCCGCTTCTACGTCTTGCGCGACGCCGGGTCACACCTCCAGCGGGCGCTCATCTCCTGGATGGTGGACTTCCATACTTCTCGCGGATATTCGGAGGTCTATCCCCCAGCGATGATCAAGGAGGAGAACCTCTGGGCCGGCGGCTGGCTACCGAAGTTCGGCGAGAACATGTACCACGACGCCGAGGAGGACTTCTGGTGGATCCCGACGGCAGAGGTCGCGCTCACGAACATGCACCGCGACGAGATCATCGACTTCGACTCCCTGCCGATCAATTATGTCGCGTACACGCCCTGCTTCCGCCGCGAGAAGATGTCCGCCGGCCGCGACGTTCGCGGCATCAAGCGCGGCCACCAGTTCGACAAGGTCGAGCTGTACCACTTCGTCGAGCCGGACAAGTCCGACGAGACCCTCGACCGTCTGGTCGAGGGCGCGACCGCCATCGCCGAGGCGCTGGAGATCACCTATCGCCTTGTCGAGCTGTGCACGGGCGATCTCGGCTTCAACTCCGCCCGCTCCTTCGACATCGAACTGTGGGCGCCCGGCTCCGATGAGTGGCTAGAAGTCGCCACCTGCTCCAACTGCACCGACTTCCAGGCCCGGCGCGCGAACATCCGCTTCCGCCGCGAGAAAGGCGCTCGCCCCGAGTATCCGCACACGCTCAACGGCTCCGGCCTCGCACTTCCACGCACGCTCGCCGCCATCATCGAGAACTACCAGCAGGCGGACGGATCGGTGGTCATTCCGGAGGTCGTTCGCCCTTACATGAACGGTCTTGAGCGAATCAAGGCCCCGTAGGGCGAAGCGTGTTTCGCCCTACCACAGCGCACTTCATGCGACGTCGCGATAACATATAACTGTAATGCGAATTCTCGCCGTCGACGTTGGCACCGGCACTCAGGACATTCTACTGTTCGACTCCGAGCAGCCAGTGGAGAACGCCCTCCAGCTCATCATGCCCTCGCCGACGAAGATCGCCGAAGGCCGCATCCGTCGCGCGACGGAATCCCGGCGTCCCGTTCTCGTCACCGGCGTCAACTCCGGCGGCGGCCCCTGCCACTGGGCGCTCGAAGACCACCTCCGCGCAGGCCTCAAGGCCTATGCCACGCCCGAAGCGGCGGTCACTTTCGACGACGATCTCGACAACGTCAAGCGCATGGGCGTCGCCCTCGTCTCCGATGACGAAGCAAAAGCGGTCGACGCCGAGCATGTACCGCTTCGCGACCTCGACCTGGGCGCCATCTCCACCGCGCTCGCCGCCTTCGACGTCAGCGGTGAGTTCGACGGCCTCGCTCTCGGCTGTCTCGACCACGGCGCCGCACCACCCGACTACTCCGACCGCCTCTTCCGGTTCGACCACATGCGGAAGGTCGCCGGTGGGCGCAACGACCTCCGCGCCTTCGCCTACACTCCCGATGAGCTTCCCGACTATCTGACACGCGCGAAGACACTGGTCGCATCCGCCGACTCAGAGGCCCCCATCGTCTTCATGGACACCGGTCCCGCCGCCGCGCTCGGCGCCCTACAGGATCCGATCGTCGGCGAGCGGGACGAGCAGATCGTCCTCAACCTCGGCAACATGCACGCGCTCGCATTCCACCTGCGGGGCACGGAGATCATCTCCCTCTACGAACACCACACGGGCGAACTCACCGCCGAGCAGATCGAAGACTTCACAGACCGACTCATCGGCGGCACGCTCCCGCACGAAGACGTCTTCGACAGCAAAGGTCACGGCGTCTACTACGTCGATTCTTCCGCACAGCCTAAGGCGAACGGCGAGCGCCTGATCGCCGTAACGGGCCCGCAGCGTAGCAAGCTCCGCGGCTCCCGCCTCAAGCCATACTTTGCCGTGCCCCACGGCGACATGATGGTCTCCGGCTGCTTCGGCCTCCTCTGGGCGTTCGCCGAACGGCACCCCGAACACCGTGACGAAATCCTCACCGCCCTCGAGGTCGAGCACGTCGCCGCTTAACGTCCAGTCGCAACTTGATTGACAACGCCACTCCCGTCTTTCACGATGTGAGCGGATCCCAGTACACCGGAACGAGAGGAGAACGGAATGGCCAGTGAACAACTTCAGACGATAATCCAGACTCTACGCTCACGACGAACTAGCGGGCAGGACCTCGATATCATCGCAGCCAGGACTGCCTTCGAAGGCGTGACGTCGTTCTTCCCGACACCTGACGACGTCACCTGCGAGAAGGTCGACGCTGACGGCGTGCCCGGCGAATGGATCTCCGCACCGGGTGCCGATCCAGAGACCGTCGTCTACTACCTGCACGGAGGCGCATACAGCGTCGGCTCCGTGAACAGCCACCGCCAGCTGATCGCGAATATCTCTCGCGCCACCGGCGCGCGCGCGTTCGCGATCGACTACCGGCTCGCTCCCGAGAACCCGTTCCCTGCCGCCATTGAGGACGCCACGAAGGCGTACCGCTGGCTCCTCAACCGGGGCATCGATCCGGCACGCGTGGTACTCGCCGGTGACTCAGCCGGCGGCGGACTCGCCGCCGCCACGTTGCTATCACTTCGTGACGCGGGTGATCCGCTCCCGGCCGCCGCAGTACTGATCTCCCCATGGACCGACATGGAGGGGTTGGGCGAGTCGATGAAGACGAAAGCGGACGTTGACCCGATGATCGCGCCCGACACGTTGGGCGAAGGGGCCAGCGCCTACCTCGGCGGTGCCGACCCGCGAAACCCGCTGGCGTCGCCCATCCACGCCGACCTCAGCGGTCTGCCGCCGATGTTGATCCAGGTCGGGGGCTCCGAAGTTCTGCTCGACGACTCCACACGCTTGGCCGCCAAGGCTGAGGCTGACGGCGTAGACGTCACGCTGGAGGTCTGGGACGAGATGATCCACGTCTGGCACTTCTTCGCGGTCATGCTCCCCGAAGGCCAGCAGGCCATCGATCGCATCGCCGAGTTCCTTCGCCAGCACGTCCCGGCGATAGCGCGGGCGACCTAGCCGGTTCTAGACCAGCCGCAACGCCTCGTGCGGCGTGGCCGACAGTTCCACATCAGAAGTAGTTCACCGTGATCCCGCCGTCCACCACGAACGTCGTTCCCGTCGTCCACGACGATTCGTCGGACGCCAGATACATCCCGGCGTAGACGATGTCCTTGGCTCGCCCGAAGCGACCCAGCGGGATACGGCTCAGGCGCTTGTTCTTCTCTTTTTCGCTCGGGAACAGCGTCTCCAGCATCGGCGTCAGGATCGGCCCGGGGCAGATCGCGTTCGCGCGCACCCCGTTCGGTCCGTACTGCACCGCCAGCGACTTCGTCAGCGCGAGCACCCCGCCCTTGCTCGCCGTGTAGGCGTCCTGCGGCACCGTGCATCCCGCCAACGCCACGAACGAGGCGATGTTGATCACCGAACCGCCGCCCGCCTTCACCAACTCCGGGATCCCGAACTTGCAGGCGTTCCAGACGCCTTTCAGGTTGACGTCGATCACGCGCTGGAACACCGCCTCTTCCGTCTCGATCACCGACGTATCATCGTCTGGGAAGATGCCGGCGTTGTTGTAGAGCACGTTCAGCCGCCCGAACGCCTTCACGCCCTCGGCGACAGCGTTTCGCACGCTCTCGGCGTCCGTGACGTTCCCCGGCACGCCGACGATCGACCCACCGGCCGACTCCACGGACTGCACCGTTTCCTGGAGAACGTCCGCGTTCATGTCCGTCGCGACGATCTGCGCACCTTCCTTGGCGAACATCTCCGCCGCCAGCCTGCCCATACCGCTGGCTGCTCCCGTAATCAGCACCGTCTTCTCTGCAAGCCGCATCAAATCCCTCCCGTCTGGCGATGCGCGGAGCGTAGCCCCCACCCGAACGCCCGGTCAAGCGACCGCTGCTCACACGCGACGAGACATGCTACCATCCCGTCGTTATGGTCGAACCACGCTACGGAGAACTGGACCCCAGCACCCCGGAAGGCCGCCGCGCCGTCGGCGAAGGCAATCGCCTCTCCTGGAACGAGGCGACTAAGGCCCACAACAGTCACAAGGCGGACCAAGCCAGGTACTTCCGAGAGGGCGGCAACAAGCTTTACGAGGAGGAGCTGGGCCTGCTCGGCGACGTGAATGGGAAGTCTGTCCTCCACCTCCAGTGCAACTCCGGACAGGACACGATCAGCATCGCGCAGATGGGCGGCATCGTCACCGGAATCGACATCTCCGACGAGGCGATCGACTTCGCCCGCAAGCTCTCGGCCGACTCCGGCGTCCCCGGCACCTTCCACCGCGCCGACGTCTACGACTGGCTGGCCGAGGCGAGCGAGCGTGACGAGCGTTGGGACATCGTCTTCTGCTCCTACGGCGCGATCATCTGGCTCGGCGACCTGACGACGTGGGCGAACGGGTTCACGAAACTACTGAAGCCGGGCGGCCGCTTCATCACGGTCGAGTTTCACCCCGTCGAGATGATGTTCGAGATCGACTACAGCCACCGCTACCCGTACTCGACGCACGGGACGTCGATCACCTGGGACGACGGCATCCTCGACTACGTTGGAGAGTTCGGACCCCGCGACACGCCCACCGGCTGGCTCGACGGCGTGCAGAACTTCGAGAACCCGCACCCTGCCCATGAATTCGGCTGGGGCCTCAGCGAAGTGGTCACCGCCCTCCTCGACGCCGGGCTAGTCCTCGAATCGATGGCCGAGTACGAGCACTGCAACGCCAAGGTCTACAAAGAGATGAAGCAGTTCAGGGAACGAAGCTGGACGCACAAGGACGGCGTCCCCAAGTTCCCGCTCATGTACTCGCTGTCGGCGCGTAAGCCGGGTTAGCGGCAGGACAAGCACCGACGCGGATCAGGCGCTGACGAAAACGCTGGAGCCGATCTCGGGGCAGCCGGGCTCCTGGTTCACGGGCAGGGCCGCGATCCAACGCAGGATCGTCAGCGCGTCAACCGAGTCGACGTCACCGTCGCAGTCAACATCTCCCCACGGAAAGTCGCCGAACCCAGCCTTTTGTACTCCGACCGTCTCACCTAGCTGGAAACAGGGATCGGTCTGGGAGTAAGCGAAGCCGGCTACCTCCTGCAGGTTCTTAAGGGCATCGACGGCGTTGACCGCGCTGTTGCAGTCGTCGTCACCCCAGAGCATCACGATACCAGCGGGCGGTGGTGTGGGCGTAGGCTCGGGGGTTGGGACCGGAGTCGGTGTGGCCTCGATGGAGAGCCAGTCGGGCGAGCCGTCTCTCTCCGGATCGTTGGTCAGCTGCGTTTGGTTGCCGCCGTCGGCGTCCATCGTATAGATGTTCTTGTTGCCATCGCGGTCGGAGTCGAAGGCGATCTTAGTCCCATCGGGCGACCAACTGGGGGAACCATCATCCGCTGGATTTTGTGTCAAGTTGGCCTGGCCGCTGCCGTCCGCATTCATCACGTACACTTCGCTATTGCCATCGCGGTTAGATTCGAAGGCGATCTTTGTGCCGTCAGGGGACCAGACAGGGACGAAATCACCCGCCGGATCGTTCGTAAGACTCATCTGGCTGCTGCCGTCCGCATTCATCACGTAGATATCAAAGTTGATGGCCCGGAAGCTGTGGAAGGCGATGCTGGCGCCATCGGGCGACCAAGCGGGGGCGCCATCGATCCCTAGGGCGTTTGTCAGGTTGGTCTGATTGGTGCCGTCCGCGTCCATCACCCAGATCTCCCAGTTGTCGACGCCGGAGTCATCGAAGGCGATCATGGTCCCATCTGGTGACCAAGCGGGACCATCAGTAAGGCTTGCCGGCTTGTTGCTCAGGTTGGTCTGACCGCTTCCGTCCGCATTCATCACGTACACTTCGTTGTTGCCATCGCGGTCGGAGTAGAAGGCGATCTTGGCGCCGCCGGGCGACCAGGCAGCACCCTGATCAGCCGCGGGGTTGTTGCTCAGGTTGGTCTGATCGCTGCCGTCCGGGTTCATCACGTAGACCTCTCTGTTGCCATCGCGGCTGGATTCGAAGACAATCTTGCCGTTTGCGCCGGGGAAAGCAGCGTCAACACGCGCGTCGAAGCTACCGGCAACGAACAACGTCCCTATAACGATAACCACGCCGGCTGCGACAGCGATTAGAGCTGAGAGAGTGCGAGCTATTGAGACGGAGCGTTCGCGTGCAGGCATGTTATTCCTCCTAAGTGCGCGGCAATTATACCCGGCCAAAGGGGGCCGTTAATCTGGACGAATACCGATCACCAGCTAGTCAGGATGCGAAGCCCTTCCGGTACATCGTTACGACTGCGGCGCCGCCAAGGCCAATGTTGTGCTGTAGCGCTACCTTGGCATCGGGGACCTGTCGTTTGTCGGCCCGTCCGCGCAGTTGCCACGACAGCTCGGAGCACTGGGCCAGGCCGGTGGCACCGAGCGGGTGGCCCTTCGAGATCAGGCCACCGGACGGGTTCACGACCCAGTCTCCGCCGTAGGTCACAGCCCCCGACTCGATAAGCTTCCCGCCTTCTCCCTCGCCGCAGAGGCCCAGAGCCTCGTACGTGATCAGTTCGTTCGCTGAGAAGCAGTCGTGCAGCTCGATGACGTCCACGTCCTCCGGCCCTAGACCAGATTGCTCATACACGCTCTGCGCCGCTTGTCGCGTCATCTCGCTGCCGATGAGCTTGATCGAGCTCTTGCTCTCGAACGTCTCTGGCGTATCCGTCGCCATCGCTTGCCCGATGATCTCGATCGCCTGGTCCTCAAGCGAGTGCTTCTGCACGAACGCCTCGCTCGCCAGCACCGCTGCGCCGGAGCCGTCAGAGGTCGGGCAGCACTGGAGCTTGGTTAGAGGTGCGTGCACCATCGGCGCCGCGAGGATCTCCTCCAGCGTGTACTCATCCTGGAACTGCGAGTACGGGTTGTTCACGGAATGGCGGTGATTCTTGAGGCCGATCTTGGCGAACTGCTCCGGCGTGCTGCCGTACTTCTCCATATGCTCGCGGCCGGCGTTGCCGAAGATCTGGGGCGCGACTGGCGACGCTTCGAAGCCACGCATCTTGACCATCCGGTCGACGTGCTTGTCCATCGGGTTGATTCGGTCCGTGTACTTCGCGCCGAGCGACCCCTTCTCCATCTTCTCGAAGCCCAGGGCCAGAACACACTCGGAAAGCCCGCCTTCGATCAGCTGCCTGCCCAGGAAGAGAGCCGTCGAGCCAGTCGAACAGTTGTTATTGACGTTGTAAACCGGGATGCCGGTCAGCCCCAATTGGTAGACGGCCCGCTGACCGCTGGTCGACTCGCCATACACGTACCCGACGACCGCCTGATCGACCTCGTCGTACGGGATACCCGCATCCTCTAAGGCCTTGGTCCCCGCCTCCTTCGCCATGTCCGGGTAGTCCCAGGCGCGTGAGCCTGGCTTCTCGAACTTGGTCATTCCCACACCGATAACGTAGACCTTGGACGACATCGTTTCTCCTCTCATCCGGCAACCACTCCAGCGGGTTACCGCGCGTCCCGATTGTGCGTTGCTGCTCGGCGGCTGTCAATGGAACACCGCGGGCGCAGGCGCGAGGAGTATGGGAGCAGACCGTCGCAGCCGCTAGCCTTCGCCGATATAGAGGTCGTCGTAGTAGACGTCGGCGTGCGGCCCACACATCCCGGTCAAACCGATAAGGACAGATTCATGGCTCTGATGTCGCAGCGCGAGCGGGTCACGGCGTAGCTGCGACGGGCTCCTCCGCTATGAGGGAGCCACCATCGCTCACCGATCGCAGCAGCGTCGACGGATCGATGATGAGACCCTGTCCGGTGGGCAAAAGGGCGAACTGGATCGGGCTGTCGGGCCCGAAGGCGAGTTCGAGCGCCTTGAACTGAATGACCTTATCCGTCAGCGATGCGTCGAGCAGGCGGTTGGCTTCCGCTTGTCCCTCGGCCGTTTCGATCAAGGCGCCGGCTTCACCTTTGGCGAGCTCGATCTGTTGTTGCGCCTCGAACTGTGCTTTCAGAACCAGCTCTTCCTCACGCAACGCTTCCTGAGTCGCCACCTGCTTGGCTTCGATCGCGTTCTTGAACTCCGGTTGGAAGTCGATAGTATCGATCAGAAGCGCCACGACATCGATGGAGAACGCTTCCAGCTCCCCGTCAATCCGCTCTTCCACCGCCTCTCGGATCGCTTCTCGGTTTGGTGCGATATCAACTGTGGAGAAGCGAACGGTCTCGTCCTTAAAGATCTGAGTGACTCGCTGCGGGACGATCTTGTTCACATAGTCCGGGCCCACTTCGCGGTAGAGCTTTTGCACGTCGCGCGGCGACACCTGGATGTCAAGCCGGGCGTTGATGAACACGTCTTGCGTCTCCTTTGAGAACGAGGCCAGGCCCTTGCCAAGCACGGTGACGTTGGGTGGTACGTTGCTCGGATCGTCCGTGAACGCAAAGCTCTGCACCTGTACGCTGGCGTTCTGGAGGGAACGCCAGGGCGGAATCACTTGCAAGCCATCGTCGGTCTGGGTCACGATCGCACCAAACTCGTAAACGACACCTACGTGCCCGGCGGGGACCTGATTGAACGAAGAGAAAACCGTCCACACAACGACGACCCCGATGAGTGCGAGCGATATCCCGCGCGCCACCGACTTCACCACGCGCAACGGTGGGGCCTGAAACGACGGATCGTACGGGCGCTCGGCCTGCTGGATAGCTTTAGCGATCGGTTCGGCCATGAGCCACAAAATCACTGCAAGGGAAACCAATACCAGAACCCCAACAATCCAAACCATCTGAACCTTCCTTCCGAATCGGGCGTAGTTTCGCTATATTAGGTAACTCGTGGTGAGCGGTCCGGTTAGCGAAAAGGCAAGCGTTGATGACGAAAGGTTACGCGAAAGCTGGCGCCAGCCATCCTCAAACGCGAGTAGCCTTTCATCATCGAGACATCCTCCGGCGGGAGAGGATAGCGCAGTGATGGCCGTTCGGATAGTCTGGGGGCGACGACGAGATCCCATACGAACGATGCTGATCGACGACTTCGTTCCCGAGTACGAGTTTCACGAGCGCCACTCCACGGTAGTGCGGGCGCCGGCGCAGGCCACACTGTCCGCGGCGGAAGAGTGGCAGCTGCAGGAATCGCTGGTCTGGCGAGTCCTTCTCTTGCTCCGTGGCCTCGGCAAGCCCCAAGGCTCGCTGGGGGAGTGGGCGGAGAGTATGGGGTTCCTCTGCCTCGGCCGTAACGACACGGAGGTCGTCTACGGTCAGATCGGCCGCTTCTGGAGTCTGCGAGAGAGAGCTAACCTCGTCTCACCTCGCACGGCAGACGAGTTCCGTGACTTTACCGATCCCCGCTTCGCTGTATCAGCCTTCGCTCTCAGCGTCGAGTCAGTCTCCGCGGACTCCACGCGGCTGAGCACCGAGACACGCATCCACACGTTGAGCCGATCGACACGCCGCCGCTTCCGCCTTTACTGGCTACTGATCCGCCCCTTCAGCGGGCTCCTGCGCCGATCGATGCTGAACGGAATGCGTGCCCGAGCCGAGGCCCCAGCCAAGCTCGTCTGAACGCCTCAGCTCGACCACTGGCACCTTCTCTGTCAGCGCCTCGAAGCTATCGTGCCCGAAGATGCGCACCAACCCTCGCGCCATCACCGGGTGCGCCTTCTGGTAGCGAAGCAACACCGCCTTCGATGCTTCCGTCGAAAGCGCCGTCGCAATAGCCCGAAACCGCTTTCGGCCCACCGTCACCCACACCCGCGGCTCGGCTTTCACGTTGCGATACCAGTCCGAGCGGTCACCGAACCCGACAGCGACCCAGTAGACGCCGGTCGAGCGGTCGTGATCGATAACCTCGACCACAAGCCTACGGCGCTTGCCCGAATTGCGCCCGCGGTGTTCGAGGAGGAGAAGCCGGCTGCCCAGGAGCCAGCCGAGCCGAAGCCGGTAGAGCCAGATCGGCGCCCGCATGAACAGCCTGCTGAATCCGGTCGGTGGCTTCTTAAACATCAACTGATCTCTGCGCGGTCGGACCGATCACGCTGATAGAATCTTAACAGCGGAGGGGTGGCGGAGCGGTTGAACGCGGCGGTCTTGAAAACCGTTGTTCCGGTTTTCCGGAACCGTGGGTTCGAATCCCACCCCCTCCGCCAGACGCGCTACGGCCACCTTGATGACAGCCACCTGGTGCAATCCTCACAATTTCCCTAGGAGATCCTAATGGACGCGCCGTCATCCGCCGGCGTTCGCTCGCCTCAGGACTCCGTGGCGTCCTGGTTGACAGCAACTTTGACAGCAACCGGAGTCTCACCGGGTTCGAAAAAGTCATCCATATGCTGCGCGGCCTCACGGTAAAGAGCAGGCGAAAGGCGTGAATAAGTGTCGAGTATCAGAGACACAGTACTTGTGCCCCAGCAGGTCCTGAACTACACCGAGGGTGCTCTCCTCCTTGGTGAGCAGATGTGTAGGCCACATGTGTGGCGCAAGTCATGCAACCCTTACGCGGAGTAGGCTTGTCGGGGCCAGCGCCCTCGTCTAGTCATCGAGGCGGGATCGTAGGTCGCACCGTCCCCACGGCAGAACACCAGGTCCCATCGCGCCAGCCGAAGCGAGGGCCAGGCGCTCCTCAAGCTGAAGGTGTCGATGATCACTCGGCGGGAACTCGGCCCGATGAACTCGAGCCGCACATCGGTGGACGGCTGTCCGTCCAAGCCCCGTCCGCGTAGAGCTGAACCTCCTCAGTCAGTGCACCGTTAAACCTCCGAAACGAGAGCGCTGATGTTGTACGGATAATTCCGTATCGAATCGCGGCAACGAAGTAAGCCTACTGTCGCGTCAATATTGGCGATGGTCAAACAAATCCTCATTTGAGGACGTGCCTGGGTATAGCAACAGCTGGTACAGATCAGTTGGGTTGGGACCAGACTCGACGACCGACACCTAGATCACGGCCCCCTTGCCACGGGAGCCAAGGAGGAAGAGAAGAATGTTCAACCTTAGGCGGCTGTTCAGCAGCCTGCACAAGAGAGAGGAAGGCATCACCGGTCTCGAGACGGCGATCATCTTGATTGCGTTCGTCATCGTGGCATCGGTGTTCGCCTTCGTCGTCCTCAGCACCGGTCTGTTTAGCGCGGACCGTGGTAAAGAGACGGTCTTCGCCGGTCTGGACAAGGCCCGCGGAAACCTGGAGGTGCGTGGCGCACTCACCGTGATTGACGTCAACGCCGATGGCGCCATCAACAACGCC
>JACZRQ010000044.1:13530-20772 GCA_022574655.1 Chloroflexota bacterium
CACCATCGTCTTCAACATGGGCACCTCCGCCGCTGGGGCGCCGGTGAGCGTCGATCCCGCAGGTACCACCAACACCACGATCATGAACTGGATCGACGCCGACGCGCGGATTGCTGACATTACGTACACGGTCAACAAGCTCCTTGGCGACGGCGATGACCTGATCGAGGTCGGCGAGTTGTTCGAGATCACGGTCGTGGTACCGGCCACAGCATCTCTGGTCACGAACGAGACATTCACAGTTGAGGTAGTTCCTCCGTCGGGTGGTACGAATCTGATCAGCCGCACCATGCCGCCGCAGATCGACCTCGTAATGGATCTGCACTAGCAGACCAACACCTAACCTGCTCACAGGTTAAGGGGGTAAGTATCATGAAGAAACTACTAAGCAGCTTCCACAACAAGGAAGAGGGCATCACCGGTCTCGAGACGGCGATCATCTTGATTGCGTTCGTGATCGTGGCCTCGGTCTTCGCCTTCGTCGTCCTCAGCACCGGTCTGTTCAGTGCGGACCGTGGTAAAGAGACCGTCTTCGCTGGTCTGGACAAGGCCCGTGGAAACCTGGAGGTGCGCGGCTCCCTCACCGTCATCGATGGAAACGGTGATGGAGATGTCGACTCGCTAGACGACGACCTCGACACCCTGACTGACGATAGCATCGTCTTCAACCTCGGCACCTCCGCTGCCGGCGCTCCGGTGAGCGTCGATCCCGCAGCCACGACCAACACGACGGTCATGAACTGGATCGACGCGCAGAACAGAGTCGCTGACATCACTTACACGGTCAACAAGCTCCTTGGCGACGGTGACGACCTGATCGAGGTCGGTGAGCTGTTCGAGATCACAGTCACCCTGCCGGCCGGCTCGACGCTGGTCACGAACGAGACATTCACGATTGAGGTTGTTCCTCCGTCGGGTGGCACGAATCTGATCAGCCGCACCATGCCGCCGCAGATCGACCTCGTCATGGACCTCCACTAAGATCACCAGCCCACACAGGCGGACCTACGTTCCAGACGAGAGAGTCGCTGCAAAACTGTCCGTCACCGTCACTGTTCGAAGAGTCCATAAGGAGGCTTGAATGCGCGATGTACTGGTTCCGTTGGACGGGACGCAGATTTCAGAAGCCGGCCTCAGATGGGCCGCCGGGGCGGCGTATCGCTCCGGTAGCCATCTGCGGTTGATAACGGTCGTAGACGATGCGGCTGACGAATCGAAGATGTCCGCAGATCGTGCTCGCGACTACCTCCATGAGAGGGTTCGGTCCCTCAGGTCTGACGGAATTGAGGCGGATTGGGAAGTCATTGCGGGGGCTGCGGCCGAGACGATACTGCGGGAGTCAGAGAACGCTGATCTCACAGTGATGACGTCGGGCACGACTCGATGGTTTGTCAGCGATGTCCTCGATCGGGTCCTGCAGTCGATGTCTTCTCCTCTCATCGTAGTGCGCGGAGACCGTGGACAGCTAAAGGGCGCCGTCAATCTTGAATCGATCCTGGTACCACTCTCTGAAACGAACTACTCAGCGGCGATCCTTCCCGCCGTGGCCGATGTGGCGAGGGCTGTGCGGGCCAAGCTCATTCTCTTTCAGAATGTTGAGCTTACATCCAAAGAGCACGGTTCACACGGCCTGCCGCCGGTCGTGTCGCGCGCGCTCAAGCTTCAGCTTGAGCAGGCGGAGCAGTACATCGACTCCTGTGCAGAAGAGTTGCGGGCCCAGGGCCTCGAAGTTGATACGCTGATCTCGTCTGGAGATCACGTGGCCGAGATCGTCAAGGCCGCGAGAACCGTGGGTGCGGGCTTGATCGCGATGGCGACGCGCGGCAGAGACCGGCTGGAAAGCAGAATCTCGGGGAGCGTTGCGAACGCGGTGCTGGAGGCTTCGACGCTGGCTTGTCTCGTTGTCAGGACGAGTCAGAACGGTGCTGGAATCTCGGGTTTCAGGGTGGCGTCAGCAATCGAGAGTGCGGAAGCGTCGGCGTCGACAGCCGATGAGCCGCTTTAGCTGTTCGTTTGGTAATTTCGTCTTTTACGCCGATAAGCGGTCAAGTAAAACCGTGATCCCACTCGCTGTGAGCGATGGGGTTCATCTCGGGAATTGGGACGCCGCCGAGGGATGAGCTACCGGTTTGGACCGGTAGCGACGGTTTGAGAGGGCTGCGCGGAAGCAGCCACGTGGTTCGTAGCCGCGATGCGTACGCCCTGTTGTCGCTAGTCGACGAGCCCTTCCCTGATCACCTGGGCAACCACCTCTGCGCGAGATGAGCAGCCCATCTTGGCCAGGATATGTTCGACGTGCTTGCTGGCGGTTTTACGACGGAGACCCAGCACCATCGCGACCTCCTTGTCCGATTGTCCGTCCGTCACGAGGCGCACGACCTGCAGCTCGCGGAAGGTCAGCCCATAGCCGTTCCCTAGCGGTGTTTGACGTTCTACCTTGGCTTTCAGTTGGTCCTCGGTCTGTTGCAGCGCCTCCTTGGCCCGCGTGCGCTCGGTGATTTCACGTACGGCAGTAGCCTGGACTATGCGTCCCTCGTAGGCATGTTCAGCGCCGACGACTTCTGTGCTGAAGCTCGTGCCGTCTTTCTTCAGACCGACCGTCTCAAACGGCTTGCCTTGGGGCGCCCGGAGCATTTCTATGACAACATCGCGCGATTCCGGAGCGGCTAGATCAAGTAGAGATTTGCCAGCCAGCTCTGAGAGTGGATAACCAAACATCCTTTCGAACGCGGGGTTCGCATCCAAGATCATGCTGTTGTCGTGGATGACGATGCCCTCGAAGCCGGCCTCAACGATGCTCCGAAGCCGCTCCTCACTCTCCCTCGCCGCCTCTTCCGTCCGCTTGCGGCGGGCCAGCTCGCGCCGAAGGTTCGCGTTTGCGGACCTCAGCTCGCCTGTGCGCTCCCCCACCCGCATCTCGAGCTCTTCGTGGGCTTTCTGCAGAGCCTCCTCCGCCCGCTTTTGCTCGGTGATGTCGGTCAAAGCGCCGCGATAGCCAACCGTGCGGCCGCCGTGCAGGATAGGGTTGCTGATCCAGCTGACCCAGCGTATCTCGCCGGACTTGGTCAGTAGCCTGGTCTGATGGGGCACCCGATTGCCGGTGCCGGCCATTCGAAAGGCCTCCAGGGTCGCTGGCACGTCCTCCGGGTGGACGAATTCCGTGAAGTACCGCCCAATGCCGTCCGACGGTTCGTACCCAGTCAGCTCTCTTACTGAGGGGCTGATGTAGGTAATCTTCGAGTAACGGTCGACCTCGAAGATGACGGCTTGGATGTCTTCGACCAGGTGGCGGTACATCTCTTCCGGGCTCCGTGGCTCATCCGCCGCTCCCGGGAGCTGCGTGATCCCGTTCCCTCCTTCAGGCAAGCGATCCTCGTCGCCAGGGCTGGTAGGAGAGGGGACGCTGGGCGCATCGACAGCGGATAAACCGGCGTCGGCGCTAGCGGGGTTCTCGTTTCGGCGGAGACGACGTCGTACCCGCGCTTGTCGTGGGCGCGGGTCACGAACCGTTGAGCGTTCCGCTCGCGCGTTCTTACCATTCACCGCTGGCATCTCATCAATCCTCCCATCGTATGAGGCTGAGGAGACGGGAGCCGAACGTGAGACGACAGCGGGGGTTCGTGTCAGGCGCCGGAACACAACATGACCTCCCGACGAACTCCGCCGGGAGGTCTCTAAATTGCGATATTGTACGGCGACAGGCACTTTGCAAGTCTTCTATTCTCCTTCGGCAACCCGGCTGCCCTAGCCTGTGAAGGCCTTAGGTCCGTGGCTTTGCGTCCCGCCCTTTCGGACGGTTTGCCTTTGTCGGGAGCAGAGCGCCCCGACCTGCGATTGGCCCAAGTTGTAACTAACCAAGTAAACACGCTTAACGCGCCGGAGTTAACGGCTAGTTGACAGCATATGAACCTCTTTACGTCATACGCCGGGATTCGCGGCAGACAGTGATGATCGCTTGGACTACGAGCCGCGGTCTCGCCCAGACCGGCTACGGTTGCTCGCCGAGAGCAGCTTTTCGAACTCCTGCGGTGGTACGGCCTTACTGAACAGATATCCCTGGTACTCGTCACATCGCAGCGCCTTGAGCAAGGCGAGTTGCTCCTCTGTCTCAACGCCCTCGGCGATGACCTTGAGTCCAAGGCCGCGCGCCATCGAGACGATTGCGACGACGATCGCGCTATCCTCCGGGGTGCGGCCAATACCGCCAACGAAAGTACGGTCGATCTTCACGACATCGATTGGAAATTGGCTAAGGTAGGCGAGAGACGAGTGGCCGGCTCCGAAGTCGTCGACGGCGATCTGCACGCCCATCGTCTTGAGTTCGCGTAGCACTGCTTGTGTCGACGGGATGTCCCGTACAGCGTGCTGCTCCGTTATCTCCACCATTAGGTTCGCCGGCGCCAGCCCAGAACTCCTCAGGATGCTCTCTACCTTTCGTGGGAAATCCCGATCGAGCAGCGCATTCGTCTCGAAGTTGACGCACAGGTGTAACGAAGGAGAGTGAGCGCGTTGCCAAGCGACGCATTGGGAGCTGGCAGCGCGCAGGGTCCGCTCGTCCAGACGCAGTATCAAGCCTGCATCTTGAGCGACATCGAGGAACTCGTCTGGCATAAGCAGTCCGCGTTCTGGATGCTGCCAGCGCACGAGAACCTCAGCACCGACGATCTCACCGCTGTCGATGGCGATCTGAGGCTGGTAGTGTTCGACGAACTCGTCGCGTGCGAGGGCGCGACGCAGATCCCCCTCGAGCTCGAATCGGGCGAGGACGTTGGCGCCCATCCCTGAGTCGTAGAACTCGAACTGGTTTCTGCCCTGGTCTTTGGCTTTGTACATCGCGGTGTCCGCGTGGCTGAGAAGCGTCTCGGCATCGTCTCCGTCAGACGGATAGACGCTGATACCCAGGCTGGCTGTAACGACGAGTTCGCGACCGGCCAGAACCCGTTTTTTTCCGATCCGCTGAAGCACCCTCTCGGCGACCCATTTGGCGTCCTCAGGATCCTCGAGATCAGGCAGCAACAGAATGAACTCGTCTCCGCCGACGCGGGCGACGGTGTCTCCGTCCCGCACGACCCTCGTAAGCTGTTTGCCGATCCGTTGCAGAAGCTTGTCGCCGGAGGGGTGGCCCAGCGTATCGTTGATGACCTTGAAGCGGTCCACGTCCAGGAACATCGCAGCGACCTTGCGTCCGCTCCGTTGAGCCTGGGCGATGGCAAGCTCGAGGCGGTCTTTCAGGAGCGCACGGTTGGGAAGCCCGGTGAGCGAGTCGTGATATGCCATGTGCTCGATGGTGGCCTCCGCCCTCTTGCGTGTGGTGATGTCGCGGGCAACGCCTTCAAGGGCGACTCGGGTCCCGTCGTCGCTGTAGATTGGCACCTCGGTCAGTTCCATCCACACGATCGAGCCGCTTTTGTGAAGCCAGCGTAGAACGTGCTGGCCGGGCAGATCCTCATTGAGCAGCTGGTGCTGAGTCGCGAGATCGTCGGGGTGGACGATCTTCCAGTGCAGATCTGGATCCGCGTAGAACTCATCGGGCTTGTAGCCGGTTGTGGCGGTCACTGCGGGGCTGATGTACTCGTATCCTGGGTCAGGGTTCAGTCGATAACGATAGACGATGTCGACGGCGTTTTCAGCCAGCAGCCGGAACTTCTCCTCGCTCTCCCTCAAAGCTTGCTCAGCCCGCCTGCGCCCTGTTACATCTGTCAAAGCACCGAGGCTGCGAATGAACTCACCCTCTTCGTTACGTATGGCGAAGGCGCTGAGAAGTACGTCGATGATCTCGCCGTTCTTTCTTCGGAATTGGAAGGAGATGTTTCGCGCGCGGCCCGTCTTCCAGAATTCGGGAAGGGCGGTCGTCTCTGCGCGGCGCCTAGAGTCATCTGTCAGGAACTCCACTGACCTGCGTCCTATGACCTCTTTCCTTTCGTACCCGAGTAAGTCCAGCCAGTCCTCGCTCACCTCGATGATCCGGCCTTCGCGGTCGATAGAATATACGGCTGAGGGGGTCTGTAGATACAGCGATCGGTAGCGCTCTTCACTCTCCCGCAGCGCCTTCTCCGCGCGCCTGCGCTCCGTGATGTCGCGAACGGATGTGGCTCTGACCTTGCGGCCTTGATACGTCCACGTTCTACCAGTTGCCTCGGCGTAAACGCGCGGCCCATCTTGTCTCAACACCTCGACTTCAATCCGGCGACCCGGGGGCGAACTTAGCTGCCTGCGCACAGCGTCTCGCGATTCCTCAGTTACTAGCTCCAAGAGCGAGCGCCCCCTGAGATCTGAAAGTGTGTAGCCTACCAACTCCTCGAAGGCCGGGTTCGCGTCGAGTATCGTACCGTTGTCATGGATGACGAGGCCCTCGAACGTCACTTCGAACATGTTGCGAAGCCGCTCTTCGCTGTCACGCAGTGCCTTCTCGGCGTCCGTTCGTACGCCGATCTCGGCCAGCAACCGTTCGTTGGCTGCCAACAGGTCGGACGTGCGTTCATCCACACGGGCCTCTAGCTCGTCGCGGCCCTTGCGTAGTTCGTCCTCGGTCTGCTTGCGCTCGGTGATGTCACGCGCTATGCCCAGCACGAGACTTTCGTCGTTAAGTGTGACGGGGAAAGTCCTTATCTCCACCGTCACCAGACTGCCGTCTTTGCGGTGCAGGGTAAGCTCGTCCGGCCCTGTCGCCCGCCCAGAGACGCCTTTGGCCAGGAGTTCCGCCGCCTTTGGGATCTGATCCGCCGGCAGCAGCCCAAGCTCCAAGAAGTTCTTGCCGATCAACTCGTCTCGCTTGTAGCCGGTCAATTCCTCCGCGGCTGCGTTGCCATCAATGAAGTTGCCCTTGAGGTCGTTCAAGTACACGCTATCCGGCGCGAATTCGAAAAGCATACTGAGACGCTCTTCGGATCTTCTCAGCTTGTCCTCAGTCTGCCTGATGGTGCTCACGTCTCGTGCTACGGCCAGAAGGCACCGCTCGCCACCGAACTCAATCGCAATAAGGCGTATCCGAAAATACATCTTGGCAAGGTTTCGTCGATCGTCTCGACCCTGAAACGGTGACGACCCGAGGGTCTTGAACTCAAGCGTAAGGTGTTCCTCCTGACCCGATTCCACGTAATCGTGGACTCCATCAGCGGATAGAGCTTCGAATCTGGACTCGAGGTCCGACGGCGAAGCCATAGGCGTGACATCCCTCAACTCGTGGCGAACTGGGTCTCTGCAGTTGACGCGCACTCCCTTTTCGAGACTGACAGATACCGG
>JACZRQ010000002.1 GCA_022574655.1 Chloroflexota bacterium
CGATCAACCTAACCGGCGTGTTCCTTGGCATGAAGTACACGATTCCGTACATGCTGGAAAGCGGCGGCGGGTCGATTATCAACACATCGTCGATCTCTGGCCTCGTCGGCTACCCGCCGGGGATGCCTGCATATACTGCGTCCAAGGGAGCGGTCATTCAGCTGAGCCGAACGGCCGCGCTCGAGTATGCTCGGCAGAACATTAGGGTCAACGCCATCTGCCCGGGAGTTATTCGCACAGGCATGTCGGATCGTTTCATTGAGAGAGGAAACGAGTCACTGGGAATGGGTGGAAGTGAGGAGCGCAGAAAAGCGCTAGAAGCGTTAGAGCCCATGGGACGGATGGGGACGGCCGAGGAGATAGCGCGGCTGGCGCTGTTTCTCGCTTCCGATGAGTCAAGCTTCTGCACCGGAGCCCCGTTTATCGCGGACGGCGGGTTCGTGGCTGTTTGATTGGTTCAGTGACATCACATCTAATTCTCGTGGGTAACCTCGCGACTCACGGGTCGTTTCTGGAACCGCATCGATCGTGACGTCGATCGAAGCGCCGAGCAGGCTAGACCGTGACCAGGTGAGGGCGATCGGTGAGATGTTAGGACGGTCCTTCCACGACGATCCGCCGAGTATTTGGTTCTTGCCAGACGAGGCGCGGCGCAGACGCGCATTGCGGGACAAGTTCACCGCAGACGTCAGGTACGGTGACCGCTATGGTCAGATCTACGTCACCGTAGATGCGATTGAAGGGGCGGCAATCTGGCTACCTCCGGACGATCCGTTTCCGTCTACATTGCGGATGCTCAGAGTTGACGCCTACGAGGTGATCTCGATGCCTCTGAGGTATGGCACGGCATTTGTGTCGAGATACCTCACGCTGATGAATAGACTCGAGGAACTGCACAAGACAGATATGACCGATCGTCACTGGTATTTGATGACCCTCGGCGTCGAGCCAGAACGGCAAGGCAAGGGAGTCGGCGGTGCGTTGATTCAGCCGGGCCTTGCGAACGCGGATCGCGATGGCTTGGTTTGCTATTTGGAGACCTCGAAGGAGATCAACCTTCGGTTCTACGGAAACCACGGCTTCGAGGTCTTGCGTGAGATCCGGATGCCAGGAGGTGGTCCAACCCTGTGGACCATGCAGCGCGAGCCGGCGGCATAGTCGTTCAGAATGCGGCTCGGAACGATTATGCTGCATGGTCAGGAATCCTCGCCCAATGCGGTCGATCTGTCGTGTGTCTAAGACCACAGACTAGCTTCTCTGGGTCCGATACAGGGGCGCCAACGTGATCTATTCTCGGCGCTCGATCGAATAACAAGTGGGGAGTCTATCCCCTGCCGGGGTCGCGGGCGGAGTGAAGGTCGAGTATTCGGTTGAGATGCCCTGCTCGCGGCCCCCAAGAGTTTGTCTACCTGTTACTCGGACATCTCGTCTTCACTCTCGCCTTCCTCGACTACTATTGCGCTCGTTGGGCACATCTCCGCAGCCTCCCGTAACGTCTCCAACTTCTCTGCCTCGGGCGCTCGAGCCGATGACTTACCGTCGGAACCTAGGGCGAATGCCTTTGGGGCGATCGTGATGCAGCTCTGGCTGGCGACACACCGCTCTTTGTCCACCGAGACCTCCAGTTGCCCCACAGTACCGCCTACGACATCACAACCGGCAACGCCGTCAGTGAGCGGGAGATCGCAGACGGTTTGTACTCGAGGTCTTCCGATGCCAGTTCTATCGAGCTGAACCGCTCAAATAGCGAAGTATACGTGACCTCAGCCTCGATACGCGCAAGAGGCGCACCTAGACAGTAGTGGATACCCACGACGAACGACGTGTGCTGCTGGGGTGTCAGACGACGTGTGATGTCGAATCGGTCTGGGTCGGGAAACTGTTCGGGATCTCGGTTGGCGGACGCCAACGCGAGAAGGATCTTCTGTTCGGCCTTCATAGTCCGTCCATCCATCTCAACGTCGATCTTCGCCCATCTCGTGGTGGCCTTGACTGGGGGGTCAAAGCGAAGACACTCTTCTACCGCAGCACCTATCATCAGCCCGTCGCGCCGCACGAGGTCGATCTGGGCCGGGTTGCGGATAAAGGCAAGGAGGCCGTTGGCGAGCAGGTTGCTGGTGGTCTCGTGCCCGGCGATCATTAGCAGAATGATGTTGGAGACGATCTCTTCCTCGCTCAGAAGATCTCCTTCGTGTTCTGCATTTACGAACGCCGTAAGGAGATCGTCCCTGGGCTCCGCACGCCGTGCGCGGATCAGCGATAGTGTGTATTCCATGAAATCCTTAGCGGCCGCCTCAGCACGAGCACGTTTTTCGCCCGCGTCCATTCGAGCCACGAAGGTCGAGAGAGCAACTTCTTGCGTCCAGTGCCTCACCTGGTCGCGGTCCTCGGCTGGGAATCCGATGATCTCCCCCGTCACGAGCATTGGCAACGGAAAGCTTAGCGCCTCGATGAAGTCAACGGGTTGCTCGGGTTCAAGTGAATCCAGCAGGTCGTCCACTATCGCCTGGACTCTAGGCCGCCATGAGGCGAGCTGACCGGGAGTGAACGATGCTCTTTGGTGAAGCAAGCGAAGACGAGTGTGGTCCGGGGGATCGATGAATGGTAGTCCTAACGAGATGATCGAGTACAGCGCCTTCAGAGATTCCTTCTTCTCATCGGAGGCGTGCGAATCGAGATACCCCATCCGGTCAGACGAAAAGCGTTCGTGGTCCAGCAAGATGCTTGTGACGTCTTTGTGTCGGGTGACGATCCAGCCGTTCCACAGCGGATTCCAGTGGATGGCGTCGCGTGACCGCAGTTGGCCGAAGTAGGCATGAGGGTCAGCCACCGCTTCGGGGGAGAGGAGATCTTCGCTTTCGTCCGCTAGTTGACGCATGAGGCTGGCAGTTCGATTCCCCTCGTAAACGTGATGTCCGAAGGTCAGCCAACGCTGCTAGCAGGCTGCCAGCTCGAGCGTGACGTTGTCGTGGCTGACCGACCACAGTTTAGCATGGACGACCGCTTGGCATTCATCACGCAGGATATGTCGTCGGAGATGATCGCGCGGCCCGACGCGACGTCATTCATGTTCGCGCGATCCCGTAGATTTCGTCGCTCGCGCAGAGGTGTCAGCGTCTGTCCTCGGAGTCAACTTCCAGCCAAGCGGTTTACGACCGGCGCCATCATGTCGAAATGGTCACGGGGGAAGACAATGTGGGACAAGCCGAACTCTTCTCTCCGCTGCTGAAGATCATCGACGATCTGTTCGACGGTGCCGATCAGGGCGTACGGGGACGCGAGCACCTCACCCCCATGAAGTCCAAAGCTCGGAGCAATGCGCTCTGCAGTGCCGCGACGATCGTTCGTCAGCACGCAGACGGAAGCCGTGACGCTTAGCTCAAGCCCAGGGAATCTCTTTCCGGCCGCGTTTCGAATCAAGGCGATCTTGTCGTGCGTCGCCGCAGCACTCCCGGTTGAAGCGGCTCTAGGGTTGAGCTCCCCCTCAGGAAGCGAATAGTTCACGCTAACGATGTCGGCTTCCCGGGCAGCGATCGTGAGCACCTTTGTGCCACCGCCTCCGACCAAGATCGGGGGATGCGGCTTCTGCATCGGCTTTGGCGTACCATCATGGTCCGTGATGCTGTAATAACGGCCCGAGAACGAAAAGGGTCCGTCCGTGAAATGACCCTTGATGATCGTCAGCGCCTCAGCCATCCGAGCGATTCGGGTTCCCGGCGAATCGTAGGCTATCCCCGATTCTTCGTAATCGCTGCGCTGCCAGCCGGCGCCGAGGCCAATCACGGTCCGGCCACCCGACAGAACGTCGAGCGTCGCCAGTTCCTTTGCCAGTACTAAGGGATGCCTAAAGTCGTTGTTGAGCACCATGGTGCCGATTTGGAGGCGCCGCGTAGCGTCGGCGGCTCTCATCAACGCAGGGACTGGTGCGAGCTGGTCGTCCAGATGGTCGGTGATGAATAGTGCCGAGTACCCAAGCTCCTCGATCCTGCGCGCCTTCCCCGCCATGTCATCGCCTGAAGACGCTCTGGAAACAAGGACGCCGAATCGAAATTTGTTTGCCACTTATGTTCTCCCAGATGCTTTAGATCTACCCTGGCCGTCCGAGAACGAAATGATATTCGGGGTGTCGAATCGTCGATCCTATTCGGCGCATGACGCCGCAAGCTAGCCGGCTGTGTAGCCGCCGTCCAGATAGACGATGCTCCCGGTCATGAAGTCTGATGCGGCGGATGCTAAGAGCTGAACGAGGCCATGGAAGTCGGACGGCTCACCGAGGCGGCCAAGAGGGATTCGGCTGAGGATCTGGTCGCGAATCTGTGTTGCTTTGGGATCGTCTGCGAACATCCACGCCGTGAGGTCGGAGCGAAAGACGGTCGCCGCGATCGCGTTGACCTGGATGCCGTGCTCGCCCCATTCGCATGCAAGAGTGCGGGTCAGGAGGTCGACGGCGGCTTTCGAGGGGCAGTATGCGGAGTAGTTAGCAAGGCCTTGGCGCCCGCGGGCTGAGGACATCAGGATGACCTTGCCACCGCGACCTTGCGGGATCATAATCCGCCCTGCTGCCCGGCACAGCAGCCACGTCTGTCGCACGTTGACATCCATCACCTCGTCCCAGTCCTCTAGGGACTGGTCAACGATCGGAGCGACGCTGTTCGTTCCTGACGCTGCTACGACGATGTCGAGTCCATCGCCATGAGCAACTGTGGCCTCGAGGATGCCCTCGACTTCCTCGCTGTTAGTTGGCCGCCGATTGACCGAGGCCACCGAGCCGCCTCCGGAGCGGATCTCGTCGACGAGGACATCAAGCTTGTCTTTGGACCCACCCGCGATCGTGACCGCGGCGCCAGCACCGGCCAGCGCCTTCGCGGCCTCGCCGCCGAACGCGCCGGTCGCGCCGGTGACGACGACGCTCCTCCCCGAGAGGTCGAACAGGTGCGAAGGATCCGGTAGCGACACGCTCATCAGGAGCGCCGGAGCGCCGACTTCCGACCGCAGGGAACATGTGGGAGCACTGGCTGAAGGTTCACTGGGCAGTCCCTTGTTCCACTCTGAACTCGCCGCTCGGATCGAGCATCGCAACGAGCCGGACGATACATCCATCGCCGCCCATCCAGCGCCAGGGGAATACGGCGAATGTGACCCGCTTACCGGTGACTTTATCGATGTCACCTCCTACGTTCTCGAAGCCGATGATCCCCTTGGCCATGATCGCACGATGACATGGCTCCCAAAGCGGAAAGTCATCCATGACCTTGTGACCCGTTTCCTCGAGATACTCTTGACATGCCCACGGCAACAGCCCGTCCGGCGCACCGGGCCCGTGGCCGGCGATCGCCGTTGCGAGCGGATGATCGAGGGCCTGTGTATCTGTGCCAACAGCCTTGACCCCACGCTCGACGAACCAGTCTCCGGCCTCCTTGTAGAAACCGGGGGAGTAGGCATAGTACGCCGAATTGTCGCCGTAGTATTCGTGCCAGCCAGTGTTGACGATGACGATGTCGCCGGGCCGTATCTCGGGTTCGGCGGCCTCAAGGTCTTCCGGCATCACCTTCTCCCACTTCTTCTTTGGGATCGAGACCACGACACCTGGCCCGAAGAAGCAGTGGAGCGGTATCTCATCGAGGAGCGGCAGGCCTTCGACCACATGGCCCGGGGCATCCACGTGGGTGGTGGAGTGCATCACCGTGGTAATCCGCTGCGACAGGACGCGCGACTTGGCGTGATAGTGGATGCGCTCGATCTTGACGTCTTCAAAGTAAGGCCAGTTCGCGACGCCGTGTCCCCAGGGAATGGAGAGATCGTAGAATTCGAGCCCGGTGTTGTTCGCAGGCCAAGTGTAGTTGTCGGGTTTCATGGCTCCCATCCTTCGGATCGATGTCAGGGGGGCGGCTTGTTCACGCGCTATTGTGCAGCGCACGCCGAAATTTCGCAATAGCCGTCACGATGAGTCAGAGGCCGGCGGATATAATGAACACGCTGATCGAATGAGCAATGAACTACTAGTTACGTTAGCTCTACCACTGGCCGATGAGCTTCAGGAGCGCATTCGGGCGGTGGCCCCGCGACTTTCAGTCACACCGTTAAGCCGCGCCCAGCAAAGCGCGTTTCGCGGAGGCCAAGCTCTGTGGGAAGGTTACGGCGCGACGCCAAGCGATGAGGACGAGAGCCCAGAAGAGGCCATGGCCGCGCTTGAGCAGATCCTTGAAGATACCGAGGTTCTGCTCTGCAACCCGGTGATGCCGGACGACCTGCTCGAACGTGCGACCCGCCTGCAGTGGGTCCAGTTGTCCAGCGCCGGCATCGACCGGCTAAGCGGAAGCCCCGTCTTGCGATCGAACCTGACCATCACCACCTCCAGCGGCGTGCACGCCGCGCCCGTAAGCGAGTACGTCATTGGCATGATGATCGCTCTCGCGAAGCGCCTCCCGGAGGCGATGCAGGCGAGGGCAGAGATGAACTGGCGCCCCTACGCTCCGAACGAACTGGAGGGCCGGACCGTTGGGATCGTAGGCGCCGGTCACATCGGCTCGAGGATTGCGCACGTCGCGAAGGCGCTGGGGATGCGCGTGATCGGTATGCGGGTGCCGGTCGGCTGGCGGGGGTCGGGCCGCCCGAACTTCGATGAACTGATACCATCCAGGGAGCTTCACCGCCTGCTGGGAGAGAGCGATTACGTGGTTCTCAGCGTCCCGCTGACGGAGGAGACACGCGGGCTAATCGGGGGACCCGAGCTTGGCGCGATGAAACCCACGGCCGTCATCGTGAACTCGTCTCGCGGGCCGGTCATCGACGAAGAGGCGTTGATCGACGCGCTGAAAGAGGAGCGCATCGCTGGGGCGGCGCTGGACGTCTTCTCGGAGGAACCGCTTCCTCCCGAGAGCGAGTTCTGGCGCTTGGACAACGTGATCATCACGCCACACATAGGCGGCGGTTCGCCGCGGGTCTTGGAGCGCGTGATCGATCTCTTCTGCGACAACCTGAGCCACTACCTGGTGGGCGAGCCGATGTTCAACGTCTACGTTTCGGAGCGCGGATTCTAGCTCCTTGGTGTCTAGCGTCACCTGGCTCTGAAGCACGCACCGAGAAGATGTCAGGATCTACTTCGGCTTGTCGTCTGAGCGCTGAGCCATCGCCTTGTCTATCGCCGCCTTCGCGCCGCTCATCAGCTTGTCCTTGTTGTCCTCGTTGTACTGGAGCGATCGATCGATCCACGCGACGGTGTCTTGCACCTGTGGCATGACGTAACGGGCCATCAGTTCGTAGCTACGGAGCGTTTTCTCGCGGCTTGCCCATTCGTGCGCGAATCCCAGCAGACAGCCGAAACCGCCCGACATCTCCTGAATTTTGGCGATGCCTGCGACCGCCTCGTCCGGTGTGCCAATCAACGCGCCGTATGCTCGTAGTCGTTCCGCCACCTCTCGGCCCGATGTCGACGACGGGTTCGCGGGAGAGCCGAGCACATCCGAGAGATATTGGTTCCACGCTAGCACGCCATCCTCGATGTCACGTATCGCTTCTTCCGTGGAATCCGCGAGATGGAAAGGCATAACGATGCGCCACGTGGCGCGATCGGGTGCGGGTTTGCCGGCCTCTTTGGCCGCTTCGTTCCAGATCGTCCATTGGTCCTTCATCGCTCGCATTCCGTGTTCCGCGTACGACGCCATCGACAGGACCCCGGCGCCGTGTTTGCCTGCGGAGGTCACGCCCGATGGCGTCAGGGTTGAAGCGATCGCGATCGGCATGGTCGGTCGTTGGTACGGCTTCAGCTGCAGCTGCGCATCGTTAAGCTCGAACCAATCGCTCTTGTAGGTGATCGGTTCTTCCTCGGTCATCAGGCGGATGATGATGCCCAGCCCTTCGTTCATTCGCTCGCGTTGGAGGACAGCCGGTATGCCGAGCATGTAGGCATCGGTCGCGAGAGCGCCCGGGCCAACGCCGAGCATCACGCGGCCATGGGTCAGGTGGTCGAGTAGAACGAGACGGTCGGCGACGTGAAACGGGTGGTGGTACGGAATGCTAACAACGCCCGTACCGAGGCGAATATGCTTGGTGCGCTCAGCCGCGGTGGCGATGAAGATCTCGGGGCTGGCGATCATCTCCCAACCCAAGGAATGATGCTCGCCGATCCACGCCTCGTCGTACCCGAGTACGTCAAGCCACTCGATCAGCTCGAGATCGCGCTGGAGTGAAAGGGTCGGATTGTCGCCGGCGATGTGAAAGGGCGCCATGAATATACCGAAGTTGAGTCGTTTTGGTGGGGCCATCGCCGCAGCTCCTAATCTCCGTTCAAAGAAGGATGCTTGCCGATCACAAATGTTACGCCAGATCGGGTAGGCACTGTCAAGTGAATCGCCAGTATGGCGGTTGGACTGGTGTTGGCGCTCGGTGGAACTAGTGGTCGAGGCGGCGTCGAAGACGTCGCGGACGAAGAGCTGCCAGATCTGGCGCCGTTCGTTCAGACGTTCTCATGTCGGGCACAGACAATCGACGGTCCTGTCCATCACATCGCGACTATAGGAACGAATATAGGGACGACTGAGTTTAAACTGGCTACTGACGCTCTCGACGCAGTTAACAACTTTACGCTCCTCACTGGTAAGAGTTTCTACGTTGGACGGTTCGAAGTGCGGCCGACGTAGCGGAAGACGGTTCGAGGAACGACTGAAGCTGGCCTTAATGGCCGGACCTTTTCATGGTCTGTCCAGGGAACGAAGGGCCTAGCTCTTGCTCTCCTCCGTGTCGGCGGAATCCTTGTCGTCTGCACTCTCGTCTTTGATTTCGCGCCGGAACTCCCGTATGCCACGCCCAACGCCCTTGCCGATGTCGCCGATTCTTGTCGCTCCGAAAAGAACTACGACGATGGCGAGAACGATGAGGAGTTCAGGAGCGCCGAGACTTTGAAATATCAGCATCGAATCACCTCATTCTAAAGCATAGCAGACGCAAAATCGCCCAGCGCCTTGACTAGGTCGCTAGCGACAACGCCCAACGAGCCGACGCGGACTCCGGCTACTGGTGGCGACCTTGCCCCCGAGCGAAGATGCCACTTGATTGTTGCCCACCAGCCTCACTAGTTCCCAGGCGACCATTGTTGAAACATCCCACCAACCCTTCGCTCGGCCGCGAGGGCAGCTTGTCGCATTATAGCGAGATGGGCAAGCCGTCGCGATAAGATCGAAAGCTCGCCCAGGCCAGCGCTACAGCAGCCCTTCCGTCTTCCCCTGTCACTACCGGGTCCGTGTTCTCCAGAATGCAGTCTGCAAACGACCGGAGTTCGGCAACGTATGAGTCAAGGTATCGCTTCGCGAAATATGGCTCCGGCGGGTCAAGTCGGTCTGGCTCTCCAGGCAGCCCGCTCGGTCCAGCAGCGCTCACTTCTGTGCCGGTCGCGATCGACACACGGTCGCACTGCTCGTTTACGATTGACGCCATACCCTTCGTCCCGAACGCCTCAAGTCGCTGGTCGGAGCCATGCTGCGATACGCGACTGTCGTCAATGATGGCCGTCGCACCATCCTCGAAGCGCAGCGTCGTGACCGCAGTGTCCGGGTCGTCTAGCGGCTCCTCGGCCATCACCCCTCCTTGCGTGAAGACGCTCATCGGCTCTTTGCCAATCACGAAACGTGCTAGGTCGAGGTCGTGGATCATCGTGTCGAGGAAGAGGTCACCATCGTCTCGTCCAGGCTGCCTCACATCTACCGGGTCGCGCCCGATGATATGCAGAGTCAGCAGCCGGCCGAGGTCTCCATTCGACACGAGCTCTTTCACTCTACGGACGTTGACATCAAACCGCCTATTGAATCCCACTTGAAGCTTGATCCCGGCACGTCTGACCTCTGCAAGGGCTTGATCGACCTCATCGACCTGCCACCCTAGCGGCTTCTCGCAGAACACGTGCTTACCGGCCCCAGCAGCGAGCTCGATCAGACCGCAGTGCGTTTTTGGTGGCGCCGCAATAATGACCGCGGCAACCTCCGGGTTAGCGAGCAAGTCCTCCACTGTTGAATACGCTCGGGGTCCAAACTGAGCGGCGCACGACGCAGCGAGGCCATCGTCCACATCTGTGACGGCGATCAGATTAGCCTGCCGAACCAGCGTCGTGAGGATGTTCGCATGCATCGCGCCAATGCTGCCGGCCCCGATCAGACCGATCCCGACCTGCCGCTCGCTAGTCCCGGTTGTCACTGTGCTTTCTCCCAAGGATTACAGAGGTGTTGATTAGAGCGAGATGGGTGTGCCTTCGCGATATGACCGAAAGGCGGCTACGGCCAGCGCCACCGCCGCCCTTCCGTCTTCGCCAGTCGCTACGGGTTCGGCGTCGTCAAGCACGACGCGGGTGAACGACCGGAGTTCGGCCACATAGGAGTCGAGGTACCGTCTGGCGAAGAACGGCTCAGGCGGGTCGAGTCGCGCGGACTCCCCAGCCCCGCCACGCGGGCCAGCCGACTGTACTTCCGCGCCCGTCGAGAACCACACGCGATCTCGCTGTTCGTTCCCGAAGGACGCTACGCCCTTCATACCGAACGCTTCGACGCGTTGGTCGTAGCCGTGTCCCGACACGCGGCTGTCGTCGATTATGGCCGTTGAGCCGTTTTCGAAGCGTATCGTCGTGATCACCGTGTCGGGATCGTCTAGCGGCTCATCCGCCATCACACCGCCTTGCGTG
Source organism: Chloroflexota bacterium (assembly GCA_022574655.1). Taxonomy (GTDB): domain Bacteria; phylum Chloroflexota; class Dehalococcoidia; order SM23-28-2; family RBG-16-64-32; genus JACZRQ01. Next base: position 10,667 of record JACZRQ010000002.1, read on the forward strand.
TACACGCTCGTCGCTTCACTGCCGGTCACGAAGCGGGCGATGTCGATGTCGTGGATCATCGTGTCGAGGAAGATGTCACCGTCCTCTCGTCCTGCGGGCCTATGATCGATCGGGTCGCGTCCCATGATATGCAAGGAAAGGAGGCGGCCGACGTCACCGGACGACACCATCCGCTTGACCTTGCTGACGTTGGCGTCGAATCGCTTGTTGAACCCGACCTGAAGCTTGACGCCAGCCCGTTCCACCTCTGCCAGAGCATCGTCGATCTCCTCGACCTCCCAGCCCAGTGGCTTTTCGCAGAACACATCCTTTCCCGCCCCGGCGGCGAGCTTGATCAGATCGCAGTGGGTTTTCGGTGGCGTCGCGATGATGACCGCAGCCACTTCTGGGTTGGCGAGCAGGTCCTCAACCTTTGCGTACGATTGTGACCCGAACTGGGCGGCGCACGCGGCCGCGCGACTTCCGTCCACATCCGTGACCCCGATCAGATCAGCCTGCCGAACCAGCGTCGTCAGGATGTTTGCGTGGAGCGCTCCAATTCCGCCCGCGCCGATCAGACCGATCCCGACCCGGGGCTCGTTGGTCTCGGTTGCCATATGTGCCTCTTTCTACGCTTGCGAAGGCTGCGATTATCTTGAGTAACGAGAGGTCAATTATACTCAATTGACGCCACAGACCAAGTCTCGCGAGCCAAGAGTCCTTCAGGCAGCCGGCATCGGGAAAGTATGGCAGGCTTGGTGTCACGCCTATGTTAGAATGACCGCCGACATGAGCGGCATGACTGCGGTGTTCCTGACCGACAAAGCAAAGATCGAGCTACGTGAGGCGCCGAAGCCAGTTCCCGGGCAAGGCGAAGTGCTGGTGCGCGTACGCGCTTGCGGCATCTGCGGCTCAGATCTGCATTTCTATCACGGCCGTCTGCCATCGAGGGCGGACATTTCGCCGGGGCACGAGTTTGCCGGCGATATAGCGGAACTCGGCGAAGGCGTTGACGGATTCCAAGAGGGCGACCGCGTGGCCGTTGAGCCGTACAAGTTCTGCCGGGAGTGCTCGTACTGCCGCGCTGGCCACTACCTGGAATGTTCCGAACGAGTGGCTATCGGCGCCCTTGTGAGCCTAAGCGGGAGCGGAGTAGATATCTGCTCGGGAGCGTTGACGGAGTACATAGTAGTGCCGTCTTACACTCTGTACCGGTTGCCGGATGAACTGGACTTCGTGCTGGGGGCGCTGATGGAGCCGCTGGCGGCAGCGGTCCACGGTGTGCACCTGGCTGAGGTCTCTGAAGGAGAGACGGTCTGCGTCCTCGGCAGCGGTACCATCGGTCTGATGTCGATCCTTGCTGCGCGAGCGGCGGGCGCCACCAATGTCATCGCAAGCTACCGTCATGCCCATCAGGCGGCAGCCGCCTTAGCGGTAGGCGCTTCGCGGGTCGTGAAGTCGGAGGAGATCGATGATCTTGGCCCAGAACAGATCGACGTAGTTATCGAGACCGTGGGCGGCGCGGCGCAGACTCCAACGCAGGCGCTCGGTTTGATCGGACCTCGCGGCCGCGTGCTGCTGTTGGGGCTTTTCACTCAGCCCGTCCAGCTAAACGTGCAGCGGGTAATGACGGAACAGGCCCGGATCATCGGTGGAAATGCGTACTGCCGCCGCCCGGGACAGCCCACAGACTACGATGCCGCACTGACAATCGTCCGCGCGGAGGCCGACCGCGCAGGCGCCATTATCACGCACCGCTTCCCGTTAGATCAGACCGCAGAAGCGTTCGCGACAGCTGCGGATAAGTCGACCGGCTCGATCAAGGTTCAGGTCTGCCCCTAACCGGCTGAGCTTTGTGGGAGTGAGTATGCTACCGGGAATCAAGCAGTTCGACCTAACCGGCAGGATCGCCATCGTAACTGGCGGATCGAAAGGGCTCGGCGAGGCGATGGCGGCGGCGCTCGCTTCGGCGGGAGCGGATCTAGTCATCACTAGCAGACATGGCGACGAGGCGAAGGCCGCGGCGGGACAGATCACGGCAGACCACGGGCGGCGCGCGATCGCCGTCGAAGCCGACGTAACAAAGCCCGCGGATACCGATCGCGTCGTCGACGCCGCTCTGTCCGAGTTCTGCAAGATCGACATCCTGATTAACAACGCCGGCATCAACATCCGCGGATCGATCGACGAGCTGACGTACGAGCAGTTCAAGGAGGTCCAAGACATCAACGTCAACGGCATGTGGCTGTGCTCGCGAGCCGTGATCCCGCACATGAGGAAGGCGAAGTACGGCCGGATCATCAACATGTCCAGCTCGCTGGGACTGGTCGGGCTGGCCAATCGCACACCATACGCGACCAGCAAGGGCGCCGTCGTCCAGATGACTCGGGCGCTCGCGCTCGAGCTCGCGTCATCGGGCGTGACCGTCAACGCGATCTGCCCCGGTCCGTTCCTTACGGCTATGAACGTGCCGATCGTCGACACAGAGGAAGGCAGGAAGTTCATCGTTGGTGCCACAGCCCTCGAGCGCTGGGGGCGTCTCGAGGAGATCCAGGGCGCCGCGATCTTCCTGGCAAGTGACGCGGCGAGCTATATGGTGGGGAGCATAATCGCCGTCGACGGCGGCTGGACCGCTCGATAAGCGTTTCGTTCCAAGGCGGGACGCGCGACCGGTGATATACAGCCACGGGGGGCGGTAGTCAGGTTTCGGAAGGAGATTGGAATGCGAGCAAACCGTCTGAAGCAACTCTGGGAAGATGGCCAACCGGCTCTCGGCGGATGGCTGACGGTGCCGTCTAGCTTCTCGGCGGAGGTGTTCGCGCACGCCGGATTCGACTGGGTCTGCGTCGACACGCAACACGGCGTAATCGACTACCAGACGTCTGTAACGATGCTACAGGCGCTTTCGACGACGGACGTGGTACCGATTGTGCGCGTACCCTGGAACGAGCCAGGAATCATCATGAAAACGCTGGATGCGGGCGCTTACGGCGTGATCATTCCGATGGTGAACTCCAGAGCGGAGGCCGAGGCGGCGGTTGGGGCTTGCCGTTACGCACCAGACGGGTTTCGCAGTTCGGGTCCCGTAAGAGCTCGGTTTTACGGCGGCGAGGACTACTTGGCGAAGGCAAACGAGACGGTGCTGTGCATGACGATGATCGAGACGCGCGAGGCGATCGGAAACCTGGACGAGATCTTGAGCGTGCCGGGTATCGACGCGGCATACATCGGTCCGTCGGACTTGGGCATCTCTTTGGGGATCGCGCCCGGTTATGACCAAGACGACAGATCGTTCGTGGATGCAATCCAGGCAGTGTTAGATGCGTGCGACCGGCACGGAGTGGTGCCGGGGATTCACGGCGGTACAGTCGCTACGGCGCGCAAGCGCGTCGAGCAAGGCTTCAAGTTCGTTGAGATGTGTTCGGACACAGACGCGCTGGTCCGGACCGCGAACACCGATCTCAAGGCGGTTCGCGGCACCTAAGGCCCGATCAGAGGGCGCCTGATTCTTACGTGACTAGTTCGACGCTCTTCCGCAGGGTTGGTCAGGTCAGGTTGCCGAATTCCTTGAGTAGTTGGGTATGAATGGGCGGGGCAGCTGCAAGTACCGACGAGTGCTGCATGTCCGTCACGGGTTGTCCTTCGAAAGTTGAGACGGTGGCGCCCGCTTCTTCCGCCAGCAGCCAGCCGGCGGCGAAGTCCCAGATCGCGGTGCCAAGGTGATAGTAGGCATCGAGCCGCCCCGCCGCTACGTATGCGAGGCCAAGCGCGCAGGACCCCAACGAGAGAGACCTCTGAATTCTGGGAGCCAGGGTACGAGCCGTTAAGAACGTAAGTAGCACGTCATCTTCGATGTAGCCGAGGTCGTAGGCGATCAGCGCAGACTCGAGCGATGAACTGTTGCCGACTTGTATCGGCTGCCCGTCGACCGTGACACCGCTTCCGCGACGGCCGCTGAAGCACTCACGTCGGACCGGATCATAGACAACACCAAGTAGTGGCTGGTCATCCAGGAAGAGTGCGATCGAAACTGCGAAGAACGGTATACGGCGGTGAAAATTCATGGTGCCGTCCAGCGGGTCGACGATCCACTGGTAGGAGGAGGTCCCACTTCCGATCTGCGATCCGAATTCCTCGCCGACGATTCCGTGCGTAGGAAATTCCTTCTCGAGGGACTTGCGGATATGCTCCTCAGCCGCTAGATCCGCCGCGGTGACTACGTTTCCCCTCCCCTTGCTCGTCGTCACCTCGGTTGAGGTCTCTAGGATCAGTTCACCCGCCTGCTCGGCAAGCGCGACCGCCAGGTGGAGAGCATCAGTCCCGCTTCGACCGACCGGAAGTTCGCGCACCATTTGGAGCCTCCCCTACTACGACTTCACGCGACGTGGCATGGGCCGGACCGGTGATGGCGCCCATCGGTGACATTTTAAGGCATCGCAAAATTGCCGCGACCAGGCTTCAGCGCTCGGCAATCATCGTGCGGGCTTTAAATGCGAGTCTGAAGGCGCGATAATCACATCCGTGGCTACGCGAGACAACCATCAGATTCTGCTTGCCGAGCGTCCTTCGGGAAAGCTCGCGGAGAAGCATTTCCGCGGGGTCGATTCGACTATCGACTCACCGACGCCAGGTCAAGTCCTTTGCCGTCCGATACTCCTTTCGATCGACCCCGCCAACCGCCTCTGGTTGCGTGGAAGCGACTATCTCGAGGTCCGTGAGGGTGAAGTGATGCCGGGCTGGACACTGGACGAAGTGATCGAGGAGAACCAGACATCGATCGAGGTGGGGACGATCGTCACCTGCGAATCGGGCTGGCAGGAGTACGCAATTCACCCGATCGACGACGTTCGTGCTATCGAGCCCAGCGGCGACCTAACGAAACACATGAGCGTACTTGGCATGACCGGCCGCACCGCCTACTTCGGTCTGTTGAACATCGGACGGCCTCAGTCCGGCGAGACAGTCGTCGTATCGGCCGCCGCTGGCGCGACCGGAAACGTTGTCGGGCAGATCGCCAAGCTCCACGGCTGCCGCGTCATCGGTATCACCGGCTCCGACCGCAAGAATCGGATGCTCACGGATGATCTGAACTTCGACGCCGCCGTCAGCTATAAGGACCCGTCGTTCGCCAGCGACCTTCGCGCTGCCTGTCCCGACGGCATCGACGTCTACTTCGACAACGTCGGCGGCGAGGTCCTCAGCACTGTCTTGCCGATCATGAACCTACGCGGACGAATCGTCTGTTGCGGCGCCGTCTCGCAGTACGACTCGAAGCGTCTGCCGATCGGAGCGCCGATAAATACGAGCCTCCTCGTCGGGCGGCGTTTGCGAATGCATGGATTCGTGGTCATGGACTACGACAACGAAGCCCCACAGGCTGAAGCCCAACTTGCCGAATGGATCGCGAATGGCGAGCTGAAAATCCTGCAGGACGTTATCGAAGGCCTCGATTCGGCACCGCGTGCTCTTGTCGGCCTGCTTGCAGGGGACAACGTCGGTAAGCGTATGGTCCGAGTCAGGCCCGATCCTCCTTAGAAGCGCGCGGAGTGTTCGCCTAGCCCGCATGCAGAGACTCGCCAGTTTTGGTATATTGGGGCGCAAGGAGCGTCGATTGAAGAGTCTCATCGTCCTACTCTGCCTCGCCTTGGCTGTAGCTCTGACTGTCACCGCCTGTAGCGGTGACTCCGGCGACGCCGAACGGACTAGCTCCTCATCCGATCTTACAAGCTCGCTCAACTCAATCGACTGTAGTGCGAACGAGCGTGCGACACTTGGTGAGTTGATGTGGGATGACGTGTTCGCCGAGGGTCTGCTCGAGACGGACAACTGGCTCGTGCGATCCACGGACGCAAGCGACAGATTCGTCAGCGTCTTTAGGGACGGCGACGTCGTTGGCCAGGTCGAACTCGAGCGCATATCTCTCGATTCAAACTTCAATCCGGCCGAAGGCATCGCCACGATGACAGAGTGGGCGAACGAATCCTATGAGTTAACTGAGAGCCAGCGACTCTACACGTACGGCGAGACGTACGTCTTCGAGTCCCGCGATCCCCAACCGAACCCTGTTGGGTCGTTCTGCGGTATCTCGTTCGGCTCTTCGGGTGCGATTTCCGGCGATGAGGTGTACAGGCTCGCCGCGTTCGCCACGTTTGACAGCGAGAACATGTACGTTTTCTCGGCCCTATTCGACGCGTCGCGCGGTGACGACGCGGGCTTCGCGGACGGCGCGACACTGGAAGAATACGAGACGTACCTGCTCGAACTCGCCGCCGTGCTCACCCTTCCTCCTCTGTAGACCGACCAGCGTCTCGTCGACAGAGCAGTTCGGCGGAATCACGATCGTTCGGTCTCTTCAGGAAGTGTTACTGTCGACCGCGGGGGCCGCTCAAGTCTCTAGGCCCTCATAGAACGTGTCGCCGCTCACCATAGGCTCCTTCACCCAGTTCGAGTTCCAGGGCGTTCGGAATAGGAAATTCACGGTAACGTGAGAGGCCAACCAGCGTCCATTGACCTTCCGGTATCGCTCATCGTACGTACCGGCGACCAAGATAGCTTCGCCCTGCACGGTCTCCGGATCGAGGAAGTACCAGGTGGCCGTCGCCTCTTCACCAGAGGGGTCGATGTCGATTATCTCGTCCATGTGAAAGTGCACGGTGAAAGTGAGGTTCTCCTTGATCGCAGCGAAGAAGTTCCGAATCGCCTCATGTCCCTTGTAGACCCCGAAGTCGGTACAGTCGAACACCGCATCCTCCGTGAAGAGCGACACGATTCCATCGAGGTCGTATTTGTCGTCCGTATAGCGGGCGTATCGGCTCTTCAGCCTTCGTATTTCTTCCCTGTCCTCGATAGACTGGACGCGCTCCTCAAGTGTGGGCATGACTAACCTCCTCATGCTGAACGCAGATGCACCTAGCGAATCACGTAGACCTCCTCAGGAATGACCGTCCGACGGCGTGGGCTGCTCTAGGCCTGCTCATAGCGAGGGATAGATTCGGAACCCTCCAAGAAGGTGTTGCCGCTTACGAGCCGCTCTTTCACCCAGTCGGAGTTCCAATCTATTCGGAAGAGGAAGTTCACCTTCATGTGGGCGACCTTCCACTTGCCATCGACCTTCTTGTACTGGTCCTCGTAGGTTCCGGCGACCAATAGAGGCTGCCCCTGCACAGTCTCGAAATCGAGGAAATAGCAGCTGCCGGTCGCCGTCTCCCCGGAGGGGTCGATGTCGATTATCTCGTCCGCGTGGTAGTGCACGGTAAACGTGAGGTTCTTCTGCATCACGCCGTAGTACTCGCGGATCGCCTCATGGCCCTGGTAGGCGCCAAAGTCGGTACAGTCGAACACCGCGTCCTCTGTGAACAACGAAACGATCCCGTCCAGGTCGTATTTAGCGTCGGTATAGCGGGCGTACATGCCCTTCAGACGGCGGATTTCTTCCCTATCCTCGATTACCTGAACGCGTTCCTCAAGTGTGGGCATGACTACCTCCTTGTGCTGAACAGGTACGCATTGTAGGCGGTGTAGCGAGCCTGCTGACCGAAACTCTATCACATCGCCATGTCGATTAGATGGTTGGGTTAGGTCAAGTCCTACGCTAGGATCGCCTCAGGCGCTCTCAGCAGGCCGAGATCACCACGAAACCCGTCGCGAGGTCCCATAGTCCCATGGGCCCTCTGGATCGACCTACCGACCGGTAGGTCGATCCTCTGAGCGTTATTATCGATGTGCTTTCGTGGCCCGTTATTTGTGTAACACTCTGGTAACTACGCCGGTGATAGTATTGGGTTCAGATGGAAGGTTAGTCTCCGATGACGCGACTGCTCCTCAAGCTCCCCTGGTTTATCTCCGCCCCGGCTGTGGTTGCCCTCGCCTTAGTCCTGGCGGTGGGCGGCAACTACATTCTGGGCAGCTCATTCGCGCGGACGTTTCTAGACGAAACGGACCCGCTCGCTACCGCGCCGCTTCCAGACGACGGGCAGGCCGCGCGAGACGACCTCGTGGATCCCGGCGATGACGGCGGGTCGGCCTCGGGTTCCGTTCTTGCAACGGGCGAGTTTATGGACACCACTCTGTATTCGGGAAGTGGCACAGCGAAGGTCATCCAGGCAGCCGACGGCTCGCTCGTGCTTCGGTTCGAAGACTTCTCGGTCTCTGGAGGCCCCGACTTGTTCGTTATAATGACTACCGACCCGGACGGCGGCTCATCTGACGACGGGCTGGAGATCGACCGTCTGAGGGCGACGGACGGCAACATCAACTACGACATCCCGCCGGGAACGGACGTCTCACAGTACGAGAGCGTCATCATCTTCTGCAAGAGGTTGGGGATTACGTTTTCGGTCGCAACGCTGGAGGTGTTCGAGTGAGCGACGAAGCAATGAGCGCCGCGAACCCGCTCTCCCGGGCGGCGCTCGCGACGCCGGACGGACTGGATCTCGTTCTGTCGGTCGCTGGACGCCTAGTCGGAGCTGCTCTCGCTATCTATATCGCGGTCGATCAAACGTACAACCGGACAGAAGTCCTGGCGATCGGTGTGGCCGTCGTCGTCCTGGTGACGTTCGCGATCGGTGCCGTGACGAAGAGCGCTTGGTTCCCGTCGCTGGGGGCGTCGGTCCTGTTCTTCGGTGGAGCCCTGCTCTGGTTCGACACGGCTGGAGAAGCCATGGTCGTGGCCGGTACGGTTGCGGCCGTGGGCTCGCTCATCCATACACATCGCGTTGGAGGGCGGGTCGACGCGCCCGTGTCGGCCTTCTTCGTCGGCTGTGGCCTCACCACGATCGGTGTTTTGGCATTGCTGCTGGCGGTAAAGGGCTAGGATCTCTGTCCCCGCCTAGACGGCGTAGAGCCTAGTCGCCTGCTGTCGGAGTTCCGCCCGCAGGTCTGGATGAGCTACCGTGATCAGCTCGCCGATACGTTCCCTTACGGTCTTGCCCCGCAGCGTCGCGACCCCATACTCAGTAACGACATAGTCCACGAAGGTCCGGGGCACCGTAACCACCGTGCCCTCTTCCAGCGTCGGAACGATACGTGACCTCAGTTCTCCGTCAATTGTGTGACTGGACGGCAGCACGGTGATTGAGCGGCCCCCGTGCGAGTATTGTGAGGCGATGGCGAAAGCAGTCTGCCCACCCACACCGCTCCAGACGCGCGTTCCGATCGTTTCTGATGCGACCTGGCCCGTCAGATCGACGAGCAGCGCGTTGTTCACCGCTACAAGGTTCTCCTCTCGCATAGTGAGCCGAACGTCGTTGACGTATCCGAACTCATACAATTCGAACGTTGGGTTCCCATCGATAAGGGCCAGCTCTTCTCGGCGCATCGCTATCAAGGCACTACCGACAACCTTGCCCGGGTGCAGCGTCTTGTATCTGCCGGTGACCACACCCTTCTCGACGAGATCGGCGATCCCTCCGGTGATGATCTCGGTTTGGATGCCGAGGTCGTGCTTACCATCCAAGTACGATGCCAGCGCCGCCGAGACTGTACCTACGCCAATCTGCAGCGTGTCCCGATCATGCACAAGCTCGGAAGCGACAAGCGCCGAGATCACTTCGGTCACTTGCTGCTCGTCGTCCCGTCGTGGCGGCAGCTGCACTCGTTTCGCCTGTCGGCGCGCCTCGACGAAGTAGTCTATCTGGGAGACATGAACAAAGTTCCGGCCCCCCGTGCGTATGAAGCCCTCCCGGACTTCGGCGATCACTGATCGAGACCGACGACAAAGCGACGGCGAGAACCAGACCCCTGGGCCAAAGCTGCAGTATCCGTGTCGATCCGGCGGAGAAACTGACACCAAATATGCATCAGGCTCTTGACCCAGACCCTCGGGAACCTCGTTCTCTTGCCACTTCCCAACAGGGAGGTATCCCAGGTACCCGCTGTTTGCCGGCTCTCTATCGGCGGGCGTGGCAAAGAAAGTCGTGATCTGGGGTCTGATATCGTCGTCGCGTTCGAACCAGGGGAACAACGAAACCGGGTGATCTATACGCAGTACGGCCAGCAATTCCGGTCGGTCTGACAGGGCGGAGCAGAGAGTATAGGGGGTACAAGTGTAGGGCGCGACGGCAACGCGACTGCCGGGAGCGATCGTGCCCACGGCCTCCTCGGGCGTCACGAGCTTAACGCCAAGCGAGCTACGCCAGTCTATCGCGTATCGCCCTCGCTACCGTCTGAATTGGTGTAGTCGCCGCGGTCACCGCTGTTACCTTGACACCCTATCCTGAGCGAACATATATTTGTACCGTCCCGTCGGTCGAGTATAGCAGAGGAGCATTGTCCGTGAAGGTTGGCGTATTCCAGCTCATTCCTGGGTCCCCGGAACGGGATCACAGCCAGCTTTATCGAGAGGCGATCGAGCAAGTCGAATACGCGGAACGGCTCGGTTTCGATTCTGTTTGGCTCGGCGAGCACCATTTCACGAACTACGGAATCTGTCCATCCATCCTGACATTCGCCTCCTACATTGCCGCAAGAACAGAGCGAATTCGTATCGGTCTCGCCGTCGCCGTGCTTCCCTTCTACCAACCGCTACGCCTCGCGGAGGAAGCGGCGATGGTGGACGTACTCAGCGGCGGACGACTCGACTTCGGTGTCGGCAGAGGTTACCAGCGGGTTGAGTTCGACGGCTTTGGTGTTTCGCTGGAGGAGAGTCGCGGGCGTTTCAAAGAGACGTTGGAAATTCTACAGTTGGCTTGGAGCGACGGGCCGTTCTCCTACGACGGCGAATTTTACAAGATCGACAGCGTCGACGTGCTTCCTAAACCAATTCAGAAACCGGGCCCGCCGATTTACGCGGCAGCGGTCAGTCCTGAGACGGCGGAGGCGATGGCAGAGAAGGGCTATCCGATCATGGTCGGACTCACTGACACCGAGAGTGCGATCGCTACCGCGCATACGAGGTATCGAGACAAAAGGCGCGAGGTATACCCGGGCGGGCTGGACCTGGAGCTGCCGGTACTCCGCATGATCTACCTATCGCAGGACGGGAAAAGCATTCGAGCCGAAGCGGAACCCGGCTTCAAGAACTACCTCAGCAGCCTGATCACAGAGGGTAGCCCGGGGGGCAAGACCGGCGAATTTTCGCAGTCGTACGGGTTCTACGAAAAGCATTTCCCGCGGCTGGAAGGACTGACCTACGAGACGGCCGTTGAGCGGATGCTCCTGTTCGGGGAACCGGCAGAAATCAGAGAGCGCATCAACGGACTGGAACGCGACATAGGCTTGAACTCGCTGATCTGCTGGTTTAGCTTCGGTCTATTGCCGCATGAGAAGGTGATGCGCTCGATGGAGCTGATGGCCGAGCACGTCTTGCCGCACCTCAAGGAGGCACCTATCGCGGGTTGACAGCTCAACCTTCGGTGGAGTCCGGCAGTTGTTGCACGTGATCCGATGAATACTCTGGAAGAGAACCTGCTTCGAAGGAACGTAGTAGGGGACACCCTTCGCAGGTCGGCCGCACGGTATCCGGATAAGACCGCCATCATCTTTCGAGATAAGCACCTGACTTATCGGGAGCTTGACTCGTCGGCCAACCGATGGGCGAACGCGATGCTGGCGCTCGGGCTGAAACGAGGCGATAGGGTCGTGGTCGTCTCCGGTAACGACGAGCGATTCGTAGTCGTCTACTACGGATTGATGAAAGCCGGCTTGACGATAGTGCCCGTTAACCCTGGACTCACGGACGACGATATGCAATTCATCGTCAATGGCTCGGGTTCCAACGCGATCGTGGCGGACGATTCGTCCTTGAAGCGCCTCCTCCAGATGAAAAGCAAGCTATTCACTCTAGAGACATATTTGAGCGTCGACGCTGGTCGCGGAGATGTGCTCGGCTACGAAGAGATCTTGGCCAAAGGCGAAGAGAACGAACCGGAGGTCGTAATAGAAGACGAGGATGCCTGCCAGATCCTGTACACATCAGGCACCGAAGCGAGGCCCAAAGGGATCATCCTCAGCCACCGGGCGATCATGGCCAACTGCAACAACGTCGTGATCGAATTCCCGTTCAGAGTTCAGGATATCGGCTGCCTAGTCTTGCCGCTGCATCACTCTGGTGGCCTCGACGTATTCCTCTCGCCTCTCATCTATGTGGGTGCGACCATGGTCGTTCTCGGGGGCTTCGATCCGCAGGAGGTGCTAGAAACGATCGAACGTCACAAAGTCACCACGTTCTGGGGACTGCCGATCTTCTACCGGGCGATGATGGACGTTCCGGACTTCGACAAGTACGATCTATCGTCTCTCAGGCTATGCACTTACCATCTGGCGCCAATTACTACTAATCTGCTGAAAGAAGCGATCGAGAAGTTCGGCTGCGAATTCGGCCTCACCTTCGGTCTTACCGAAATGGGTCCGGTCACGACCGTATTCCCTCCAGATGCGCAATTCGAGAAGTTTGGCTCGATCGGACGTCCCATCCTCTCGGTCGACCTCAAGATCGTTGACGGAGAGGATAACGAAGTCCCGCGAGGCACGGTCGGTGAGATCGTCTATAGGGCGCCTTGCACGATGGACGGGTATCTGGGGCTTGAGGAGAAGAACGTCGAGACGTTCCGAGGTGGCTGGCTCCACAGTGGCGATCTAGCCTACATGGATGAGGACGGGTACGTGTTCTTCGTCGACCGGAGCAAGGACATCGTCAAGAGTGGCGGTGAGAACGTCTCGTCTAGAGAGGTGGAGACCGTCCTTCTGGCCCATAGAGACGTCGAAGACGTAGCGGTCATCGGACTGCCCCACCCGCGCTGGGGAGAAGCGGTCACGGCGGTCGTAACGGCGCGCCCGCAAGCGACAATAGACGAGCAAGAGCTGATCCGATATTCTAAGGAGAGACTGGCTGGGTTCAAGGTACCGAAGCAAGTACTCGTGCTGGATGAGTTGCCGAAGACCGCCACGGGAAAGATCCAGAAGTCCGTAATCCGCCAACGCTTGATAGAAATGAGCAAGCGCGACGCAAAGACCCGAGACCGTGACGGCTGAGTCAGGCTAGAACCCTATATTGCCGCGTGTTGTATTGTAGATTGGCGTAGTAGCGCACGTGCGGTGGTCTTGCTCGCTTAAACGGTAGGCGAGCGCAGGAGGATGTCAGGTGATTAAATATGTCGCCCTCTGGAAGCTTGGAGAGGGTGTGTCGCCCGAGGAGTTCGAGGCGGAATATCGAACCCACGTCGAAGCGGCCGCGAAGAGGATGCCCGGCCTCAGGAAGTACCAAATCGGGAGAGTGCTTTCGGCCAGGGGGTTTGACGACAGCTACTACCGAATCGCAGAGCTGTACTTCGATGACGTTGAGTCGCTCAAGAGTGCGATGAATTACCTCACGAGCCTATCGGCCAGCGATCCGGCGAACCCGTCCGGTGCTCGAGACCTCATGGCCTCGACACTCGCGCTTATCTGCGACGAAGAAACCATCGGCCTACCCAATCAGACGGACTAAGCTGAACTAGCGAAGGATCGACGATAGATATGACAAGACGCAAAAGAGCACCAAGGAACTCAGCTACATCAAGAAAGGAACAAATCCTCGATGTAGCGACCAAGCTATTCCACAAGAAGGGATACACCGGAGCTTCAGTTCAGAACCTGGCGGACGCCGTCGGAATAAGCAAGGCTACGCTCTACTACCACATCGGGAGCAAGGAACGTCTCTTGTACGAGATCCATGAGAGATTCCTCAACGAAGGATTCGAGCTCCTTGAGCCGTTGGAGCAGAGTCCCGATTCTCCCACCAACAAGCTAATCAACTACTTCATTGGTCAATGTCAACTAACTCACCGACGCGGCCTTGAGATGGCCGTCGCGATGGCGGAGCTGGATCGTCTGTCAACGAGTCGTCGCAAGACGATGGTCGCGAAGCGAGATCAGTACCTCGACGTCCTCGTCCGCACGCTCCAGGCAGGGGTCGATAGCGGAGAATTCAGGCCGATCGACCCTCGGCTGGGGGCGCTCTGTGTCATGGGCATGGTCAACTGGCTGCATCGATGGTACCAACGAGACGGTGCGTTGTCCCCAGAAGACCTCGGGAGATTCATGGCCTCCATCGTTCTGAGCGGGTTGTCCGCTGAACCGACCGCCGCCAACCTGGCAGCCCTCGACGGCTTCGCTGCGCCAAGTGCTATCAGCGACGGCGAGCCTCAGGCCGTCTCCGCGCGAGCGCCTAGCACCAGGTAACGAGGAGGAGCTATGCCCGGACGTTTGGAAGACAAAGTTGCCCTGATCACCGGGACGGGTGGAGCCCAGGGACGGGTTGCCGTTCAGCTGTTCACACGAGAAGGTGCAAAGGTCGTTGGCACCGACATCAGCGGTCGACGTGGTGAAGAGACGTTGGAGCTGGTGCGAGGAGAAGGCCACGACTCAGTCTTTTATCGATGTGATCTGGCGGAAGAGACCGAGATCGAGCAACTCGTCGCGTTCGCGCTCGAGTCTTATGGTGGACTGGACATCGTCTACAACAACGCCGCCAGAGCCAAGTTCGCGCCCTTCGCCGAGCTGACGATGGAAGACTGGCAGTTCACGATCCGAAACGAGATGGACGTCATATTCTTGCTCTGCAAGCGAACGGTACCGGTCCTCATCGAGCGAGGAGGCGGATCAATAATCAACGTAGCGTCCATCGGGGGCGTGGTGGGCATGCCGGGGCTTGGGAACGTGGCGCACGGCGCGGCCAAAGCAGGGGTCATTGGACTAACGAAGAATCTCGCTGTCGAAGTTCGGGACAAAGGGATCAGAGTCAACGCCATCGCTCCCGGCATTATCGACACCCCTGGGGCGGCGCAGGCGGCAGGCTGGGACGATCCCGAGATCTGGGCTGCACTTACGCTGAAGCCATTGACGCACAAGGCCGGACAGCCAGAAGACGTCGTCAACTGCGCACTCTACCTGGCGTCCGACGAGTCGAGCTACGTCACAGGCTCGGTCTTTACGATCGACGATGGCTGGGCCGCCTGGTAGTTGAACCCGACTTTTCTACCAGCGCGAAGTCTATCTAGACCTTCGGCGCAACCTCACGTGCGAACGTCTCCATGCGCTCCAAGGTTCTCTCGATCGTGCGCCCAGTGAACGTCACGAGTACATGCGCCGCCCCAGCGGCTTGGTATTCGCGCAGGTTCTCGATTACTTCAGCCGGCTCAGCACGGGTTAGCGAGTCGTCGGCTAGAACGCTGAGCGATATCGCGTTGCTGTCACGCCCGTACTCCTTCGCATAGATCCTGACCTTCGCCAGACCCTCGGCCAGAATCTCAGGAGTCCCCGACGCGTGCCAGCAGTTCGCGTACTTAGCCGCCCTTCGTAACGCGCGATCGCTCCAGCCGCCGATCCAGACCGAAGGTGTCGGCTTCTGCAGCGGCTTCGGGTAGAAGCCCACATCGCTCAAGGAGTAGAAGCGCCCCTTGAACTCTGGATTGTCCTGGGTCCAGCAGCTCAAAATAATCTCCAGACCCTCATCTAACCGATCCCCCCTATGGTCAAATGGGACATTCAGAGCTTCGAATTCTTCCCGCAACCAGCCGGAGCCGACACCGAAGATCAATCGTCCGTTTGACAGGACGTCCAACGTCGCCAGGCTCTTCGCCGTGAGTCCAGGATTGCGCATCGGCAGCGCCAGGACTGAGGTGCCAAGAGCGATCCGCTCCGTCGCCGCGGCCACGAATGTCAAGAGCGATATCGCCTCGAGAAACGGCAGATCAGGCGGAAACGGGAACTCGCCGGAAGGGTTCCCGGGGTAGCGGCTAGTGTGGTGCCGTGGCAGTATTACGTGCTCCGCGGCGAACAGCGAGTGAAAGCCAAGGTCCTCGGCTCGTCGGGAGAACGCTAGATTGGCCTCCCGCGTCGCCAGATGTCCCGCTTGCAACAGGTGAATCCCGAATTCCACTTAAGACCATCCTAGAGCTGCCATCGGCCTGCTCTGGGCAACGCATTGTCCTCCGTGAGACGCTCGGACAGCCAGTGTTGGAGTCACGGCGGTCTCGATCACTGGGTCACCGCCAGACTCGGCCTGGTGATCCACGTCCATCCTTCCGAAGGCTGGATGACCGCTACTTGTAGTGGGCCTCCGCAGGATGAAGTCGACGACTTCTCGAATGCAGCGGCGCCGATCGCAGTATTCAGCAACAACGTTCCTAGATTCAGCGCGTCTTGAATCGGCATTCCGTCGTAGACGGTGGAGAGCTTCCACTGCTCGTTGAAGACTTG
The DNA here is from genome assembly GCA_022574655.1 of Chloroflexota bacterium. Classification (GTDB taxonomy): domain Bacteria; phylum Chloroflexota; class Dehalococcoidia; order SM23-28-2; family RBG-16-64-32; genus JACZRQ01. The sequence goes on from JACZRQ010000002.1 coordinate 26,822, forward strand.
GCTAACGATATCTTGAGACACCCCGAGCCGAAGGAGCTGCTCCGGAATTCTCGCGTCGAAGCCCTCGTACAGGCGAGGCATGGGGGTGGAGACTCCCCTCCAGACAGACCCGTAGGCCGTCAGATCGCGTACTGGACGCGCCTTCTCTGCGTTCGGGAGCACGAACTCCCACTCCTCAGCAGAGCGAGCGCCTTCGGAATACCCAGAGACGAAGAACCCAACCTCAGGCTGCTCGCGGCCATCATTCGCCGGATAAGCCTCAGCATACCTAGTCTTCATGAACTCGCAGAGTGAGTTGGCGAAAGCGCCAACTCGACGCTGGTCGGTGCTCCGACCGAGAAAGCCCACCACGGATTGATCGACCGATCTTGTGCCGAGGTTGCCGACGCCGAACGCCATGATACCCATCGACTCGCCGACTTGAAACAGCCTGCGGGCGTTGTTGTACGTCTTGGCGATTTCCAACGTTCCGTCGGAAAGGCGACCAGTGAGCTGGGCTACGCTGTCCGTCCCCAGCACCAGTCCATCTGGAACCTTGACGGTGATACAGATCGACATCTCAACTACCTACCCTGATACATTATGCAGCAGTCGATGTCCAAAAAGGAGGCTCTGATGATCGTTGAGCTTGCTCGCCTCAAGATAAAGCCCGGTAAGGGCGCAGAAGCCGAACAAGCACTGAGGGAGATGGCTGAAGCAGTAGAGGCTCAAGAACCGGGCGTGCTCGTCTATCTCAGCCACCGCTCGCAGAAACACCCCAGCGAGATCGTCTTCTTCGAGATCTACGCCGACGAGGACGCCTACTCTGCTCACTTCGAGACGCCACATATCGTACGCTGGAAGGCGAATCTTGGACCGGTCTTCGATCCCGGCTCCCTCGAGGTCGAACGAGTTGACCGGGTGACGGGCTTTTCACGCCCGCCCGCCTGAGAAGCGCTCTATTGGGCCAGCGACACTGTTAGATCGAGAGAATTCCTCCGTCCATAATGTGCTCCGCGCCGGTGCACCATGCTGAGTCGTCAGAGGCGAGGAAGAGTGCGAACTGCGCGAACTCCTCCGCTGTGCCAAACCGTCCCATCGGGACCTTCGATTCGAGGAACTGTTGCATGCCTTCTTTCGAGTCCATGAACTGTTGAACCATCGGCGTCATGATCGTCCCAGCGCAGATCACGTTGACGCGGATACCCTGTTTAGCGAACTCGAGAGCCGCAGTCTTCGTGAGGATCACGATGCCGCCCTTCGCTGCGCTATAGGCTGGTAGCTCCGGGAAGCCGACTAACCCCGACGTGGAAGCGTTGTTGATTATCGAACCCCCACCGCTTTTCAGCATCGCCGGGATGCCGTATTTCATCCCGAGAAATGTCCCCTTCAGATTGATATCGACGACCGCGTCCCAGTTTTCTTCAGTGCACTCGGTTGTCGAGGCGGTATCGCCAACGATGCCGGCGTTGTTGAACAGAACGTGAAGCCCACCGTAGGTGTCGACGGTCGCTTGCACCATCGCTCGGACGTCTTCCGTCTTGCTTACGTCGGCCTTGACGAATGTCGCGGTGCCTCCGCCGCTGGAGATATCGTCGGCGACCGTCGGACCTCTCTCTACGTCCCAATCGGACACAACCACCTTGGCACCTTCCGCTGCGAACAGTCGTGCCGTCGCTTCCCCGAGCCCGATCGCCGCGCCGGTAACCAGAGCGACTTTCCCGTCCAGCTTGCCCATGTGCGAACCCTCCTTCACATGTTGGAGCGAGTTTAAACAACGCTGTTGGCTCTGCGCCCCATCGCTCAAATCAATAGATGACCCCCGACATCACCACGCGGGACCTGCTGTACGACCCCTGCGGCCGCCGGCGTCGAAATTCGCTGAGGTTCGGAGATTAGATCGGGATGACCATCGCATCTTCGCTCGACCACGAAAGAGCCACCGGCTCGCCCAGGGAGGGCCGCTCTTCGGAGGGCACCGAAGCACGAATCATGGTGCCATTCACCTCGACAACGATCGTTGTCCAGACGCCGCGATATTCTTCCCCCCTCACAACGCCCTTGATGATGTTTGGTGAGTCCGCAGCGGCGCCGGTCTCACCCTCTTTACTCGCGTCCGCCTCGCTCGAGGCGAGCCTCATGCGATCCGCCGAGATAGCGTATGCAACCGGGCCCGTCAACTGTTTCTCTGATGAGAGAACCCGACCCCAGACCGAGCCAAGCGGGCAACGTACCTGGACGTTGCTACCGTCGTTGCTCACGACGGTTCCATCAACTACGTTGTTCTGACCGACGAAGTCGGCGACAAATCGGCCACCGGGATGGTCAGTCAAATCCGTACCTGACCCTATCTGCACGATCTTGCCCTCGTTCATCACAACGATACGATCCGCCATCGCCAGGGCCTCTGACTGATTGTGGGTGACGTAGACGAAGGTGATGCCGGAGCGCTGCTGCAGGTCCTTCAGTTCGCTCTGGACAGCGAGCCCGAGAGCCGCGTCCAGCGAGCCCAGCGGCTCGTCGAGGAGCAATACGGGCGGCTCCAGGACCAGCGCGCGAGCCAGTCCAACGCGCTGTTGCTCGCCACCACTCAGCTCGTTGGTCCAGCGATCCAGAAAGCGCTCGACCCCTAGGGTTTCCGCGATCTTTTCAACTCGCTTGCGTCGCTCCTTACGCCCAATTCCTCGTTTCGTCAGGCCGTACTCGATATTCTGTCGGACGTTCAAGTGTGGGAAGAGGACGAACAGCTGCCAGACCATCGGGACGTTCCGTTTGTGGGGAGGAACCCTGGTAACGTCGCGGTCGGCGATATAGATAGTGCCCGACGTGGGCTTCTCTAGCCCCGCCACCAGTCGCAGCGTTGTCGATTTACCGGAGCCACTCGGCCCGATGATGCAGGTAAACTCCGCCTCCCGGATCTCGAGATCTATATCGTCGACGGCTACTACGTCGCCGAACTCCTTACGCAGCTTCTCCAGGCGAATCATGATCTTATCGAAGTCTCCAATCGAAAGTGTTCTCCATATTAGCCAATGGGCAGGCGCCTGAACAGCCGACTTGCCAGCCCAAGGAGCTTATAGCCAGGAAGAAACGAGACGATCGCCGCAAGAGCGAATATGCCGATGAGTGAGCCGTATACCAGAGCACCGGCGGCGTAGATCTCCGGGGAGCTGTTCATGATCTGCGTGTTAAGGCTGAATGCCGGCCAAGTGTAGACCACAGCGGTGAGGAAGAAGGTGACGACCGATTCGCCGAAAGAGATACCAGCGGCTACTACGAAGCTGGCTATTATGGCGGGAATGGCTAACTGAAACGTGGTGTCGAAAATCGCTCGAGGCCGACTGGCGCCTAGATTCGTGGCCGCCTCTTCCAGATGTGGGTCCATCTGCGATAGCCTGTTGTTGAGGATGAATAAACAGAACACTCCGACGAGGCCAACGTGCGCGATCACTACAGAGTTGAGACCTCCCCAGATCCCGAGTTCCACGAAATACACCAGCAGGCCTAGGCTGAGCACAAGCGGTGGTGTCACGGCCGGGGCCACGACGATCATAGTGTAGGGGAGAACCCATCCCGGCCTAAAACGGGCGAGGTAATAGGCAGCCAGCCCACCCATGATGGTGCCTATGGTCCCTACAGCCAGCGAAACTTTAACGCTGTTCTGGATCGACGTGAGCATGCCTTCGTCATGGAACAGGCGGTCGTACCACTTGGTCGAGAACTCAGCGATGGGCCAGACTGGAATCCCACCGTCGTGAAAGCCATATAAGATTAGCGACATCACAGGGATCGTCACGAAAAAGAGCCCAGCCACGATCAAGGCACGCCAGAACCAAGCTGTTATCCCGCTGCTTTCGAATGTGGTCGCCGCACCTTGTGCCGTGCCTGTGAGGCTGACCCTACCCATGATGCGGAACGAGACCAGAATGACGATTAGGACGGTTAAGAGCATCGCGACCGAAACTGCAGCGGCAGCCGGCGTATTCCCAGCCTGGTTTTGCTGATCGGCAACAACGGTAGCTATCGTCCTGACGGATCCCAGCAGTCGCGCCGAGAGCAAATCCGAAAAGGTCAATACGAAGGTCAGCATCCCTGCCATCACGATTCCCGGCTTACTCAAGCGTACGACCACGTCAAAGAAGACTCCCCAGGCGGAGGCGCCGAGATTGGATGCGGCCTCCAGAAGTCTGCGATCTATCGTGTTAAGTCCTAGCACATACATTAGGAGCGCGGTGATCGGCCAGAGGTAAGCCAGCATGGAGATATGCACCGCCTGCGCCGTTCGAGAGAACGCGGGTATCACGGGAGTAATGCCATATGTAAAGTTGCTCAGGTCTTGAGAGACCTGATGAAAGATCCCTCGCTGTGCGAGTACCGGCTGCCAGGAATAGACCTGCAACAGGTAGCTTACGAAGAACGGCATCATCGTGAGGGCCATGATCCCGAACTGCATCCGACGACTGCCGCCATGGAACGCGACCGCATACGCATAGGGGAATACGACAAGAAGAACTATCACCGTCTGAATCGTCGCGAGCTTGAGAGTGAACCACCAGATGTCAAAGAACTGGCGGGTGAAGACGTGGTTCTCCCAGGCGCCGAGAGTCAGGTCGGAGCGGGTACCGTGCACTCCCGCCTCCGTGGCGAAGAACGTGAAGAAGCTCTCGCGGACGAGGAAGAAGATCGGAACGAGAAAAAAGGCTACGGCCCAGAACAGAAGTGGTAAGACCAATACCCACATCGGTATACTGAACCGCTGCAGGAACGCCGGCACTCGCAAGCGTGCAGCGAAAGAGCTTCCGGAGTCAGCCATCGTCTACATTACGTCCTTATACGCGTGCGGGGCGAGGCTTTGAAGCCTCGCCCCGCGTCTGCTCTAGTCAACGTCGGCAGTCTTCTTCGGCCGTCGTCGATCTATCCGATCGCCGTCTGGAACTCTGCCCATGCCTCGACCCACTTGTCCCTGGTCGGGTTGATCGGGGTGACCCAGTCAACCAGGTTCCAGTTCGTGTCGCCGATCTTGGGCTCGACAACCTGCGTCTCCTCGTTGAGGAGGTACGGCCACGCGTCGTGCCAGGACCCGTGAACCAGCGGCCAAGCATCCGCAGCGGCCGGCGGAGTGGACCAGGCGTCCTTCATAGTTACGTTGGCCATGCTCTGCGGTTCCAGCAGCGCGAGCGCGAACTCTACCGCCCGCTCCGGGTTGTTGGAGCCCGCCATCAACGAGAATCCCTCGGAAGGTGTGAGCACACCGGACTTGCCGAAGAACGTGGCGGCGGGAATTCCCTGCGCCTTGAGCCGCGGCATGCCTGCGCCGCCGTTCATCGACCCGAGGATATCGGCCGTTCCGTCGGCGAGCGCCTTGATGCCTTCGCCGTAGGACGCCACCATGAACCCCTGATCCGCGGCCGCAATCATCCGGTCCTTCATGTTCTGGAACTCGGCGTCGGTCACGTCGAACGGGTTCAACCCCTCCAGGAAACCGAATAGCGGTATCGTCTGCACAGGGTCGTTCCAGAACGCGACCCTGCCCTTGTACTTATCCTCGTATATGAGCTCGTAGCCCTTGTCCAGCCACTCATCCGTAGATACCGTGCCGCCGTTGTGAATGAGCCCCTGGTATTCCGTGTGAATCCGGGCGTACATGACGTCGCCGTCGTAGACCTCGGGGCCCCTTGTGCGCTCCGCGGATGGTTGGGACCACGCGTCCAGCCGGCTGAGGTCGAATACTGCGGGGTCCAGGGGCAGGAGGGCACCGGATTCCACGAGAGTGGGTGTTCCTTCGTGGTTGTAGAATCCGGCGATGTCATAGGTGCCGGACGGAGCGCCGGCGATCAGCTCGTTCAACTCCACCATGCTGGCGACACCCTTGTACTGGATGTCGAGGTTCAACCTGGCGTTGATGGGATCGACCCAGATCGGCGATTGAGCGCCGCCCCAGCCGATCATGTTCATGGTTACGGTCTCTTTAGTCGTATCCGGCGCATCCGTAGGTCCACCGTCAGGTGCGTCCGTCGGTGTCGTCGTTTCGTCATCGTCGCCGCAGGCCACGACCATTCCCATGCCACCGATGGTGGCTGCAAGACCAAGTCCGGCACCGGACTTTAATAGCTGTCTGCGTGAGATCTTCTTACTCATTGCGATTTCACTCCCTTGCTAGACGTAGGTTAGGGGTAATATCCGCTAGTGGAGTAGTTGTGGGGCTCACCATTCACCAACGGACGAGTGCACAACCCGTCCGGGTTAAGTTGCACATTAATCGGACCTCACTTTCACAACACTACCGACGAGTCGGTAGCGAATCTTCTATCCTACCGTTCGGTCGAGATTCTAGATTCTAGTTACCGTTGAAGGTGTATGTCAAGGGACTTTTCCAGGTCTCTAATCAAGAAGGCCGCACCTGATGGGAGAATCCAGGAAGGGCGGCCTTGATTACGACTATTGTTCGTGCGTGTAGAGCCGACGTTCGATGGATGACGCTGTAAGAGGCGGTCCCCTTCTCTCTGCCAACCGGTCGGTCGTACGTTGACTGCTCGATTGGTGTTGATTATGATTGGCGGCGTGTTGAGCCTCACGCACTAGGCTCGTAGTCAGCCCATCTAGAACAGCAGGAGGTACCAGATGGCGTACAACGAAGGCGACGACTTCGCGACGCACTTCACAAAGGACGATGAGAATCCTAACGAGGAACCCGATAACGCCTACCAGGAGAGCGTTTATATCAGTTTCGTAGACAACGAAAAGGGCATCGGCGGCGTATGGCGCATCGGACTGGAGCACAACCAGGACAAGGCGAACGTTTGCGCCACTCTCTGGCGCGAAGGTTCGACCTCCTACAACTACTTCTATCGCCATCACCCTAAGCCCAAGGCTGACTGGAGCAACATGCAGGCAGGCCCCTTGACGATCAAAGTCGTTGAGCCCTGGAAGAAGATTCACGCGGTTCTGAAAGACGATGAGGCAGGGCTCGAGGTGGAGCTGGAATGGAACGCCAGGACCCCGGCCTTCGACTTCAAGAAAGATGTTCCAGAGCAGCTAATCGGAGCCTTCCGGGAACATTATCAGCAGTTCGGCGACTTCGAAGCGAAGGTGAAGTGGGGCAGCGAGAAGTTCGATATCTCTGGTACGTGCTTTCGAGACCACTCGTGGGGCGTCCGCGAGTGGGAGCGAGGCTGGAAGTTCGTTATCACCGGTGGCGTGCTTCGCGACAAGGACCTGTTTTACGTGATGATGGGGCATCGCCAGGGAAGGATGAACGGCGAGGGTGTTGTGCTCACGCATTTCGACCCAGACAAGGACACTCGTGTAAAATTCCACATCTCCGACTTCCGTGCCGTGTTCGATCCGCCGCCGATCGTCGCCGCGCAGTCATACGTCCTGCACACGCCCGACCGCGATTTCAGGGTCTGGGGCAGAGCGGTCGCTCCGACGCTCGTCATGCCGTTCGGCAAGGCGCACTTTACGACTGCGCTCTATAAGTGGGACGTGGACGGCGAGACGGTGTACGGGATCACCGACAACTTCGCCGGCCACCATTTCTCCCACAACTCGTATCCGTTCCCGACACAGGGTGGGGATGGTTCAACAGGCGCAGCTCTTTAGATTGTGCCCACCAATCGTCGGAGGACTATCGCAACGGCGCGCTAGCGAGCAACGGTAACTTCGCCACTCTGTCCATCGACTGTTATCGTCTGTCCATTCCTTAGCTGAGCCAGCGCACCTTCGACCCCGATAACGGCGGGAACACCGAACTCTCGCGCCATTATCGCACCGTGAGAAAGTGCTCCGCCGATCTCAGTAACGACTGCGGAGATAATAGGGAATGCGACGGTCCATCCCGGATCGATTGCACTGGCGACGAGCACGTCACCCTGCCGTAACGTATCGACATCACTCAGCCGTTTGAGGACTCGCGCCGGCCCGGTGGCGATCCCGTGACTGGCAGGCGTCCCGCGCAGAACAAGCGGTCCGCTATCCTCCGCGATGTGCCCTACCGACACCTCCGGCTCTTGAGATGTTCCGCCAACGAACAAAGGTGGCAGCGATTGGTAGCCTCTGAAGGCAGTCTTTCGCGACCCCACCTTGGCTTGGCCCTCGGAGATCAACGAGTCGTCGTCTAGAATGTCGAACACCTCCGGCTCCGTGAGAAAGAACACATCCTCTCTGTCGGACAGCACGCCAGACCCCATCAAGTAGTCGCCGGCGGAAAGTAGCATGCGTCGGTACCTGGAGATGAGTGTATCCGCCACGAAGCGCTGATTCTCTCGACAGGCGGAGTACGCCAGATTGTAACGTAGAAGCGCGCGGAATATGCGACTCTTCAGCCAGCCGAATCGCTGAGTCTTGAGCGCCGATTCCACCTCCTCCGTCGCGTCACCTCGACGGCGAATCTGTGTCTCAAGCTCCAAGTCCGGTGAGCGCTCAGGCGGTAAGCTGCACATCGCCTTCAGAATTGCCAACACCGGCGTCGGGTCCTCAACCCAGGAAGGCGCACGATATAATTCCTGACTCTCTCTGCGATCGCCGTATTTCGACAGGAACCTTTCGAGCGCCTTGCGGAAGCGCTCGGCCTCAGGCATCTCGCCGACGATCTCGGTAATCTGCTGCGGATCATGCTGTTCGAAGATGCTGGCGAGCGCAGCTTCTGAATTGATGAGCCGTGAGAGCTCCCACAGGGCCGAGGCAATTTGGACGCTGACGTTGTCCGGATTCCCAGACACCAAACGGGCAAACGTCTCTTTGTGTCCATCCGGGTACCAGTTTCTTAGAAGTGTAGCCCGAAGAGCGTCCAAGAGCGTATTGTAGTGAAATATCCAGCCTACGTAGCCGACTTCGTGACGGATCACCAGCTGACGCAACAGCTGTCTGTACCAGAGCAAGTCGTTCAGTGAGCCATGATCAAGGTCGATGCCGTCGAGCTTCGATCGCACACGTGCCAAAATGTCCTGGCTTGTGCGTTGAAAGAAGCGGTGGTTTCGGAACAGGCTCTGGTCCCGGTGGAAGAGAAGGACCCGTAGCTCCCCCAACAGGCGACTCCACAGCTTGAACGGCAGCGAGGCAACCTCATCCCTTTGCGACGGTGGAAAGTGGTTGAGCAGCTCTTGATCCCTCAGAAAAGGCGGATCGTACTGTGCGCGGCGCCTCAGATACTCTGTGTTCATGTAGGCGCGACCGCGATGATACTTGAACATCGGGAGGGCCAGGAGATCCCGATACCCTTTCGCCTCGTCGACCGCGTGTTCGAGTGCCTCGCACCACCAGATCACGTAAGCGTAACCACCAGGCGTGAAGGTGCTGCGCAGGAAGTTGTCCGCCCAGTAGCGGCTCCACACAGTGTCACGCGGCGGGCGGAGAGGCCGGTATGAGATACCCTCCCGGCTTGGCTCGATAACGTCTTCGTCGATTACGTCGCTCGTCACTTCAGCTCGCTAGGGCGTCGACTACCCTCCAGGGTGCGCTGGCCCGGATCCGCTTGACTGATGAGAATAGGCGGTCCCTGCAAAGTTGTCGACAATGCCGTAGGCCATCTCACCGTCAACATCCCATCGGTAGAGCGCCGTCGTGAAGTGTGCCTTGCCGTACGGCATCACGAGGGTGGGAGCGACAGCGCGGCCCCAGCACTTCTGTTGGCCCGCTGGAGAGTCGAGTGTGTAGGACAGCATGGTCGGGATCGGCGGTGGGTCGAACACCGGACGATAGTCCGCCAAGGCGAACTTGACACGAGTGTCTTTATCAGGATCCATATGACTCAGGACTAAGCCACCATCTCCGGCCTGTCCGTCCCGGCTGTCCTTCCAGACGTAGAGGATATTCTCGTTCGGCAGGAAGATGCCGCCGGTGACCAGCCAATCCCAACCGCGCTCCCATTGGCGAATCCCCCACGAGTGATCCCTGAACGTGATCCCGCCGAGCTCGAATGACTCGTCGCCCCATTTGACCTTCGCCTCGTAGCGACCGAACTGCTCGTAGTGCTGACTGGTCCAACCCTTGAGGGGGTTGGGGTTATCGGTTGCGAAGTCGAATACCGGCGTTTTCCCTTCCCAGTTGATCTCGACGGACAGGTCCGCGTCCGCGTCCTTCAGGGTCGCTCGCACCTTCTTCAACGGTTCGATAACCTCGTAGTGAACCGGCCCCACCGTCAGGTCGCTTAGATCACCCTCAGGCATCTTGTGATGGCGGTAGAAGTAGTTATATGATTCGGCACCTTCGCGCCATAGCGTAGCGCAGCAGGTCGCCCTTCCTTGATTCGGCTCCAACCCAATGCGGAAAACACCGCCTACACCCTTGTTGTCGTCGGTGAAGCTTATGTAGATGCTCTCCTGCCACGCGTTGTCCGGGTGCTCGCCGTCGTTCGCGTGCTCCTCAGTAAACTGTAGCGAAACCTCTTGGTTCTCAGAGATCAATGCGCTGTTCCTCCTTCGCAAGAACGTATGGTGCGGTAAAGGTTGATCCGATCATCTGAATCCGCCCAAGTCAACGGATGTCGCTCGTGACTCTACCGACCGCTCGATCTGCATGTAGAATGTAATCATCGCAACAGCAACTTTGTCAACGTCTGCATCTTCGCATCAAGCAATCTCAAATCACGTCTGACTAGCGCTTCGTCTCGAACCGTGTCCAGATCGATGTGATTCGAACCTGAGCGGTGAGAACCCCAAGTTCGAATGAAGCGGCCTATCGGCGCGCCGCTGCGGAGTGACAAGCAACGTGCGGCGAACTCGGTTAACTACCTTTGAACTGAGGTTTTCGCTTCTCGAGGAATGCCGTGGCCGCTTCCTTGAGATCGTCGCTGTCAAGTGTAATTGATTCGAGGATTGCAGACGTATCGACTGCAAGGTTGACATGGTCACGTAACAGTTTGTTCAGACAGAACTTCGTCCAGCGAATGGCGAGGGGCGACCCAGACGCCAGTTCGCGCGCGAGTTCCATCGCCTTAGGCAGAGCCTCAGCGGCAGGTACGGCATAGTTCACCATACCCATCTCAGCAGCTTGCTTGCCCGTAATCCATCGACCCAGAAGGAGATACTCTTTCGCGCGGGCCATTCCCACCAGCCAGGGCCAGATGACGACACCGCCGTCACCGGCCACCAACCCCATGAGTACGTGGGCGTCGCTGATACGGGCATCTTCGGCGGCCACGATGATGTCGCTAAACAGAGCAAGCGTGGCACCCAGCCCGGCTGCATCACCGTTCACCGCCGCAACGATCGGCTGTTCCACCTCGAGCATATAGAGGAGCAGCCGTCGAACCTCAGCCAGCGGCACCTCCTGCGCTCTGTCGCGCCAGGTTCCGGCCTGAAGCACTTTCGCGTCCCCGCCGGCTGAGAAGCCAGTCCCGGCACCGGTCAACACGATGCATCGGACATCCCGATCCTTGCTTATCTCTGAGAATAGCGACTCCAACTCCTTGTGCATCTCTGGATTGATCGCGTTCCGCCGTTCGGGGCGGTTCAACGTCACCGTGGCGATGCCGTCTTCATCCTTCTCGACGACTATGAACTCGTATTGGCCGTAATCCATGCCTTATTCCTCTCGTGGGCGTCGGATCGCTAGCGCAGGTTCAATTTGGATTCGAGCTGATGTCCAATGACCCGAGGGCTCCGGCCGCCGATGCCTTACCTATCGCCAACTGAAGGATCTCAGCAGCACCCCCGCCGAGAACGACCGCCATGTTGTCCCGATAGAATCTCTCGACGCCAACCTCAACCGTGTAACCCCAGCCGCCGTGAATGTGCATAGCGTGCTCTGTGACGTACTGAGCCATAGTTGTCGCGAACAGCTTCGCCATCGCAGCCTCCGAAGTACAGCGCTGCCCAGCGACTTCGAGCGATGTGGCGTAGTACCCTAGCAGCTTCGATGCCGTGATCTTCGTCGCCATCTCAGCGAGCATAATCTGAACCGCTTGGAAGTCACCGATGGGTTGGCCAAAGGCCTCTCTCTGCCGCGAGTAGGCCTGGGCTCGCTCGTAGGCACCCCTGGCGATTCCGGTGGATAGAGCGCAACAAAGAATCCTGTCAACATCGATCGAGGCGAGCGCCATCTTCAGCCCGTCACCTTCCTTCCCGAGCAACGCGCCCTTGGGGATGTGCACGTCGTCAAACGTTACCTCGTTCTGGTACGAGGACTTCATGCCGCTCATCTCGATCGGGTCTGATACCGAGATGCCAGGCGTGTCCTTCTCGACGAGGAAGGCCGAGTACTTCCTGTCTCCGTCACCGTTGCTCATCCCGGCGAGAACCATGCCAACGCTAGGAAGAGGGGCGCCGAAGTTCGTGATCAACGTCTTCCGACCGTTGAGGACGTAGTCGTCGCCGTCGACGGCTGCGGTCGTTTTCACGCCCCGAACGTCGGAACCGGCATCAGGTTCGGTCATGACAATTGCGCCGATAACCTCTCCGCGAGTAAAGCGGGGAAGATACTCCTTGCGCTGGTCGTCCGTACCCATCCGGTAGATAACCTTGTAGCCGATGACTCCCGAGTGGACCATGCAGTCCATCGCGAAACCAGGGAGTGCAGTCGCAAGCTCCTCCGCGATGATGAAGTCGGCGAGCAGGTCGAGGCCACCGCCGCCGTATTCGGTCGGTATAGCGGCTCCCAGCCAGCCCAACTTTGTAACGGCCCGGAAGAGATCCAGAGGGAACTCGCCGTTGCGCTCGATCTCTTGGGCGTGCGGGGCGACTTCTCTTCGGGCGAAGTCCCTGACCGACCGCTGCAGTAGCCTGTGCTCCTCGCTCAGATTGAATTCCATGACTTCACTTCCACTGCCTACTCAACGACATCTCTTGCGCCGCAGTCGTTGCTTGCCGGGCGAGCAACATTCGTGTAAATTACTGCTGACCGACCGTTCGGACGATATCAGTACACCAGTCGCCGTTAGCGCTGTCAAGAATCACCGACTCGTCGATGAGCCGTGGCCCCAAGCGATGCGCCCAATCGGCGTTGCCCGAAGGAGGCGGGTGCCCATGGATAAGAGTCATCGAGGGGAAGTGGCGATCGTCGGCATCGGCGAGGTACCGTCCGGGGTTTACCCGGACCGCCCGTGTCTGCAGAGCGCCCTAGAATCGGCGCGGGACGCGATCAAGGACTCGGGACTACCCCACGACGAGATCGACGTGGTGATACCAGCGGGAACATTCTACGACCCCTGGTACAACACGAACATGATCTTCTCTCAGCTCGTAGAAGAATTGGGGCTGACCGGCAAAGCGAAGATGAACCTGCAGGTTGTGGCGGGCGGGGCCAGCAGCAGCGCCATGATGGAGACGGCCGCGGGCCTAGTCGTTACTGGCAAGGCCCGGGCCGTGTTGTGTGTTCACGCGGAGAAGTGGGGCTCGATGCCCAACCAAGAGATGTACGACAAGCTGGCGACGTTCGGGATCTCCCCGGAGTGGGAGGCTCCATACGGTCTGAACATGAACGCCGTGGCGGCGCTGATCACCCAACGCTACGCATTCGAAACCGGCACAACGACCGAGCAGCTGGCCTCCGTTTGCGTGGCTCTGAGAAAGTGGGCGGAGCTTAACCCGAACGCCATGTACCAGAAGCCTTTGACACTTGAGGACGTGCTCCGTTCCAAGCTCGTGACTAGCCCGCTCCACGCCTTCGAGTGCAACAGACTTGCAGACGGAGGATCGGCTTTCGTTGTCACCAGTGCCGAAAGGGCGAAGTCACTCGATACAGTTCCTGTGTATCTCTTAGGCTCGGGGTCAGTGGTCACCCACTACGCGATCTCTCAGGAAACGGACATGAGCCGCTTCGGCTATACCCAGGCGGCCGACGAAGCTTTCGAGGCGGCCGGCCTGGGCCCGGAGGATATCGACATCGCGGAGATCTACGACTCCTACCCGGTGTTTAACCTCATCGCCTTGGAGCAGATAGGATTCTGCAAGCGCGGGGAGGCCGGACAGTTCGTGATGGAAGGGCACACTTGGCCCGGCGGATCTTTACCCATGACGACGAACGGCGGCATGCTCTCCCAGGGCCACACGGGCACCGGGGGTGGGATCGCAGTGCTCGTTGAAGCGGCCCGACAATTGATGGGCAAGGGCGGAAAGCGTCAGGTTGAAGGAGCCCGCTTTTGCGTGGAGACAGCGACGGGCGGCACCTATATGGATGCGCATGTCAGCGTGTTCGGACGGGAGGTTCCATGAGCGGCTACAAAAAGCCCCTTCCGGAGGTTACTCCGTGGAGCCAGCCGTTCTGGTCCGCCGCGAAGGAGCATCGCCTTGTCTTTCAACACTGCCCGAGCTGCGAGCTGAACATTCTCTATCCAAAGTTGTTTTGCCCGAACTGCTACAGTTCCGATCTGCAGTGGATGGACGCCAGCGGCCGAGGCGAGGTCTACACGTTCAGCGTCATCCACCTGCACCCACCTTCGCCCTTCCGGGATTCTCTGCCATATGTTGTTGCGATTGTGCAACTTGACGAAGGCGTCCAGTTGATGACGAATATCGTTCGCTGCGCCCCGGAGGACGTGAAGTGCGGGATGAGCGTGGTTGCCGAATTCGACGATGTCACTGACGACTTCACTCTCGTGAATTTCCGACCGGCGGCCATGTGAGCGGATGAGCGACCGCAGAGGCGCGACAATGACTTGGCGAAGTTGGGACGACATAGAGATCGGTCAGACTATACGGAGTCAGGAAGTCACAGTTACTGAGACTCATCTGGTGAACTGGGCTAGCTTAACCGGCGACTGGTTCGAACTGCACATGAGCGAGGAGTACGCCAGGTCCACGATCTTCAATCAGCGTGTAGTGCACGGGCCCCTCACATTCGGTCTCTCCATCGGTCTCGCTTACCAGACCGGCTACGTCAACAAGGACTGGGTCATCGCCTGGCTTGGCGCCAACGACATGAAGCTTCCGAAGCCGGTCTTCATCGGCGATACTGTACATCTCGACCTGTCGGTTGTCAGCAAACGCGAAACCAGCAACCCTGACCGAGGGATTGCGGTGCTGAAGTACGACATCAAAAATCAGAACGACGATACAGTTCTCGAGTTCGAGTCAACGTTCATGGCTCGACGAGCGAGCGGCGGTCCGTAAGAGTAACGTAGATCAGGGCGACACCGCCAACGTGATCGCTCCCGCCACGATGAGGACGGCACTCATAATCCGGACCGGCCCGTAGCCCTCCTTGAGGACCCAAACACCGAGTGATGCGCCGAACACGATTCCGATTTCGCGTGCGGGAGCGATATAGCTGATTCGACCAGTCGTCAGTGCGATAAGCACTAGCAGATAAGCGAGCGCAGCGAGACAGCCCGCCGCAAGTACACTCCAACGACGTTCACGCCATTCCATCCGAACGGACGATGCTCCGTCTCTGAGAACGATGGGAGCGGCGAGGAAGAGTGGTCCAGTCGCGGAAACGAAACTAAGCGTGATAGGTGAGAGGTGATCGAGGGCACTCTTATCCCAGAGAGAATAACCGGCGATCAGCGCGCCGGTGAGAACGGCGAAACGAGTATCGGGTCGGTTCAGGGAGCGAAGCGGCTCTACGAGATCTCTCAGCGTACGCCCCTGAACGTTTAGGACGTAAACGCCGATCACCACCAGGGCGATCCCGAACGTCGCTTGCGGCGAAGGTCGTTCTGCCAGAATCACGACGGCCCCAAGTGGTATGAGGGCAGAACTTAAACCTCGTGACACTGGATAGACTAAAGATAAGTCACCGTGGTGGTATCCCCGCGCTAGGGCGAGACTATATGCAGAGTGGAGTAGAGCGCTACCCACCCCGAAGCCGATAGCTCGAATGCCTATCCCATCCAGGTAGATGATCACGATGACCGGGACTATGAATGCCGCAACTGCGACGGCAACGAGCAGCCAGAGGAACGCCACCTTGTCGTCGCTCCTTTTAAGCAGAAGATTCCACGTCGCGTGACAGCACGCCGATACGACGACGAGGAGGAATACTGTCGAGGTCATAGAGTGGCGCCATTGTATGACGGGGCGTTGCGTTCGGCATGACATCACCAGTTCAGGTAGCCGCTACCTTCTGCTTGCGACGCCTCAAGATGACTAGTAAGCTGGGGAGGCTCAACGCTGCCGTACGCGGTCTCTCTCCCTTGAGGTGGCGACGGTTGCGTCTCGCAAGGAGGCGAACGCGATGGCCAGTGTCTTGTATGAGAAGAAGGGTGAGCTGCTCTACGTCACGCTCAACAGGCCCGACGTCCACAACGCATGGGACCCAGAGACTGTCGTGCGTCTGGCCGACGCCTGGAGAGACTTCGCGGCCGATGACTCCCTTCGAGTCGCGATAATCACGGGCGCCGGCGATCGATCGTTTAGCTCCGGCGCCGATCTCAAACGGTTGATCCCCCTTCTTTACCGGTCGAGAGAGCCAGAGGACGAGTGGGACAACAAGGTCCTCCAGAATTCAGATATCGCCAGAACGGCTCTGCTCAGAGGATACGAGCTACACAAACCGATCATCGCGGCTATCAACGGATTCTGCCTAGCCGGAGGGATGGAGCTAATCCAAGCGACCGACATACGGATCGCCGCAGAGCATGCGACGTTCGGCCTCACGGAGGTCAAACGCGCCATCATCCCGGCCGGCGGATCGCTCGTGAGGCTCGCCCGACAGATCCCGTACTGCCACGCCATGGAGATCTTGCTGACGGGCGAATCCATTAGCGCCGAGGACGCTCAGGGCATTGGGCTCATCAATCGAGTTGTGCCCGCAGACGAGCTTATGAGCACTGCCGAGGGAGTTGCGGCTAAGATCGCAGAGAACGGGCCGTTGGCCGTCCGCAAGATCAAGGAGACAGTCTTGAAGACTATAGGCCTGCCCCTCGCGGAAGCGTTCGCCGTTGAGGATGACGCCGTGCGCAGCATCCGGGACTCGGAGGATGCGGTCGAGGGTCCGCTAGCGTTCGCTGAGAAGCGGAAGCCGCGCTACGTCGGAAAGTAGTGCGCGACGGTCCCGCCTATCTCGATTGATGGAGGATGCCATGAAACTCAAAGACAAGGTTGCCGTCATCACCGGCGGCAGCAGCGGCATCGGGCTCGCGATCGCCGAAGAGTTTATCGCTGAGGGGGCGAATGTGGTCATCTGCGGGCGGAATCAGGCTGCGCTGGATGAAGCCTCAGGGGGACTCGGAGAGAAGGCGCTGGCCGTTCGGGCGGATGTAAGCGTAATGACCGACCTAGATCGCCTGTTCGACGAGACCGCTTCGCGTTTCGGTAACATAGACGTCGTCGTCGTCAACGCCGGGGTCGCCATCGCTACATCGCTCGAGGAAACGGACGAAAAGATCTTCGACGAGCAGTCGGACATCAACTTCAAGGGAGCCTATTTCACGGTGCAGAAGGCCAGCCCGCACCTGAACGACGGAGCTTCGATCATCTTCATAAGCTCAACGGCGAACCAGATGGGCCTCCCTAACACCTCAGCCTACAGCGCAACCAAGGCTGCACTTCGCTCTCTCTCCAGAACCCTGTCGACGGAGCTGCTCCCGAGAGGCATTCGGGTGAACACGCTCAGCCCCGGGAATATCGTCACGCCCATCCTGCGTAAGATGGGCGTCGAGGACATCGACGCGTTCCTCAAGGAACGCGAATCCCAGGTGCCCTCGGGTAGGTTCGGAACGGCAAAGGAAGTAGCAACAGCCGCCGTCTTCCTGGCGACCTCAGACTCGTCATACGTCGTGGGCTCAGAGGTAGTCGCCGACGGCGGTTGGTCGCAGCTGTGACAGAGACGTGCTGGCGCGGATTCAGCAAGGGTGACCAGTCCTACTAAGGAGCGGGTTCATAGCCTGTCCCGCCCTTCGAGTTAAGCTGGTCTAACCACCCGGGTTCTTTACTGGGAACAGGAGACTTACCCCATTGCGTCGGCCAGCGCTCAGCGGCCCAGAATCCAACATCTGGAAGTATTACACCTTCCAGTTTCTTCTGAATTTTCAGCTCTGGTGGCCGATCTGGGTCATCTATCTCACGGAGCAACGCGGCCTATCGCTCGGCCAGGTGACTCTCATCGATGTCCCGTTCTGGGCGACTATCGTCTTCCTTCAGATCCCATCGGCCGCTGTCGCCGACCGTTGGGGACGGAAGCCGACCCTGATCGCAGCCGGCCTGTCCATGGCGGTAGCCGTAACCCTATTCGGCGTCGCGTCCTCGTTCTGGCTGCTTCTGCTCTCATATCTGATCTGGGGCATTTCGTTCTCGCTGCTCTTCGGCGCTGAGTCGGCGTTCATCTTCGATTCACTCAAGTCGATGGGCCGGGAGAACGAGTACTCAAAAATATACGGTCGCGCTTGGGGCCTAGCAACGGCGGCGATGCTTGCTGGCACACTCATCGGCGCGCCGCTCGCAGACTCTACGAACCTCAGTGTCCCGATCATCGTCAGTGGAGGCATCGCCGGGCTGGCTGCCCTGTTCGCGATCACGCTTTCCGAGCCTGAACCCATGGATCGAAGCCGGAAAACCATCTCATACGCCAAGATCATTGGGGACAGCGCGCAGCTTGTTCGAACGCGACCAGCAGTGCGATACTCGATCCTCTTCTATGGTCTCATTACGGTGGGAAGCATCGCTCCGGTCATTCTCTTCCAACCGTTCCTTATAGAGCACGACGTTGACATCGGGGATGTGGGCTTCTGGCAAACGCCAACTCGCGTGGCCGGAATCGTCGGCGCGGTCGCCGCACACCGACTCATTCTCGCGGCGGGCGAGCGGGCGACGTTCTATGCCATGCCTGTCGTCCTGATCTTCTCGTACTTGATGCTCGGGCTTTGGGATTCACTGTATGCCCAGATAGCATTTCCTTTGATGAACTTCGTCGTCATCCTCTCGCAACCGACGGTGACCGACTACCTGAACCGCCGCGTGCCCACGGAACAGCGGGCGACCGTCATCTCACTCACGAACTTGGCGCGCTCGGCCGTACTGATCCTCGCGGCGCCGCTTCTGGGGCTGCTCGCGGACGAGGCGTCGCTCGCCACATCGTTCATAGTCGCCGGTGCGCTGGTCGCCGGCTTCGGGCTGCCGCTGATGGCGCTCTGGTCGCCATTCATATCGCCTCACAGAGGCGCCGAGACGATCGAGGCCGAGCCAGCGAGCAAGGGGGGCGACTAAGTCGATGGCCCGACGGGCGGCCAGGAGACCCGCCTCGGCTCTCGCCAGCCTTGGGCCGCATCGAGCGCAGTGGCGAACCAGACACCGTCGCGTCCCTTCATGTGTTCGATCAGCCGCTCGAGCACTCCGATCCGCGAACGGCGCCCGATCAACTGAGGATGTAGCGTGATCAAGAACATGCCACCTTCTTCGTAGGCCTTGTCGAACTCCGTCTGCCACAGGGAGAGAATGTCATCGGGAGGGAGCATTACGTTCGACCCACCGAAGAAGTAGGCGCTGAACGGAAAATCATCGAGTTCCCAGCTCACTGGCAGCTGGATGAGGGGCTCCGGCATGCCCTCGACATCGATCAAGTACGGGTTGTCGTCACCCATCAGGCTACTGTCGTAAACAAATCCCTCTTCAAGCAAAAGTTTCGCCGTATGCAGGTTGTGGTCCCAAGGCACCACACGCGCGCCACGCGGCCTCGAACCTGTCACTTCCTCAAGCGCCTTCAACGAGCGTCGGATCAGGCCTCGCTCCTCATCAACCGACATTCCGATCACTGACTCACAGTTGAATCCCTCGTATGCGACCTCCTGACCAAGCTCCATCGCTCGCTCGACCTCTGCCCTGTGATTCAGCGCGACCCACGCGGGGACAAAGAAAGTACCTGGGACCTTGTAGCTGTCGAGCAAATTCATCACCCGCTCAAACCCGGCCCTCGCGCCGTACGCTCCACGCTCCATCGAGCCGGGCGAATCCATCTCGAGTGCACCGAACCACATCGCTTCGGCATCGAAGTTCCAGGTGAGTACGACGGCGCACCGTTTTCCGTTCGACCACATCCGATCCCTCCTTAGGACATAACGACAAGGACGTCAGGCGATGGCTCAATAGATCGCTCGCCTTCGAGCTTCCTCGTCCTGCGCTCGATTATATTGCCTTTCCCCCGACCGGTTGGTATTGACGCTTCAACGATACTGAACTATCTTGCGAACGAGGGTCCAGCCCGTGGTGTGAAGAGGACGCATACGGCCGACCCAGCATGATCGCGAATCGAAGGCCTCGCCGACGTAGCTTTCGCTTGGCCCAGCATGGAAGGACTCTGTGACCGATGAGACTCAAGGATCGCGTAGCCGTCATCACCGGAGGTGGATCTGGTATCGGCAAAGCGACGGCACTTCTCTTTGCCAAAGAGGGCGCTAAGATCGCGATCTTCGAGATCGCCGAAGACAACGCACGCGAGGCAGTGAAGGAGGTTGAGGCGGAAGGTGGCACCGCCATCTACGCGCTTGCCAACGTGGCCAGCGAGTCAGAGGTGGAGGTGGGAGTCCAGAAAGTGATCGACACGTTCGGCAGGATCGACATCCTATTCAACAACGCAGGGGCTCATCGCTATCCGCACACCAGTACACCGATCGACGAGCTACCCGAGTCCGAGTGGGATCGAATCGTCGACAGCCACCTGAAGGGCTGCTTTCTCTGCTCCAAGCATGCGGTGCGTCAAATGAAGAAGCAAAAGAGCGGTGTCATCGTCAACATCGCCTCGATCTCTGGCCTGGTCGGGATCCCTTACGTGCACAACTACGGAGCCGCCAAGCACGGCATCATCGGTCTAACCAAAGAGCTAGCCGTCGAACTCGCAGACTTCGGGATTCGTGCGAACGCGGTTGCGCCTGCCAGCGTCGATACTCCGATGCGCTGGCATGGTGGCAAGGGCATCTCTGACGAAGTACGGGCGGAGATCAGCCGCACAATTCCCTTGAAGCGGATCGCTCAGCCGGAAGAGATAGCGCAGGGAGTTCTCTACTTAGCGTCTGACGAATCGTCGTTCGTCACGGGCGCCGTGCTCCCTATCGATGGCGGATACGTCGCCCAGTAGACGTAGGGACGACATGGCACAATCCCCCGGCGATGGCAACGTCACAGGCCTAGTAGCTCCGCTGGCGGACGTTGGA
Source organism: Chloroflexota bacterium (assembly GCA_022574655.1). Classification (GTDB taxonomy): domain Bacteria; phylum Chloroflexota; class Dehalococcoidia; order SM23-28-2; family RBG-16-64-32; genus JACZRQ01. Next base: position 47,823 of record JACZRQ010000002.1, read on the forward strand.
GAAGCGGACGCGACCGCCGTTGGAGGCAAAGCCTTTGGACTGAGCAGGTTGGCCCAAGGCGCGTTCGAAGTACCGTCAGCGTTTTGCATTAGTTGCGCAGCTTACCGGCAGTTCATGGAGCAGACTGGGCTCGAGAACCTGATCAACGCCAGGAAAGATCGTATCGCGTCAGCGGACATCAAGGACGCGCGCAAATTGAGTGCCGAGCTGACTGACCACCTCATGCAATCAACGATGCCGGCCGATTTGGAAGCGGAGATCGTTGCGTCTTACAAGCGGCTGGTCGGCTCGGACATCTCTAAGCACGTTGCCGTGCGCTCGTCGCCGGCTGTGAGTCTCCCTGGTCAATATCACACCGCTCTGAACGTCGCTGGAGAGGACCACGTTCTGGACGCGGTGAAAGATGTCTGGGCATCGTACTGGACCCCTGAGGCGATCGTCACCAGGGGTGCGTTGAGTGTCCCTCACACGCCTGTACAATTCGGGGTCGTCGTTCAGGAGATGATTGATGCGGAGGTCGCGGGGATTCTGTTCACGGCTGAGATGCCCAGCGGCGATGAGAGCAAGATCGTGATCGAAGCGGTGACTGGGCTCGCCGAGACTCTTGCGCTAGGTAGACGTGATCCCGATAGGTTCGTTGTGGACAAGGCGAGTCTCGATGTGATTGAGCGGATCGCCGCACCTGCTGGGGGTTCGAACAAGACCGAAGCGGTAACGGAAACACTTAGTGACCAACTGATATCGGAGCTCTGCCGCATTGGTTTGTCAGTCGAAAAGAACTTCCAACATCCGGTGGACATGGAGTGGGCCTATCGGGAGGGGCGCTTCTACACGCTTCAGGCACGAGCTATCCGAGGCTTGGCAGACGAGGACGTCATCGAGCCCTGCCGCGATCACTTCCAATACAATCCCCGTCCGCCGCGTTCCGACGCGGTGTGGAGCCGGTATTACGGAGACAACTTCCTGCGCGGCAGATTCACACCCGCGGGATATTCCTTCGTGATCTGGTGGCCAGAAGCGATGGAAACGATCATCGACCGGACACGGGGATACAAGGAGCTAGAGAACGTTCCTCTGTTTCGCTACTATCGCGGCCGGGCGTACACGAACACCGACTACCTGAAGCTCCGTGTCCAGTACGAACCACCGTTTCTGCGGACGCAAGAGTCGATGAATCACTTCCCATCCTGGGAGCGGGAAGAGATCGCCTCCATGCCGTTCCGGTGGTGGAAGAGGCTATGGGGGGAGTTGCGGGTCCTGGTGCTGCGCCCGAACCAGAGCCTGTTCAGGAACTACCACTTCTTCGAGCGCGAGAGCGCAGACATCCTCGATAAGATCCGAACCGAACTCGACCCTATCGACCTGAACGCGTCGTTGGAGGAATTGCTCCGCTATCGCGATGTGCTTCGGAGGCTGATCGCCCGCCACGAGCTAGGATACGTCGGATGGATCTTCCACTACAAGTTGATGATCGATGCCCTCCTGACGATGCTGCTGAAGGAGTGGTACGGGCCGGGTCACGAGGAGCTGTTCGCCAGCCTCCAGGCAGGCGTCCCGGACAACATCAGCGTGAAGACAGCCGGGGCGATGTGGGAGGTCTCTCGCGTCGCCGCCGGGGATCCCGTCGTGGCTCGTGCGTTTGAGCGTATAGACACGAAGGATCTCTTAGACGAGCTGAAAGGTGTGCCGCAAGCCGAGACGTTCTTGAACGCGCTAAGTGGCTTCCTGGACGAGTACGGGTACAGAAGGGAAGCGCTGACGATAGAGCCTCCTTCGTGGGAGGAAGATCCGACGCAGGTCATCCGTATCTTGAAAGCGATAGTGAAACTGCCGGACGACCGTTCACCAACCTCCGAGCTCGAGGCACAGATTCAGCGAAGATTGGAAGCCACCGCCAAGGTCGAAAGGGCTCTATCCTCGCAACGCTGGGGTTGGTTCAAGAAACGGGCCTTTCGGGCAGTCCAAAAGTACAGCCTCGCCTACCTTGCATGTCGCGAGAATCAGCGCAAAGTCGCGGACCCATGTATCTCACGCTATCGGCGGATGTTCCTGGCCTTCGGTGACCGGCTCGTCCCGCGGGGTGCGCTATCCGATAGGGTAGACGTGTTCTTCCTATCGGAGCCGGAGATTCTTGAGGCGGTGATGGACGATGGCCGAGCCGAATACTGCAAGAACAAGGTTCAGTCACGCAAGGCCACTTTCCCGAGTTACGAGGCGCTCCCGCCGATGTTCGTTCGCGGGAAATCGGAGGAGCTACTGCCCGAGGCCGTGGCGAGCAGGCATGCTACGGACGGTCAGTTGGTCCTGGAAGGCACTCCCGCGAGCCCTGGCGTGGCATCAGGACCGGCCCGGATCCTGCACCGCCTCGACGAGGTAGATTCTCTCACCCTAGGTGATGTGCTCGTCGCAAGCGCGATCGATCCTGGCTGGACCAGCGCGTTCCCCGTAATCGGCGCGGTCATCACCGAGATTGGCGGCGCCCTTTCTCATGGCGCCATCATGGCCCGGGAGTTTGGCGTGCCTGCCGTGATCGGAGTGGAGGGCGCACTGACGGCGTTAAAGGATGGCCAATCCGTCACAGTTGACGGTCTGAATGGGACAGTTACCGTCGACGAAAGCTAAGCCAGAAAGCTCTGTAGAGCGCCGCGCCAATCTGAGAAGTCCTCAAAGGCGATGTCCGCGCCCGCTTCCTTTAACTGATCGACTGACCACTTTCCCGTGGCCACCGCAATCGACGTTGCGCCGTTGTTCTTAGCGGCTTTCACGTCCGAGGGTGTGTCGCCGACCATAACCACGGTCTTCGGATCCGCCTCAGCGGCGAGTCGCTTCATCGCCATGCCCACTAACACGCTTCGATCCTCGTCGTCGTCGCCGAACGCCCCATCGGCAAAGTGGCTGGAGTCGACGCCGCAGTGCTCGATCTTAAGCATGGCAGCTTGCCTGGAGTTGCCCGTCACTAGACCTAGTGTGGCGCCCGCCTCGGCCAGACCTGTGAGCAACTCCTCAATTCCGGGAGTACGCTTCGCCTCAGCCGTTGCCAGGCAACCGGGAAGAACCTCATGGTATCGCTGTCTGAATTGACGAGTCAGGTCCTCGACCTCGCCAGAAACGCCATGACGATCAAGAGCCTCGTGCAATATGATCGTATCCGTGCGGCCTGCATACTGCAGGTCTATACCGGCGAAGGCATCCTCGACCCCGAAGAGATCGGCGAACGCCTGCTTGAAGGCTCGTGCCGTGGCGTCGCCGCTCCACAACACCGTGTTGTCAAGATCGAAAAGGATTAGTTTCTTAGCCACACTTACCAGCCGGGCTGGCCGGACGATCTCGCCAACCCCGACGCCATAATGTAGCAGTCCAAGTTCTGGGTCAAGACGCGCACACGATCATTAGGGGGGCTCCGTTCCGACCGACTAGTCAGCGCTCTGTCGCGCTGCCGACTGTGGGCCGACATCTGCCGGACTCGGCACCGGCTGCCGTCCGCGCACGACCAGAATCAAGAGCCACATCAGACCGATGAGAGACAATACGATCGAGCTGGCGTAGAGTTCTTCCCCGACCAGCCCAACGACGATAATAGAGGTGCCGATAAAACTGACGGTGGAGGTCAGGCGCGGCACATAAGCGTTCTTGTTCAGCAGCGTTGGGATCAGAGACGGAAGGAAGATCAGGTTACCCACTGTAATCAGGGCATCCCACATGATTCCGTCCTCCTTTCGAAATGGCGGCCGTTTCGGCCGCTCTGTCCACGTAACTTTCTCGACGGTGCTCGGGCAGGTCGAGACGCATTGTACTCTCCAGCGCCTCAAGTTGGAGCCGTGACCGTAACTGACTCACTTTTCAGCGCGAATGATGCCGCTGTCGAGGAGAACTTTCAGCTCGTCATGTACAGTGCTTGCCGACACGCTCAGATTCGCGGCAACCTTTTTGAGCAATTGCGAGACCTCTATCCGGCCGTCAGCCTCACGCACCACGTCTAAGGCAACAGAAGAAAGAGTAGTCAGTCGATTCTGATGGTAGACGCTGACGAGAGCCTGAGCGACGAGCTTCTCTGGATCCACGTATAGGTAACTTTTGAGCGGGTAGTTGGCCACCAATCGTGCGTCGGCTGACGGTATCGCTGACGAGTGCGGGTCTGCAAGGCTGTCGAATACCTCCGCAATGGCGACGTCAGTCCATTCGCTGTCGTTCAAAGGGACGCGGTCTCCTTCCATCGCGAACCGGTCGAAGACTTCACGAGCGGATTCGCTGATAGAGTCAGCCTCGCTCGATCGTTGCTCTAGTTTGTCGTGAAGCAGATAGCTGCCGCCAGATAACACCTTGATGAAGGTCTGCTTATGCGAACTCTCGCGGATTGCGTAGCTCAGGTTGTGGGTCTTCCAGAAATAGGAACGCATATCGCGGTGGGCGTTGTAGAAGTAGAGAAGCAGACGGATCATATGATCATAGAACGACTTGAGGGTGTCCTGGTAGGCGCCTTGCAAGACCTCTTCTCGAGCACCAGGCGTAGCCCCCAGAAGACTATTGATGCTACAAGCCGCTAGCACGGCGGTCCGCATCGCGTTTGAGACGCCGTAAGACCACAGCGGATCTACGAAGACAGCGGCGTCGCCAGCCCGGAAGTACCCGGGTCCACAGTAGTCTTTGAACGTGAAGGAATAGTCACGAATCACCCTCACGGGCTCTATCCGGCGAGCATCGGAGACCAAGGCGGCGACGTGTGGACAAAGCGCGATCATGGCGTCTAGGAAGGCCTCACTCCCCATCTGTTGAAGTTGCTGGAAGCTTCGATGGGAGACGACGGCCCCAACACTACTGTAGTGCTCGTTTTGCGGAATGACCCAGAACCACCCGTGCTCAAAAGCGACGACAATCTGATTCCCCCGAGGCTCATCGGGGTCCCAGTTCGGCACGGCGACGGCGGGGGAATAATAGGAGAACACCGCGATGTTTTTGAAGTCCTCGTTGTACTGCAAGCTATGAGACCGTTCCAGAGCGAGACTGTCCTGACCAGTGGCGATCAGGGTGTAGGCGGACTTGACCTCGCCTTCGGTCCCGTCAGGCCGAGAGTAGGCGACTCCAACGACTCGGCCGTCCGCGTGAAGCAGACGCGTGACCCGATGGTTTTGATAGACGTTGGACCCCCGTCGGATGGCGTTTGACAGAAGCACTCGGCGCGGCGCACATGGTAGGAGTAGGTCGGGTTGCCGGGTACTTCAGCAAAGCGCCAATGCCAGGGCCGTTCCCGGTTCTTGCCCCAGATGAAGCTGCCCCCGTACTTCCGCACAAAGCGACGACTTTCGACCTCTTCCCTCGCGCCGAGACGCTGGAGAATTGTTGGGGCGATTCCTAGTAACGACTCGCCCACGTGGTAGCGTGGAAAAGTTTCTTTTTCCAGCAAGACCACATCGCGACCGGCAATTGCCAATAGAGCCGCCGCTGTCGATCCAGCCGGGCCACCACCGATGACCACAACGTCACACGTTTCGGGGACGGATTCGTTCACTGGCTCACACCTTCAGGCTATCTGGTCTCGAGGAGCGGTCGACAGGGGTAGTCGAATTCTAACCGACGACATCTTAACTCGGATGTAGAATCATTCGCCAGCGAGCGTATCGCTCGGTACCAGTAGACCCCGGTGCCGCTCGATCTTGATGACAGATTCGCGCGTCTATTGACAGGATAGCAAATTTGGAATATCTTTCGACCGACGCATACCGAACGGTCGGTCGGCTTGACCCCTCCCAGAATAGCCGCTTCGAGAGCTAGACTCGGCAGAGCGATCCGACCACTCTAGGCATGCTGTCTCCTTTCGCGGTTAGGGTCGGGTATGCCCCCCGGCCCTGCCGTCGTTTGGCGGAACCTCTCGCCGCCGCGGGCGATCACGTGGCTATCCACAACACCATCCTTATGTGGCAACTCCGACCTAATCCCATCCGGCGATTCGACAGCTGGAGATTGGAACAACGCCCAGCAAGTCTCGTTTGGCCGATACGTCTGAGCCCGCTCGCCCTGCTTGTGGCAACGGTCATGCTCTCCTACGCGTGCGGCGACCAAAGCAACGACCGGATCGTCTTTAGCACCGATCGAGATAACGATGCGGGTGCGGTGTACATCATGAACGGAGATGGATCGAATCCGACGAGGCTTACCAACTCTCCGGACGGCGACAACGATCCCGCATGGTCTCCAGATGGAACGCAGGTAGCGTTCACCAGATTACACCCCCCTGACAACTTCGAGATATACATAGTCAACGCTGATGGAACCGGCGAATTCAACCTCACTGATCACAGGTCCTGGGATCTTCATCCTGAGTGGTCGCCAGACGGCCGTCGCATTGCCTTTCAATCGTATCGATTTGACATCCGTGTCGGCCGGTCACAATGGCATGTATACGTTATCGACGTCGACAGCGGTGCCGTCACACAGCTGACCACTATGTCCGGAGACTCCCCGGCATGGTCGCCTGACGGCTCTCGCATAGCCTTCAGCGGGCAGGACGGCGAGATCTACCTTATGAATTCTGACGGAAGCGACGTCGTCCGCCTGACAGATCGTGCTCATAACGACTCCGATCCAACCTGGTCACCGGATGGCACAAAGCTGGCATTTACTTCAACCCTCAACGGCAACGACGAGATTTTCGTGATGAACATCGATGGATCTAACGCAGTTAACCTCACGAAAAGTCCGGAGCGGGAATTCGATCCGGCTTGGGCGCCGGATGGTGCGCGCCTTGCCTTCACGAGGCTCGTCGACGCCTCCAACTTAGAGATCTTCGTTATGAACGCGGACGGGTCCGAGCAGATAAACATTACCGACAATCCCAGCGTGGATCACAAAGCCGACTGGCTTCGCGAGCCGTAGCAGGTCTGGCGGCGGCGCTGTTATGCGTCCGCCGCAAAAGGAGTCGTCGGAGGGACGATCGGGAACAACTCAGCGACGGCGGAGGATGGTTGTCAAAGCTCTCCTGCGCCGATTGAAGCCCTGCCGACCGGAACATCTCTGTTCAATACGGTCGGAGTTCGCCTAATTTGTTGACTTTGGGAGCTGCCGCGCAGCCCCATCCGTATCTCCCTACCGTCCGACCTGTGCACCTAATTACCAGGCAGATAGTCGTGCGGGCCTGTGGGTGCCCAGATGTCGTCCGTGTCAGCCACGTTGGCAGTCGATCGAAGAATTCTTGATCCGTCTCGTTAGGATTCCGGATCTCAAGTCCGGGGGTCGGGGGCCTATTCCAGCCACGGTGTGCCGCATCCGGCTAGGCGAATTGCCGCGCGCTCGAACGCGATGAGGCAGCGTCGATAGTAGCAGTTGGGGTAGACCTCACCGCCCGGCGAGTACGATCTCGTCGCGTTCGGCACCTTCCATCGCCTCGTCTGACGGTAGGCCGTACAGGATGGGTACGACGGCATCAGACCTTCCTCACTCACAAGGTAGGGGTCTGAATCCTATCGTTGCTGCCCATCACGTCGCGTCGTTCCTTCAGCAACATCACTCACTCTGCTGGCGACGAAAGTCAAGCGTCCGAAAGATCGTCGGCGCGGCGCTCGCCGCCGTGGGCGCGACCGAGATCGACCATCCTGTGGGGGCTCAATATTCATCCGGTCCGCTCAGGCAGCCTCCCACTCGTATTCATGATGTAAACCGCCGAGCACTGGATGCGCCTTGACCCGGCCGCGATCCGGCTCTACCAGGCGGACAGGGGACCCGTTCGGCGGCACCAAGCCGAGTGAGCGGTGCGGTCGCCCCTGATTGTAGTGCGCTGCGTACTCCTTCAAGACGAGCCGAAGGTGCCTCTCGTTGATGTGATCAGGTGGTCCAGACACTCACGCCGCAAGGTGCCGATCAGGCGCTCGGCGATAGCATTCGCCTTGGGTGCCCGGACGGGGGTCAGCAGCGTCTCGATCCCGAGCTGGGCGGCGTCGCGGACGAAGGTAACGCCGTAGCAGCGGTCGCGGTCCCGAATTAGATAGCGGGGCTGTTCGCCCCAGGGAGTGGCCGCGATGAGCTGGCGCCAGACCCACCGCGCAGTGGGATGCGCCGTCACGTTGAGATGCACCAGCCTTCGGCGTCCATGGCTGATGAAGAAGAACACGTACAGCGTCTGCAAGCCAACGGCGGGGACGGCGAAAAAGTCGGCCGCCCAGATGTGCGGGGCGTGGTTGCGGAGGAAGGTCCGCCAGGATTGTGCTGGCGGCCGGAGCCCCGCCCGCCGTCTGTAGCGCCGGATCGATTCTGCGCCGACGTCGTAGCCAAGCTTGCGTAGTTCGCCTTGAATGCGGACGCTGCCCCAACGAGGGTTCTCGCGGGCGAGCCGCTCAATCAGAGCACGAAGCTCAGCCGACAGGCGCGGACGTCCAGGACCGCGACGGCGGCTCTTCCATGTCCAGTAACGCTGCCAGGCGGTGCGGTGCCAGCGAACGACCGTGTCCGGCTGGACAATGACCACAGCGGAACGCCACGAGGTCGAAGCGGTGATCGCCCGCGCACGCACCCTCCCAGTCGACGATCCCGGTGAGCGTGCCGTCATCGAGGGCGAGCACGTTGTCGGTGTGCAGGTCGAAGTGGACGAGCCCGCTCGTCGGGAACCATGACGGCTCGGCGTCGGCGCCGACCGACTCGACGAAGTCCATGATGCGACGGGCGCGATCGGAGTGCGCTCGGAGCGAGTCGTGCTGCGCCCAGCCGTCCTCGCCGACCGTGAGGGTGTGGATCACGAACTCGCCCCACCCCTGCAGCGCTGGTGCCGGTTGCGGACCGCCGACGATGCCGGCGGCGGCGGCAACGCACTCGATCATCCGGTCGACCAACGGGGGCGGCGCGATCGGGAACGATCGTCCCGGCAGCACCTGCTGCGCGGAGAGCGTCCACCCGTCAACGGCGCGCACGAACGGGTACTCGGGCACAGGCACGCCACGCGAACGCAGCACGTCGAGGGCGGGGAGGAGCACCGCGTAGCGGTCGGCCACGCCCTCGTCGGCGAACCACTTCAGGACGACGCGCGCGCCATCGGCAGCGATCGCGAACCATGCGCCGCCTGACTCGCCCCCTGGTGCACGGCCCTCCAGCTGGAAGCCGAGGTCGCGCAGCTGCTCCGGGTTCACGTCTTGGGCGGCGCCTCGCCTTCCGTGGCGAAGAGCACCCAGAACCAGTGCTCCGAACGCGGTGCGCGTCCCTCGACGTTCGTGTAGTTCGAGAACACGGACGAAATAACCTCACCGAAACTCAGTGGTTTCTACCTCCTCGCCGTAGATCACGATGTCGCCCGTCTGAAACTCGGTCTGGACTCCAATCTAACACCTCGGCGTGCGCCTTTTCTACGCTACGCTCATGACCGAGGCAAAGCATCCGGTTTCGCCGTCAGGCGAACAGACCCACAGCCGATAACACCCCGCTCTAGTGCTCGCCTCCACAGATACGGCGCTCTAGTGTTCAGGCGTAAATACTTGGGAAGCAGATGCTCTCCCGAACCGAGCTACTCCCGCTCGATTTCAGAGTCGGCTAAACCGAGATCCTCAGGTGGCCTCCGCCACTGATGGTGGGCGCGTATCTCCTACTCTTCTCCACAGGGGGGGATGCCTCCGAAATGAACGAGAACGAAGGGAGAGATCTCAGCCGCCACCGGCTCACCCGCGTTCAGGGCTCTGGCTTCGTGCCGGCGCGTGCAGGGAACGCGGGAGCACCCTCTTCACGCTCGACCCGCACGGCGTTCGTGAAGAACGAGACGGTATGGTACTGGCCCACGACTGCCAAGAGCTCGATGAGCTGGGAGGGATTCCAGTTCTCTGCGAGCTTCTTCCACAGTCCGTCGGATACGGTAGCGGTCTCATGTAGCTCGTCGACTAGCTGCAGAAGCAGGGACTGGCGCTCCGACCACACCAGGTCGTCGGGCGAGCCGGTGACCGTGGCCTCGATCTGCTTCTCGGAGAGGCCGAGGGGCTGCCCGTATGCCAATACATGGACCCCCCACTCGTATTCTGAGCCGCACCGCGCGCAGGTGCGATGGATAACGATCTCGCGTTCTAGCGGGTCAAGGGCCCCATAGTTCAGGAGGTAGGCGCCAGTGCTACGCAGCTTATCGAGGATGTAGCGGTTATGCGCCACCGTGCGAAAGAGCTTCAGAGGCTCCATTTCCGGGGGCATCATCCGCTTGAGTATCTGGGCGACCTCGGGGTCGTAGGGGGGCTCAAGCGGCGCGATCCGAGGGCTATCGTTCGGGCTTTTCATTTGGCGCGTCCCTTCCTGAGTGGTCACGACCGGACTTCTCCTAACCTTCCACATTTCTCGAGGAGCGGCGCACCTCGGGGAGCTGCCACTCCAGCTGGATATGGCTCCAGGGGACCTCTGGCATCCGGACGAGAGCGGGGCCTTCGCCCATCGCGCAGAAGGCCATGCTCACGCCGTCCTTGGTCTGCGCGTACTGGATGCGCGGCTCCATGGCGGGACTATACTACATCATCGCCACCGACCCTGCACCCAGTGCTACGCCGCCATCCTAAGCGTAATGCGGTAGCGGTACCTAATTTCCCTTGATCGATACGGATGGGAACCGTTCCGTCGAGCTCTACGCTGCCACCCTCAAATCGAAGCTACGGGGCGTTACCGAAGGAAGAACATGACCATGATCTTTGTCGGCCCGCCGTAGGTGAGCCGCGAAGCAGCTTGCAGGAAGGCCCGCCAATCGGCGGGCCTTCCTGTGTGTGGCTGCCTGCGGGCACTAAACTTCAGTGTCGACGAAGTAGGAGGAGCTGGCCAGGTCGATCCACTCCGGCGTCAGGGCGGGCTTCTCCCCGTAGAACCTCGTGATGTCGCTCAGCAGATCGATGAGATCGCGCGGGTGGCATCCCCGGTAGCTCCGGCCGGTCTTGTGGTAGTAGACGTCCATCAGGTAGCGGGCGCCTTCGTCGGAGTACGGCACGTCACGCTCCTTGCAGACGCGCTGGAGGATCTCCAGGAACTCTTCCTCCGACGGGTCTGGCACCTGCACCTTGTGGCGGATGCGACGGAAGAACGCCTCGTCTCCTAGTTTGCCGGGCGGGATGTTCGTGGAGAAGATGAGGAGCGTCTCAAACGGCACCTCCACGGTATCGCCGGAATGGAGGAAGAGGTGATCGACTCCTTGCTCCATGGGGACGATCCAGCGGTTCAGCAGCTCCTGCGGCTGCACCGCCTGGCGGCCGAAGTCATCGATGACGAGCACGCCGGTGTTCGCCTTCCACTGTAGGGGGGCAATGTAGAACTTAGATACCGGAGAGTAGCGCAACTCCAGGTCCTCCAGCGTTAGCTCCCCTCCGGCCGTCACGATGGGGCGCTTGGTCTGCACCCAGCGTCGGTCGCGGCGGCGCTCTAACCCGTTCGAGCGTTGTGCGGAGCCTGCCAGCCGGTGGTCTTCATCCGTCTCCTCAGCAACCGGGTGGTGCAGGCGCGGGTCAAAGACCTTGATGATCTGTCCGTGTGTTTCAATGGCGTAGGGTATCAGCACCTGGCCGGGAAGCATCGTGCCGATGGCTAGCGTGATCGAGGTTTTGCCGTTGCCGGGCTCTCCGTAGATGAAGACGGACCGGGCGGAGTTCACAGCCGGCCCTAGCGGCGCCAGCACTTTCCGGCTCAGCACTAGGTGCGATAGCCGGTCGCGGAAGGTGTCGCGGTCAATATGGACATCCCTGATGGACTGGCGCTTGAGGATGTCTATATATAATGAAAAGGGCACCGGCGCCGGGCCGACATATTGGTTTCTTCCCAGCGCCTCCTCAGCTTTCTCAACGCCGCGCCCCGTGAGGGCATATTGGTAGGCCTGCTCACCGACTCCCGCACTACCGACGACCTCCACGGCTTGCTCCTGGCGCAGGAAGGTGATCACCTCTTCCATGACAGGGAAAGATAGGGCAAGCTGCTCTGCTAGCTGCCTGCCGGAGGGCCGGCCGGAGAAGTGGATCGCCTTCAGTACCAGGTCAACGAGTAGCGCCAGGTCAAGCCCGGTGTCATCGATACTGGTGGGTTGTGCCACAAACGGAGTGGGAGGGGCGGAAGAGACGTCTTTCGCTCCTCTGGTGATGGAGGCAGTAGTTTCAGCGGTCATGTGTGAACCTCATCTCTAGACACGTGTTTCGTTCTCTGTTTCATCCTACGTAGATCATCGCACGGAAACGGCGAAGCTGAACCGTGCGCTCTCAGGCAGAGAGCAGCAGCTCTCGGGTTAGGTCGCCCCAACTGAAGAGCACCGCTGACAGCCGGCTACTCTCAGGGACCTGCGCACCGGTCCATTGGAGCAGTACTTCGTGAATCTGGGTCTCCGCCGCTCCCTCGCTATAGAAGTCCTGAGGGCGGAGAATGCCACAGTTGGAGCTGGCCTGCTGGACATTATCTTCATCCAGGACGGCAAGCGTCAGTGTGACGTAGTCCAGGCCGTACGGCCGGTGGGTCTGGCCCAACACCTCTCGACACCAGACAATGAGCGTGTTCGCCATGTGGGTGCTGTCGCTCTCCAGTCGCCATGTGGTGTGATACAGGCCGACGCCGGCCTCTAAGGAACGGCGGACATGGTCGCGTAGAGACTGGCGCTGAAACACTCGACTGAGAGGGTTGGACACAGAGGCCTCCGCGACGGCCCCATTGCAGCGGCCGCAAATGGAGTATCGACAGGCCAACGACAAAGGTTGAACAGCGGGCTTATCGAGCATCTTCAGGGCGGAGGACCAGTGCTGCATAGATGGAGAAGGCGCCCAGGAACGCCAGGGCTAAGCCGGAAAGCTTGGGCCAAGGCCCAACGCCACCGCTGGCGACGCCGGTCGCCGGCAGTGTGGCCGGCTCTCTGGGAGCTATCGCTACCGCCGGCGCAAGCTCTGAGACGTAGGTGGGGGTAGGCTGCGGCGCGGCCATGCTGGAAGAGGTCTCGCTCATGGGGCCAGCGGCGGTGGAAGAGGTCTCGCTCACGGGGCCGGCCGTGCTGGAAGAGGTCTCGCTTACGGGGCCGGAGGCGGTGGAGGAGGTCTCGCTCACGGGGCCGGAGGCGGCGCCGGAGGAGATGACCCCACTCCAGAGGAGGAGCAGGGCGAGCACGCCGCCGGCCACAATAGCGCGGCGTGCCCAGTGGCTGCATCTTCCAGCTATGGTACCCATGGCTAAACAAGAAAGCCGCCGGCTTCAGCGCGAAGGCGACGGCTGAACATCCTCCGATTTTTCCTCTTCGGCAGCTCGGCCGTCGTTCCCGCTGTGGGAGTAGACCCGGAGCTTTGCGCCCGGACAAATTGCCGGGGGCCTTGCGACCAGGCGTGGTTTCCCACGCCGTGCCCTTTCGGAGGTCTATTCTGTTGTCTTGCGGATTGGGCCAGGGGACGCCAGCCAGGCCCCGCCTCCTGAACGCGCGCCCCCTAGGCCCGTAGCCCGATCTCGCAGCCATTCATAAAGAGTGGCTGTAGATCGCTGGAGTAAGTTGGCACCCATAGCCTCAGTGCCCGTTTCGCGCGCCAGGCTCGCATCCTGCTCCCCAGCGTCGTTCACGAGATCTGGACATCCTTGCCCTGAACGGTGCGGTTCTTTAGCCGATACTACTGTTGGACGCTTGATTCGACAGCCACCAACGATCGGTTCGCACCGATGCTGTCGGATCGCGCCGCATTGTGTCATAGCCATCATTGATATGTCAAGTGCAAGTTCCATGTCTATTCAGATCAGAACGGGAGAATCGCACGGTGTGTTACAGCGGAGCGAGCCTGTCGCGAAGCAGCGCCGTGGCTTAGCCCGCCGGGCGTGGCTGCTGTTCACCTTGCTAGCGTTACTGGTTGTACCTACCGTCGTCCGTGCGCAGGAAGCCTCCCTAACGGTGGAGGTGGCTAGCCTTACCACGGGTGAGGAGGCCGGCGTCCAAGCGGTGGTGGCGGTGCTGGGCGAGGACGGCCGTCCTGTGTCCGACCTGACCACGGAGGCGTTTGTGGTCCAGTTGGATGGCCAGGTGGTGCCGATCACCACAGTGAGCCAGGGCGTGGACAGCACCCTGGGCATCGCCGTCGTTCTGGCGCTTGATGTGAGCCATAGCATGGAGGGCGCCCCGCTGGATCAGGCGAAGGCCGCCGCTCAAAGCTTCCTGGACGGGCTGGGGCCTCAGGACAGCGTCGCAGTCGTCGCCTTCGGCCATACGGTTGTGTCAGTGCTAGGCTTCACCCAAGATCGGGCAGCAGTAGCGGCCGCTATCAATAACCTGACGATAGCCGCGGTTGCCGGCACCGCACTTTATGATGCAACCGTTGAGAGCCTAAGCCAGGCGGCCGGAGCTGAAACCAACCGTAGGGCGGTGGTCCTGCTCACCGACGGCCTGGACTATGGGAGCGATATTCCCCGGGCGGAGGCGCTGGCGACGAGCGAGCCGCTGGGCGTCCCTCTGTTCACCATCGGCCTTGGCAATGATATCGACGCTGGTTACCTGGAAGAGTTAGCTCAGATGAGCGGCGGCCAGTTTGATGTGACGCCATCACCCGAAGGTCTAGCCCAACTCTATCAAGGAGTGGCCGAACTGCTGCGAGGTCAGTATGTCTTGAGCCTGGACCTCTCCGGCCTGTCGTTTGACGAAACGGCGCCGGCCACGCTGCGCATTGACGTCACCATCGGAGAGCAGACGGGCAGCGGAGAGCGCGACGTCTGTCTGCAGCAGATATGCGTTGGTCTGAGTGAAGCGGAAGGGACGTTTACCGCCCAGGTGATTTCCGCGGAACCTGTCGTGTCCGTCATCTTCCTGCTCGATGGCGAGCAGGTGGCGGAGTTAAGCGAACCGCCGTACCTGTTCACCTATGATCCCATGTCCGTTGCGGACGGCGACCATACGGTAGAGGCGAAGGCCACCACTGCGGACGGTGCGATTGCCAGCGGAAGCATACTGCTGAGCACCGGCGGCGTGGACCTGGTCAACAACCTAGACCGTTACCTGCCGGCCGGAGCAGTCGCGGTTGGCGCTGTCTTGATCGCGTTCCTGCTGCTCCGGTTGCTACGAAGCCGACGAAAGCGCGAGACACAGCAAGAGACCCCAATCGAGCCGCCGACGCGCGATGGGCCTGAGGAGGAACCGGCTCCTCAGGCACCAGAGCCTCCTCCCGCAGGCGAGGAGGCGATACAGCATGGGGCGCTGCGCCAGCTCTGGGACCAGACACCCACAACAGAGAAGCCGCCTCCTGCGGTGGTGGAAGAGCCGCTGGGCGCCCTGCGTGTCGTCAGCGGCCCGTTGGCCGGGCAAACGTTCACTGTCGGCGGCGCTCCCGTCAGCATTGGCTCAGGTCATCGTTGCCTGATCCGGCTCCCGGTGGAGGAGGGTAGCGAAGAAGAGATCGCGCCTGAGCTGGCTCGGGTCTGGATCCGGGATAAGCAGCTAATGGTGCATGAGCTCATGCGTCTGACCGTGACCGGGTCAGTGGGAGGAGGCTGGTCCATCTTGGCTCCCGGCGAGTCATTTAACATCGGCCCCTATTCGTTCAAGTTCGAGCTAGATGGCTATGAGGCTCCCGAAGAAACTAGCCCTGCTCCTATACCGAACGTCCTTCGGGAGGCCGGTGAAGCTCCCCCGGACAGCCCGCCGCCGCCACAGGGCGCCCCTGCGCCTTCCGAGGGCGGTTCAGGAGAGCCCACAGAGGCTTCTCAGCCAAGCGCTTCCTCGTCAGATGACGGTGGAACAGGGCAAGAGACACTCCCTGACAACCCCATGCGCGGGCGCATATGGCCGCGCGATTAACAGAAAATTCACGTTTCCTATAGCGTACCCCCTCTAGTCCGCCCCTATTTCTGCCGATCCTAGTGATTAGGGAGTTCCCTCATGGTTGGAGGAAAACACCCTCACAATAAAGCGTAACGCTGGTCTGAACGATTCCGTTTAAGGATTGATACGCATGCTCAAGGTCATCTCCCCGCAAGATATCGATGAGCGTACCCTGGTGCAGCGGGCCACTGCACGGGACAAAGGCGCGTTTGGCGCGCTCTATGACCTTCATGTGGTTCGGGTCTATCGGCACCTGTACTATATGGTGGGTAACGCGGCAGAGGCGGAAGACCTCACGGCGCAGGCCTTCCTACAGGGATGGGAGGCGATTCACCGCTACGAGATTCGTGGCGCGCCGTTTGTCTCCTGGTTGCTGCGCATCGCCCATAACTTAGGAGTGAGCTACCTGCGCTCCCGTAAGGAGAGCGCCCAGCTGCCGGAGACGCTGATAGACCATGGAAGCCAAAGAAATCCGGAAGAAGCGATTCACCAGCGGTTGGAGGGAGAACGTGTACGGGCGGCTATCATACGGCTACGAGACGAACAACGGCAGGTCATCATGCTCCGGTTTGTTGAGGACCTGGACTATCGAGAGGTGGCGGAGATCGTGGGTAAGAGTGTGGCGGCGGTACGCGTGATCCAACACCGGGCACTGAACACCCTGCGTAAGCAGATGCAGCGCGACGAGGCGGAGGCGGCAGCGGAGGCGGCAGCGGCGCATGGATGAGATGGAGCTCATGGAAGCACTGGCCGAGTGCCTGGAAGCCCTCCGGCGCAGCGAGGCGGATCTGGAAGCCTGTCTGGAACGGCACGCGGCTTACCGGGCGGAGTTGGAGCCGCTCCTGGAGGTCGCGCGACTCATCCCCCGCCTGCCGGGAGAGATCGCTCCCTCACCGCCCTTCCGCCAACGGGCCCGCCGTCTGATCCTAGACGACCAGAATGGCGAGAGCTCGGCCGAGTTGGGCTGGCAGCGGCCTTGCTAGGATAGGCGATCTCCCTTAAGGGAATTCCTCCCTCTAAATACGGGTTACCCCTTCAGACTTCCTGGTTTCTTCCGATGATGGTAGAGGATAAAGGTCTGAAGAAACGCCCGGCGTCCGCGTCGGAGCTGCTAGGGAAGGAGGACTAAAGAATGCGCTTTCTCAATGAAGCACTGCTGCGGGCGTTGGTCGGCTGGCACAACCTGGAAGCCAGCATGAAGGACGAAGAGGGCCAGACCCTGGCGGAGTACGGCCTGATCATGGCTGTCATTTCCATTGGCGTGGTCGTGGCTGCCGTAATCGCCTTCCGAGAGGCCATCATCGGCGCCTTTGATGGTGCCGTCGACTGCCTCGACGGATCCTGCTAAGTCAGTTAGCAGAACATGCTGGGAAGGGCCTCGACCAGTCGAGGCCCTTCCTGCGTATCCGGCGGGCCCAGCACCTGGCGGGCGGCTTGGCCGCAATCGCGGCGCTGTTCATGAGAGCCAGGCGTAAAGCTTGGCTGGAGCCTACCGATACATATCATGGATGACCCTTAAGGTGCTTCGCCCTAACTGATCAGGGCAAAGCGCGTAGCTCATACGTAAGTGAGGGACACAATGGCACGAGCAATGACAGGCGCAGCAGTAGGCCGGGTGAACCGACGGTTCTTGTTCCTGGCTCTTATCTTAGCCGTACTGAGCGCGGTCTTGGTATACGCTGGAGTGTCGAAGTCTGGCGGAGGCACTGCTACCCAGACCGACATCCAGGTGGTGTACGCTAGACAGTCAATCCCGGCCGGCACGTTGCTTACCGCTGAAATGCTGGGCGTCCGTGAGGCCGCAGAAAATTCTGTAGGCATTGGGTTCTTCACCAGCATTCAGGACACAGTTGGCAAGCTGGTCCAGTTCCCTATCGCGGCAAACGCCTCGGTGCTGAACTCCAGTCTGGCCGGTACCACCAGCGTGCCCCTCAGCGATAGCCTTAGTTACGTCGTAGAGGAGAACAAGCGTGGCATGGCCATTGGTATTGATCTAGTGGTTGGCGCCGGCGGGTTGGTGCTCCCTGGCGATCATGTGGACATCTTCTTTGTGCCTGACAACGCGGCGGACGTGCTGACCGACCATGTTGGCGCCATGCTGATAGCGGAGAACATAGAAGTGTTGGCCGTGCAGCAGGTGATTGTAAACATCGCCCCCACGGCGCCCGGACTGCAAGACGAGGACGAAGGCGCGGCAACAGAGGAGGGCGACGGGAGGGTTCCCGGTGGTGCGGTCCCTGAGCCAATCCCGCAGGCAGCCACCGTTACACTGCTGCTCACGCCCGCGCAGGCGCAACAGATCTTCTGTGCGGAGATGAGTGGCGTGATCCGGCTTGCCGTGCGGGCCTTCCAGGATAACTCTCCAACCGGGATTGCGCCGTCCGTGTGCATTCTCCGAGCGGACGACGAGCTCTAGCCGTAGCCGGAATAATGTGGAACTGCGGAGAGGCAGGACAGCGTGGCCCGAAACCCTGAAGTTGTCATCATTGACCCGGACTTAGACGTTCGGGCTGAACTCAAGCGCACGCTTGAGGTGGGTACGTTTACCGTGACGGGTGTGGCTGACTATGGCATTGAGGCGGTCACCGTTGCGCAAGAACGATCGCCGGATGTCTTCCTGGTGAGCATGGAAGAGCCGGTTGCGCGCGCGCTCCAGACGATTGAAATGCTCGGGTCGGCTAATTCCACCGCGGCCATCGTCGTCTACTCCTCCCTCTCCGACGCTGCGTCCGTGCGGCGCGCGATGGTGGCGGGCGCGCGGGACTACCTGATGAAACCGATCAAGCCGGAGGACGTCTCGCGCGCTGTCTTCGGCATTTTGGAGCAAGAAGAGCGGAAGCGGATACACGTAGGTAGTGATGTCAGCGAGCCTGTAGCCCGTGGCACGACGGTGACGATCTTCGGCGCCAAGGGCGGCATTGGCAAGACGACCATCGCGACGAACCTGGCGACGGCTCTGGTCCGCACCACCGGCGCCAACGTAGTGCTGGTGGACATGGACACGCGCTTCGGGGACGTTGCCATCATGATGGACATTGCAGTCGAAACCAGCATTGCTGATCTGGGGAGGCGCGTTGAAGAGTTGGACCGGGAGTCCATTAAGGACTACCTGGTGCGTCACCACACGGGAGTCACGATCCTGCCGGCGCCCCTCCACCCGACAGAGTGGCGCAGCGTGACGCCGCAGCAAATAGAGAGAATCATCGATCTGCTGGCGCAGGGCCACGACTACATCATCATCGATACGCCCGGCACCTTCAACGAACTCATTGCTACCACACTGGAGCTGGCCAACATGATCCTGCTGGTCACCAGCATGGACATCGCCAGCATTAAGGACACGGCGCTGGCGCTGGAGATGCTCCGCGCCGCTCAGGTATCAGAGGATAAAGTCAAGCTGACGATCAACCATTCCACATCGTCCAACAGTCTGCGCGAGGAAGATGTGGAGCGTGTACTGGAGTACACCGTGACGTGGCGCATTCCTCATGATTACAACGTCGCCAACTCCAACCAGTTGGGTATTCCTATTGTCATTGCGAAGCCATACGCGCGCGTCGCACGCGCCGTCACAGATATCGCCTACGCGCTTTCCGGCGCGCCTAGAGAGCGCAAGGGCTTCCTGGAACGGTTTCTTGGGCGCGCCGGCTAGCGGGTGAGCGGGAGAGGAGAGCATCGCTGATGAGCCAATTTACGTGGCAGACTCGAAAATCAGGTAGCGATGGAGCGCCGGATCGGGTTGCAGAGCGAAAGGCCCAGAGCACTGAAGCGGTAAATGAGCTCAAGTTCACGTTGCACCAGCGGCTGATTGAAGAGCTGGACCCGTCGAAGCTGCAGGGGCTCGAATCGGACCAGGCGCGAGAGGCGGTTGAGGCTGCGGCCCGATCGCTCATCGCGCAAGAGATGCCCGGTATCGTCGGAGCCGTCCGCGATGAGCTCGTCGCTGCGGTGGCGGACGAGGTGCTTGGCCTAGGGCCCATTGAAGGTTTGCTCAAGGACGCTGAAATCTCCGAGGTGATGGTGAACGACGCGGAGCAGATCTACTATGAGAAAGAAGGACGGCTCTATCTGAGCTCTGTCCGTTTCCGTGACCATGCCCATATCATGCGAATTGTGGAGCGCATTGTGGCGCCGCTTGGCCGCCGCGTTGATGAGTCGTCGCCTATGGTGGACGCCCGGCTTACTGACGGTTCCCGTGTCAACGTCGTCATCCCTCCGGTCGCTCCTAAGAGCCCGACGATCACCATCCGGAAGTTCCGGGCGGACAAGATGACGATTGAGGACCTGATCGCGGCCGGTTCCTTAACGCGCGATTTGGCCGAATTCTTGCGCGCCTGTGTGCAGGTGCGGCTGAACATCCTTATCTCTGGCGGGACGGGTACCGGCAAGACGACGATGCTCAATGCGCTCTCCTCCTTTATCCCGGATACAGAACGGATCCTCACGATTGAAGACCCCACGGAGCTGCGGCTTCAGCAGGGTCATGTGGTGAGCCTGGAGGCCCGCCCGCCCAGCTTGGAGGGGAAAGGGGAGATCACGCAGCGAGACCTGGTGCGCAACTCGCTTCGCATGAGACCGGACCGCATTATCATTGGCGAAGTGCGCGGCGCAGAGGCGTTTGACATGCTCCAGGCGATGAATACCGGCCATGAGGGTTCGCTCGGTACGGTACACGCCAACTCACCGCGAGACGCTCTGGCTCGTCTGGAGAGCATGATCTTGATGGCCGGCTTAGACCTGCCGATTCGGGCCATCCGGGAGCAGATCTCCTCTGCCATTCACGTTGTCATTCAGATCGCCCGGCTGTCGGATGGAACGCGGAAAATCACCCACGTTTCGGAGATCGTGGGTATGGAGGGCCAGGTGGTGACCATGCAGGACCTGTTCCGCTTTGTGCAGCGGGGCATCGACAGTGATGGGCGCGTCAGTGGTGCGTTCCAGGGTACCGGTTTGCGGCCCGCGTTCGCTGAGAAGTTTGATATCGCCGGTATACATCTGCCGCCGGATCTGTTCGCGGTCGCTGGAGCAGCAGGAGCATAGCTGATGGACCTACTAGCATTAGGCGCATCCATATCAATCTTGGTGACGGTTCTCCTGTTCGCCATCGCTCTCTATTCCGGCGCCGCTATAAGCGCTCAGGTGCGGGGCCGGCTGGAAGAGGTGCTGACTGAGTCCACCTCTGTGGTGGAAGGCAGCTCAGGCACGCCGCTACGTCAAACTCCTTCCGTCATGGGGCTCTATAAGTTCGTTATCTCCGGCGGTTGGTTAGAGAGCATGGCGGAGGGTCTACAGCGGGCGGACAGCCGCCTGCAACCGGTTGATTTTATTACTATCCGCGTTGCCCTGGCCGGCCTGGGTTTTGCTACTCCCTTCCTGTTCCTTGGTGGCCCTCTGGGAGTAATGTTGGGCTTCGTCGTCGCCCTGGTGGGTTTTCAAGCGCCACAGGTCTGGATGACCAAGCGCCATGAAGGGCGTAGCAAGAAGCTGGAAGAGCAGTTGCCAGAGGCGCTCACCCTCATCGCCAACTCGCTCAAGGCAGGGTTTGGGCTGCTGCAAAGCCTGAATCTGGCCGCTGAGCAGTTGGAACATCCTATTGCCACGGAGCTGGGCCAGACCATACATGAGATGAACGTCGGCTCCAGTGCGGACGAGGCGCTCCAGGCTATGAGTGAGCGAGTGGAGAACTACGATCTGGACTTAGTGGTGACGGCGATCTTGGTTCAGCGGTCAGTGGGCGGGAACTTGGCCGAGATCTTGGAGACCGTGGCCGGGATGATGCGCGAGCGAGTGCGAATTCGCGCCGAGATCGTCACCTTGACCGCACAGCAGACCCTAACAGGTGTCGTCATCGGCCTGCTGCCGATCGGAGTGGGCCTCATGTTCCTGGTCGTCAGCCCGTCGTATATCTCCATACTCTTTAGTGAAACGATAGGGAAAGTGATGTTGGGGGTTGCGGTGATCATGGAGACTGTTGGGATTTTGATTATTCGCCGGATCCTTGCTATTGAGGTGTAACTGAGATGCCGATTATTGCTGCCGCGGTTGTGTTTGCTACCGTCTTTGTCATCTTCTTGGCGTTCGCCAGCCCTGAGAGCGGCGTGCGTGATAGGCTGGATGCTCTCTGGCAGCAGCCAAACACGCAGGGGAAGGAGAAGGTACGGGTCTCCTTATCAGAGCGGCTCATCATGCCGGCCACAGGCTCGATTGTTTCCCTGGTGCGGCGGCTGATGCCCACAGCCATGCTGGAGGGTCTCCAGCAACGCTTGATCTTGGCAGGTGAGCCGATGACCGTGAACGGCTTTATCACCTTCCAGGTTCTTGCTCTTGCGGGGTTCACCTTTCTGCCATTGCTGATGGTCGTGGCCGGAGGGTTCTCGTTTGACCTCATGGTGTTGTTGATGATCCTCTTCTTTATCGTCGTGGGGTACCTGCTTCCTCAATTTTGGCTCCGTCAGCAAGTAGGGCAGCGACGAAACCAGATCATCAAGGGGCTGCCGGACGCGTTTGACCTGATTACCACATGCGTGGAGGCCGGGTTGGGGTTGGACGCCGCGCTCGCTCGCGTCGCGGAGAAAGTAAAAGGGCCCTTTGCTATTGAGCTACGGCGCATGTTGCGGGAGATCAGCCTAGGTAAGATGCGCCGCCATGCCCTGCGCGAGCTAGCGGACCGAACGGACGTGAAGGACCTGGTGACCTTTGTCAACGCGGTGATTCAGGCGGAAGAGATGGGATCAAGCGTGGGCGTGGTGCTACGGGTACAAGCGGAGCAGTTGCGTGTGCGTCGCCGCCAGCGAGCGGAGGAGCAGGCGTACAAGGCGCCCGTCAAGATGATCTTCCCGCTGGTACTGTGCATCTTTCCAACGCTCTTCATCGTCATCTTGGGCCCCGCCATCATCACGATTATGAACGACTTCCCCGGCAGCAAGTAGCCTCACCACCACATGCGCATCCGCAACGTGACCCGAGGGACGGAATTGGCCAGCGACGCGCATCGGGCGCGTAGCTACTGGTCGCGCCTGGTCGGCCTGCTGGGACGTTCCTCGCTCAAGCCGGGCGAGGCGCTGGTGCTGGAACCTTGTAACTCTGTGCACACCGCGTTCATGCGCTTTACCATTGATGTCCTGTATCTTGACGGCTCTGGGAGCATTGTGAGGACGGTTCCCGCGCTGAAGCCGTTTCGCGCGAGCGCCGTATGGCGCGGCGCCCAGGCCGTTGTCGAGCTCCCGAACGGTGTCATCGCCGAGACCGACACCGCCGTGGGCGATGAACTCATCTTTGAGACCTAAGTCTCCCTCCCTCATCTAGCTGCTCTTTGCCGGTGAACGAAACGCCCTGCCTGCACACGGTGCATGGTGGGCGCTTGCGTGGATCAGCGGGCCTAGAAAGGATTGATGCAGACGTGCCCGAACTGCGCGATCACAGACCCCATATCGCTGACAGTGATGCTCCCGTTTGGTGGAAGCAGGTTCCACGGGTTAGCCGCTGGGTCGCTGCCGCTGCGGTCAAAGCCGGCGTGGTAGCTTGTGAGGTCGGTGGGCAGCGTAAGCGCCTCGATAAGCGCTTCCTCCTTGGTGGGAGCGGGATCGCGGAAGGTGCCGAAGCGGGCGACGACAGCGCCGAGGTCGCCGATGGTGATGGTCCCGTTGCGCAAGAGCGGGCTCCCCGTCCATACGTCGAAGAAGTCCCAGAAGATGGTCGGGTCGCGGCGGCCGCCTAGGACCTCGTTGAGGCCGAGCTCGGCGCCGTCGGTGCAGCCGTCAGCGTCGGTGTCAGGGTTATTGGGGTCGGTGCCGATGAAGACCTCGTTACAGTCGTTCAAGGTGTCGCCGTCGCTGTCCGGGCAGTCGGGGGTCGGGGTGGGTGTGATTGTAGGTGTTGGTGTGATCGTGGGAGTAGGTGTGATCGTGGGAGTAGGCGTGATCGTGGGAGTAGGCGTGATCGTGGGGGTTATGGTGGGCGTGGGTGTTGGCGGCGGCGGCGGCGCGCTGCCAACGTTTTCCAGTCTGCGAATGCGGTGGTTGTTCATGTCAGCCATGAGGAGATCCTGGTTGGAGTCCAAGACTAAGCCAACCGGCACGTTCAAGAGCGCCGTGGTGGCCGGTCCACCATCGCCTCCGAAGCCGATTTGGCCACTGCCCGCGATGGTAGTGATGACGCCCGCTTGGTTTACTAGGCGGATCCTCTGGTTGCCTGAGTCAGCGATGAAGAGTTGGCCCTCAATATCCACCAGCACGCTAAAGGGGTTGTTGAGCTGGGCGTCCCTAGCCGGCCCACCATCTCCGCTGAAGCCGGCGTCCCCGCCTATGCCGAGGGTGCCTCGCCCGGCGAAAGTGAAGATAGTACCTAGGGCGGCCCGAATAACGCTATTGCCGGAGTCCGCGATGTACATGGTGTCGAAGGAATCGAAGGCGATGTCAGTGGGGAAGTTCAATTGAGCATCTGTGGCTGGCGCCAAGTCGCCGTCATAGCCGGCAATGCCGGTGCCTGCCGCCGTGGTGATGATGCCATCTGTGTCTACCTTTCGAATGCGGTGGTTGCTGGCATCGGCGATGTAGAGGTTGCCGGCGCTATCGAAGGCTAGACCGAAGGGGTTTCGCAGATTCGCGTCTGTCGCTGGACCGCCGTCACCTCCGAAGCCAGCCGTGCCGTTGCCAGCGAACGTGGTGATGATACCCTGCGTGTCCACCATCCGAATACGTTGGTTGAGCTGGTCGGCGATGTACACGTTCCCAGCGCCGTCTACCGCCAGGCCGGTCGCGGAACTGAGCGTGGCTTGGGTGGCCGGGCAGCCATCGCCTAAGAGGTTGATCTGGCTGGGGCAGCCGGTTCCGCCGCCGGCGAAGGTGGTGATAATACCAGATGGGTTGATCCGTCGCACTCGGTTGTTGCCACTGTCAGCCACGTAGAGGTTGCCGGAGCTGTCCCGGGCCACATCGAGTGGGAGCGTTAGTCGAGCGGCAGTTGCTGATCCACCGTCACCTCCGAATCCGGCGCCGCCGTTCCCGGCTGTCGTATCGATGAGGACGGAGACGGTGTAGGGACTGGATGGGACGTTGGTACCGGGGCCGCCGCTGGGGGTGGTCTGCCACGTACCCAGCGTCACAGGCGTGATGGTGAAGGTGGCCTGCCCGTCTACCAACTGCTGGTTTACCGGGCTGAAGCTGCCGGTGTCGGTTCCGTGGCAGAACGTGGCACAGCTGATGCTCAGAGTGACGGTACCCACGGCCGCAGGCGCCGTATTGAAGAACTGGTCTACCGCTACCACATCGATGTCGAAGGCTGTATTCACGAGCTGATGGTCTGCCTCACTCTCAAAGCCGAGGCCCGCCGTGAGCGTTTCCCCTGGCAGCAGGACCACGGTTTGCGCAGCAGCACCCGGGTCCACCAAGTAGGGGTCCGACGTGAGGTTGATCCCTGGCCCGCCGCCGAGCTGGATCTGCCACCCTAGCTGCGTGGCGGTATGCGGGTCGATGACGAAGGCAGCGTGCCCGTCCACCAGAGGCTGGGGCTCCGGATCGACATCATTGGGGTCTTCCGTGGTCAGGGTTACCGTGCCGGTGGCCGTGGGCGCGACGGTGAAGTCGTCTAGAACAGCGAAGACATGGACGATGAAGGGGGCGCCTGCGGTCTGGACATCCGGTGTGCCGATGAGGCCGAGGCCAGAGGTCAACGTCTGACCGGGCAGCGCCAGCAGCGTTGTGGAAGGAGCTGGCGTGGGCGTGGGCCCAGGCGTGCCGGTGGGCGTGAGCGTGACCGACGGCGTCGGCGTGTGGAGGGGCGTGGCCGTCGGCGTCGGTGTGCTCGTGGGCGTGGGCGGCGCGACGATCGAGGTGACCGCCTGTGCCTGGTTGTTCGTTTCGTCGAACTCCGCCACCTCAAGTAAGGGGTCGACGGTAGCTGTATTCTTCACCGTTCCTACCGTGGGAACGAAGCCTACGATGGTAATGGTAGCGCTGCCGCCCGGCGCCAGGCTGCCTAGGTTGCAGTCGAGCGATCCCCCTGTCATGGAACCGATGATGGCGCAGCTTCCACTTGTTGTCCCGAAGCTGACGTAGGTGAAGTTTGGGGGCGGTGTGTCGGCGAGGCGGACAGGGCTGGCTGGCTGACCACCAAGGTTTCGCACTTCGATGGTGTAGGTCAGCAGGGAGGTGGCGGCCACCGGGTCCGGGGAGTCCGCAATGGTCACCGTTAGCTCGGGAATTACAGGTGCCGGCGTTGGCGTGGGCGTGATCGTTGGTGTGCTGGTCGGTGTCCCCGTCGGCGTTGGCGTGTCCGTGGCCGTGGCCGTGGGCGTGACGGTGGGTGTCGCCGTCGGCGTTGGCGTGTTCGTGGCTGTGGGCGTGGGCGTGACGGTGGCCGTCGCCGCCGGTGTCGGCGCGATCACCAGGATGGTGGCCTGAGCCACGTTGTTGGTTTCGTCAGATTCCGCGATGGCGTCGTCCGGGTCGATAATGGCGGTGTTCGTGAGGGTTGCATCCAGCGTAGTGGTGAGAAGTCCCGTGATGGTGACGGTGGCTGAGCCGCCGGCGTCCAGGGCGCCGAGGTCGCAATCCACCGTGCCACCTGTGATGGAGCCCACGATGATGCAGACGCCATTAGTGGTTGAGACCGACGTGTAGGTGAAGGACGCGGGCGGGGTGTCGATAAGGCGGACAGCGGCGGCGTCACCGGAACCGATGTTGCTGGCATTGATGGTGTACGTCACTGTCGCGCCGCTGTTGACAGGGTCAGGGGCGGCCGTCTTCGTCACTGTCAGATCAGGGGGTATTGGTGTTGGGGTCAGCGTCGCCGTCGGCGGCGGTGTGATCGTGGGCGTGGGCGTGCTTGTAGGCGTCGGGGTTATCGTCGGCGTGGGTGTGTTCGTCGGCGTTGGTGTGATTGTTGGAGTGGGCGTGATGGTAGGCGTCGGGGTTATCGTCGGTGTGATCGTAGGTGTGGGCGTGCTCGTCGGCGTCGGTGTGATCGTGGGTATCGGTGTGATGGTAGGAGTAGGCGTGATCGTGGGTGTCGGTGTGATCGTCGGCGTAGGCGTGATGGTGGGCGTCGCCACGATTGCAGGAGTGGGCGTGATGGTAGGCGTGGGCGTGATCGTCGGCGTCGGTGTGATCGTGGGTGTAGGCGTGTTCGTGGGCGTCGGTGTGATCGTGGGTGTGAGGGTATTCTTGGGCGTAGGCGTGATGGTAGGTGTGCTGGTGGCCGTGGGTGTCAACGTGGGTGTGCTTGTGGGAGTCGGGGTGCTGCTGGGCGTGGGCGTAGGCGTGATGGTAGGCGTCGGTGTGATCGTCGGCGTACTGGTAGACGTTGGTGTCGACCCAGGCACGCCGGTAGTGATCTGGATGATGTTGTTGGCCTCATTGGATTCGACGACGAAGTTGTCCGGGTCGACGGTGGCGGTGTTCGCCTCCAAACCACCAGACGGGCTGGTGAGGAAGCCTGTGACAGTGATGGTAGCAATACCACTGGGCCCCGTGTTCAGTGCCCCCAGGTCGCAGTCGAGGATGCCGCCGGTCACGGCGTCCCGGAGTGAGCAGATGCCCCGGGTAGTGCTGAAGCCGGTGAACGTGAACTTGCTCGACGGCTGATCCAGTAGGCGGACGGAGTTAGCGGGAGCAGTCCCGATATTCCGGACTTCAACTGTGTACGTTAGCAGCTCGCCGCTCTGGACCGGGTCGGGCGTGTCTGATTTGAGCACAATGAGGTCGGGCAGGAGCGGCGTCGGTGTGGGCGTGGGCGTGTTGGTCGGTGTCGGCGTGGGCGTGAAGGTCGGTGTCGGCGTCGGCGTGGGCGTGAAGGTCGGTGTCGGCGTCGGCGTGAAGGTGGGCGTCGCCGTCGGCGTGAAGGTCGGCGTTGGCGTGGGCGTGAA
>JACZRQ010000140.1 GCA_022574655.1 Chloroflexota bacterium
GGCCAGCGCCCCGCCCGGCAGCGTCACCGTCGGTGCGTCGTTGATCCCGACAATATTGAGCGCAACTGTCACGAGATTACTGCTGGCGTCGGCTGCATCAATCAGCGAGTATGCGAACGAATCTTTCAACGTGTCGCCCGGCGCTAAGGCCTGTAACGTGGTGGCCGTGCTTGGGTCGTACGTGATCTGACCGGTCGCGGCGTCGAAGGTGACTAACGCGCCACTGACCGAGAACGACTGTGGCGGCATCACAACACGGACAACTTCCGAAGCGTTGGTCAGAAGGTCAGGATCAACGTCGTTAAGCATCAACTCGTCCGAACGGATCACCAATACCGTGTCTTCGTCGCTGTCAAACGAATCGGAGAATGCTCGAGGGGGATCATTGACCTCGGTGATTACGATTTGGAACTCGACGGCTGCGGTTTCAGCGCCCTCGGAGTCTCGCCCGATCACGCGGATCACAACGGGACCGTTGACGTTATCCGTATTCTGGTTGGTTGCCGGGGTGAACCGGAGCAATCCATCCGAATTGATCGTCGGGGGGTCGACGAACAGGGACGCGAATTCTGGTGCCAGCGGTTCGATTTCGAAGGTCACGGTTGGTGTCTCGCCACGCTGAACATCGCGTACTCGCGCGCCACGACGCACCTCCGCCCCTGCCTTCTCCGCTTCGGCGACCAGGGTCTCCTGCATCTCGGGGTGGAAGAACGCAAGATTCGGAAGCCCGGTAGGCGTCGTCTCCGTTAGATCGCGGTGCTGAATGCGGTTGGGGCCCACGTATACGTCCCAGTAGCGCATCTCGCTTGCGCAGGTGCCGAGCAGCAGATCGTAGACGCCCAGCTCGCGCGCCTCGCCCGAGCCCCATGACGACAGTTGCTCGCCGCGCACGCGGTCCTTGAACTCCGTCTCGCGTTCGAGGACGAGCACTCGGCGTCCTTCGAGGGCCATCGAGCGGGCGAGGGACGCTCCGCCAAGGCCGCCACCGACGGTGACGATGTCGTACTTATCCGGCATTACGCGTCCTCCCGCCAGCGCACTTCGTAGAGGCGCACCGGGTCTTCGAAGCCGCGCAGCTCCGTCTCGCCGATGTCTGACAGCAGGAACCCCTTACCGGCGACGAGCTCACGGACGACGATGGGCGCCAGTATCTGGCCGCCTTCCGCCTTGGCGCAGACCCGCGCCGCCATGTTGATGGTGGTACCGAACAGGTCTCCGCGCCCGTCTGGATCGTCTTCGGCGATCGGCTCGCCGGCGTTGAGGCCGATGCGGACCTTGATCGGCTCGCTTGCGGACTTGTTGTGCGCGGCGAACGCGCGTTGCATGGCGATCGCGCACTCCAACGCCTTCGTCGCCGATCCGAACGAGGTCATGAAACCGTCGCCCATCGTCTTCACTTCGGCGCCGCCGTGGGCCGCGAGCGCCTCGCGCGTCATGCGCTCGTGCTCGCGCAGCAGAGCCCGCGCCCTGGCGTCGCCGAGGCGTTCGGTCAGCGCCGTAGAGCCTTCGACGTCGGTGAAGAGGATCGTGTGGACAGCGCCGGAGTGGTCGGGGGTGACCGCTGCCTCGGCAACAGGCCCTTCGTCCAGAAACTCGTCTATCACTCGAACCAGCCCCTCCATGTCGCCGGTGAAGGGTACGCTGTTTGAACCTTCCATCAGAGACAGTTGAGCGTCCGGGATCCTTGCTGCCAGCGTTCGTGCAGCCGATACTTTCGGGGTGCTCACGCCTCTTCGGTGGATTACCAGTGTGGGCGACACGATTCGTGCGAGGTGTTCCGTGGCGTCCGCTCCCTCGCGCGCGGCTACAAACTCTTTGTAGGCTTCCCAGCTGATTGATTCCCTCAGATACTCCGCCCACCACCGTGCCTGCTCGGGCGAGTCCCATCCAAAGTACACGTGCATTAACGTCTCTGTGTATACTTTCCAATTCTGGTCTAGTAGGGCGGACCCGCCCTTGAACCCTTGGTCACTGGCCCCGATCTGAAGCCGGTCGGCGTAACTGCAGTAGAGGAGAAGCTTTGACATACGATCGGGGTGCTCGGCCGCGTACTGAATAGCGGCTGGCCCAGAATCCACCGGTGCAAGCAGACTGACCTTGTTCGCTCCGAGATGCTCAACCAGCGCGTGCAGATCGGCCACCTGTCGCTCGATCGAAAAGTCCATGGGCTCACGATCTGAGAGGCCCGTGCCGCTCGGGTCGTACCTCACCAGCGTGCGGTGTGCGGATAGCGCCTCGTACCAGCCGCGCCATTCCTCATTCTAGACTTCGAGCTGAATATGGCTCCAGACAAGCGGTGACGTATGGATCAGCAGCGGCCCGCTGCCCATCGCCCAGTAGGCGATACTTACACCGTCGGGCGTCTTCGCGTACTGAATGCGTGGCTGCATTGTGGCACTATCCTAGCACCACATCAGAGGCGAGTGGAGGGTTACTCGACGACGATCGTGCCGGTCATGACGTCAGGATGGAAGTCGCATCGGAACTTGAGTTCGCCGGGGATGTCAGGCGCGGTGAACACCAGGGTGCCAGTATCGCCGGGTACGAACCGCGGTTCGTGGTCGGTGAGCGTATCATCGGCGTTTCCGAACTCGCCGTCGCTACCGGCGACGCGCATGTTGTGCCAGCCTAGTCCCTCGTTCGTGATGTTGAAGGTCACTTGCTGGCCCTGGTTGACGATGAACGAATTAGGCTCGAACCTCTGTGATCCGCTGGCGGCGATGCCGTTAATGATGTCTTCGCGCTGGGCGATCTCGAACGTGGCAGGGCCGTCGCCGGGGGCCGTCGCCGCGTCCTCGCTGGGAGCTGGTGTCGCAGTTGGCGACGCGTCGTCGCCGCCGCATGCCGCGGTCAGTAACAGCACGGTGACCAAGGCGATCGCCGGGGGTAGGAAGCGGTTCGAGCGGCGTGAAGTCATACTCGTTCTACGTCGGTTCTCGGGTCTTGGCTTCTTCAGTCCTCCCACCAGCGCACTTCGTAGAGGCGCACGGGGTCCTCGAAGCCGCGTAGGGCTATGTCGCCTCGGTCCGAGAAGAGGAAGTCTTTGCCGGCGACGAGCTGTCGCACCACGTCCGAGGCGAGGATCTGGGCCGGCTCCGCCTGGGCGCAAATGCGGGCGGCGAGCTGGACGGCGGTGCCGAAGAGGTCGTTTTCCTCGGCGATAGGTTCACCGGCGTTCAGGCCGATGCGGACTCGGAAGGGCGTGTCGCCCTGCGCCTCCTCCACGCCGCGCTGGATGGCGATGGCGCAGGTGAGGGCTGTGCTTGCGGCGGCGAAGGAGGCCATGATGCCGTCGCCGGTGTGCTTGATCTCGGAGCCTGCGTGGGCGCTGAGGGCGTCGCGGACGATGGTGTTGTGGGCGCGGACGAGCTCCTGAGCTTTCGCGTCGCCGAGGCGCTGCGTTAGGGCGGTGGAGGACTCCATGTCCGTGAAGAGGATGGTGAGGGGGCTGGCCGGATCCGTCACCGCGGGGGCGCTAGGCTCTTCCTTGTCCTTCTCGTGCTCGTCCTCCAGGAGAAAGTCCAGGATCGCCTGCCGCATCTGAAGCCGGCCTTCTTCGTCGGGTACGTGCCGGTCACCTTCAATGGGCATGAGGCGGGCGTTAGGGATACTGCCTGCCAGCTCCCGCCCCAACTCGAAGGGAATGACAAGGTCACCCTTTACATGGAGAACCAGCGTTGGCGCCTTAACTTGAGCCAACAGGTCGAAGACGTCCGTCTCGACGTTCGCCTTGAGCATGGCGGCTGCATCCGCGCTGGTGGCTCCCTCCTGCTCCAATTTCACGAAACCCTGGACCTCCTCTGGAGACCCTCCCGGCATGAACAGGTCAGATAGCGTGCGCGATCCAAGGCCCCACTCCGCTCGCACGAGCGCCACCAGCGCATCGATGGTCTCCTGTCGCTCAGGCGTGGGGTTCATGCGGGCGAACGTTCCGTATAGGATCAATCGCGACACGCGGCGCGGATGGCGGGCCGCGTAGGCGATAGCGACCGGTCCGCCCTCGGAAAGACCCCAAAGCGCGCACCTTCGTAGCTTCAAGTGGTCGACCACCGCTTCCAGATCGAGAACGCGTGTATTGATGGAGAAATCACTGACACTCCGGTCGGAGAGCCCGGTACCGCGCTTGTCATATCGCACCAGAAGGAAGTGTTGGGTTCTATTGCCCAGACATCATTAGCCAAGTTATGGCAGACCACACTAGTGAAGAAGAGGCAAGAGCACATGGCTGGTATCTATAAGGGTATGCCTTCATACGATGCTATATGGACAGAAGAACACTATCGTCGCGGCGTCTATGACGCCTACTCTGCGCTCCAAGAGGAGATGGCATGAACCCTCTCTATCATAAGATAGATAGTGTTTTTAAACGTGATCCTGACAATCATTTTAAAACATTTTTGTTAGACGAATACGCTAACC
>JACZRQ010000045.1 GCA_022574655.1 Chloroflexota bacterium
GATCAGTCCGCTATAGGACGTGTGGATGAAGGCGCCGTCGTCCGTCTTCAAGCTCGCCCGGACGTCGAGCTGCATCGCGCCGTCTGACCGCACTACCATCCAGTCGCCGCCGCCGCAGGCATCTCGCCCTTCATGCGCGGGCCTTCGAACGTCCCACCGGTGAGGATCCACGTCTGGCGCATGCCGATAGGCGTCATCCCAATCGGTTGCGGAGCCTCCAGGTCAGCGTGCATGTCGAAGAGGTGATCGAGCGTAGGCTCACGGAAATCGGTCACCGTGTCCTCCTTAGTCGAGGCTGACGAGGTAGTGGTGGATCGCCTCAGAGGCGCGGCGGCCGTCCGCCATCGCCGTGACGACGAGGTCGGCGCCGTTGACGTTGTCGCCGCCTGCGAATACGCCCGGCCGCGTCGTCGCGTAGTCCTCGTCGACGCGCACCGTCTTCCATGCGGTGGTGCGCAACCCCGGGGTCGTCTGCTCGAGCAGCTCGTCGGGACTGTATCCGATAGCGAGGACGACGACGTCGCACGGCCACGAGAACTCGGAGCCCTCTATCGGTTCCGGACGGCGTCTGCCGGAGTCGTCGGGCGCGCCGAGCTGCATCCGTTGGCACTCGGCCGATGCTACGGTTCCGTTCTCGCCCTCGAACCGCGTCGGCGTTGTCAGGTACTGGAACTGCACGCCCTCTTCAGTGGCGTGAATCCGCTCTTCGATGCGCCCCAGCTGCTCCGCCTCGGTACGGCGGTACATGCACGTGACCTCACTGGCGTGGAGGCGGACCGCCGTCCGCACGCAGTCCATCGATGTGTCGCCACCGCCGACGACGAGCACTCTCTTGCCCGCTAGATCGAGGGGCTTGCGCATCGCTTCGGGAAGCTGTTCCGGCTCGAGATTGCCGCGCACAAGGAACTCGGTCGCCTGATGGACGTTCGCAAGCTCTTCGCCCTCGATGCGCATCTGGCCGCCAACGGGAGCGCCAGTGCCGAGGAAGACGGCATTGTAGCCCTGCTCGAGAAGCTGATCGATAGTGACGTCTTTGCCGATCATCGTGTTGTTCTTGAACTCGATGCCCATCTCCTCCAGATACTCTAGCTTCGCGTCAAGGATCTCTTTGCCCATCTTGAAGTTCGGGATGCCGTAGAGGAGAACACCGCCCGGCACCGGCCAGGACTCGAACACAGTGCACGCGTGGCCCTGCAAGGTTAGCTCTTCGGCGACCGCGAGACCAGCGGGGCCGGACCCGATGATCGCGACACGCCTGCCGGTGGCGGGCGCGATGTCGGGCTTGGCCAAGCCTATGTTCTTACGCTGATAGTCCGCGAGGAACGCCTCGAGCCTGCCGATCGAGACGGGCGGCTGCTTGCCAAGTGGCGCGGGACGGATCGCAAATCCGACTACGCATGACCCTTCGCAGAGCGACTCCTGTGGACAGAGACGGCCGCACATGTCGGGGAGGTTGCTGGTTTCGCGGAACTTGTTCGCCGCGCCTTCGATGTCGCCTTCCTCGAGAAGGATGAAGGCGCCGGGAATATCGTTTCCGGTCGGGCACGCCTCCTGGCACGGCGCCGTTGGACACTGTATGCAGCGCTCGGCTTCGACCACCGCTGCTTCGAGCGAGTAGCCAAGGAAGGACTCGTCCCAGTTCTTGACCCGGTCCTCCGGCTTTTGCTTCGGCACCGGCTGAACGGGGATCTGAAGCCTTCTGTGATTGTCGTGGCTTTGGATCTTTTCCTGCTCTGTTGTCATTGAATCAACCGCACTTCAAGCGAGGGACGTGGAGATAGTTTAGCAGATCGGGATCGGATTTCGTAACTCGTTTGTGCGTTAATTCGCGAATTCCGGCGGTTCTTGCTCTGCATACATTCTCATCTAGTGGTACCCTTATGCGCAGTGGTAATCGTTCTGTTCGCGCGGGAGCGAAGAATAGTGGAATCGGTTGTAACAACTCAGATGGCCGATACGTTGCCAACTTTCGAGGAAAGGAGGCCATCATGAGTTTCGAAGATAGAAACCTAACCTGCCAGGACTGCAGTTCCGAGTTCGTCTTTAGCGCGGACGATCAGCAGTACCACGCTGACAAGGGCTACACAAACGAGCCCAAGCGCTGCCCGAGTTGCCGATCGGCACGGAAGAGCGAGCGTGGCGGCGGCGGCGGCGGCGGAGGCTACGGCCGTCGTGAGATGCACCCGGCAACCTGTGCCGAGTGCGGTAAAGAGACTGAAGTGCCGTTTCTTCCACGCGGAGACCGGCCCGTCTACTGCAGCGATTGCTTCAGCCGACAGCCATCCGGCGGCGGCGGCGGCGACCGCTACTAGTACCGTCAAACGGATTTTCACAGGGGTCCCGAACGGGACCCCTGTTTTCTTTGCCCGTTCTGAAGGTTTATGCGGGTGACGGGGCCGGCAGACCTTGACGGCCATCGTCATCAGCCGCCTGCTCATACGTCATGCGGTAGAGACGCGCGTAGATTCCGTCGAGGGCCAGCAGCTCGGCGTGCGTTCCCTCCTCGGCGACGCGTCCCCGTTCCAGCACGATAACTCGGTCCGCGCCACGAACGGTCGATAGCCGGTGCGCGATGACGAGCGATGTTCGGCCCTTTAGCATCCGCTTCAGAGCGCGCTGGATCACAACCTCCGTCCGCGTATCGACGTTTGCCGTCGCTTCATCGAGTATGAGGATCCGCGGCTCCGCGATGATCGCCCGCGCGAAAGCGATCAGTTGCCGCTGCCCCACCGAAAGGTTCTGGCCACGCTCGTGCAGTTCTGTATCGTACCCACCAACAAGACGCTTGACGAAATCGTGCGCGCCGACGATCTTCGCCGCCTCTTCGATCTCTTCGTCCGTCGCTTCGAGACGGCCGTAGCGGATGTTCTCGCGGACCGTTCCCGAGAAGAGGAATGGGTCCTGCAGGACGATCCCCATACGCCGGGCCAGCGATTGGCGCTTGATGTCTCGTATGTCGTGTCCGTCGATCAGGAGCTTGCCGCTCGTCACGTCGTAGAACCGTGCGACGAGGGACGTCAGCGTGCTCTTGCCGGCCCCGGTCTGCCCTACCAGGGCGACCGTCTCGCCGGCCTTAATGCGGATGTTGATGCCTTCGAGCACCGGCACGTCCTCGACGTACTCGAAGCCAACGTTGTCGAATACGATCTCGCCTTTGACGTCGTCTAGCTCGACAGCACCCTCCGCGTCGACGATCTCAGGTTTCGTGTCGAGTACCTCGAAGATGCGCTGGCCCCCGGCCATCGCCCGTTGCAACTGCGTGTACTGCAGGACGAGATCTCGAATCGGATCGAAGAACCGTTGCACGTAGAGCGCAAAGGCGATCATGATGCCGACGGTCATGGTGCCGTCCAACACACGGAACCCGCCGAAAACGATGACAAGTCCGGTCGCCACGGCCACGAGCAGCTCGACTATCGGCATCACGGCCGCGGTGATACGCCCCGCATCCACGTTGGCGCTCAAGTTCTCGGTATTCACGCGGTCGAACCTCTTCGCGTTTTCGTCCTCACGAGAGAGGCTCTGAATGACGCGAACCCCGGAGACGTTCTCCTGCAAGTTGGAGTTGACGATGGCGATCGCCTGCCGCACGCGAATAAAGGCCCGGCGCGCGAAGATCTGCCAGATGGCCATGATCACAACCAGGACGGGCACGACCGTGAACGTGATCAGCGCGAGCTCTAGGTCCTGCCAGGCGAGAAAGAAGACGACGAGCCCAAGCCCGGCGAAGTCAGCGAGGATCGTCAAAAGGCCGGTCGTCAGGAGTTCCTGCAGGACCGTCACGTCGTTCTGGACGCGTGACATGATACGCCCAACTTCGTTACGGTCGATGAAGCTAAGCGACAGCTTCTGGATATGATCGAACATCTTGGTGCGGAGCGTCAGCAACACGTTGTGGCCGATGAATCCGGTCATCAACTGCTGGACGAGCTGGCCGAGCCAGCTGACGATGGCGAGGCAGACGAGCACCCCACCGATGAGCGCCACGCCATTGAAGTCTTTGTCTGCAATCAACTCATCGATCGCCAGTCCGATGAGGAACGGTTGTGCCGTAGACGCCGCCGCGAAGACGAACATCCCGGCCAGGGCCAGAGCGACCTGCAGCTTGTACGGCTTCAGGTACGGGAACAGGCGGCGCATGACCGAGTGGTCGTAAACGCGGCCAAGCTCATCGTCGTCCCAGCCGTCGACGCTTCGCTTCAGGCCTGCCCGCGCCATCGGGCTGTTGTGCGACCAGCCGCCGGCGCTGGCGCCTCCCCACATACCCATCGTTAGCTCCCCGCCGCCGCGATCCCAGTGCGAGCTGCCCGCGCGGGCAATTCGCTGTCGTCCGCCGTCGGGGCCAGCGCCTCTTCCTGGTCTCGCAGTTCCAGGTCGTAAATCTGCCGGTAGAGTCCGTCGAACGCTAGCAGTTCGGCGTGCTTTCCTCGTTCGACGATCTCGCCGTCCTGCAGCACGAGAATCTGATCCGCCATCTTGACCGTGCGAAGCCTCGACGCGATCACGAACGTGGTCCGTCCCTCCATCAGCTTGGTGAGCGTCTTCTGGATAAGGAACTCGGTCTCCGTATCAACGCTCGATGTGGAATCGTCAAGGACGAGGATGCGCGGGTCCATCAGCAACGTCCGAGCGAGCGCGATGCGTTGCTTCTGGCCACCGGATAAGGTCGTGCCGCGCTCGCCGACCCAGGTGTCGTAGCCGTCGGGCAGCCCCATGATGAAATCGTGTATCTGAGCCGCTTTCGCGGCGCCCTCGATGGCGTCCTGCCTGGCGCCCACGGCCCCGTACGAGATGTTGTCAGCGATCGTCGCCGCGAAGAGGAAGACGTCCTGCTGAACCGTGCCGATTGTGCGCCGAAGCGAGGCAAGCTGGACGTCCCTGGTGTCAACGCCGTCGATCGAGATCGTGCCCCCGGTGACATCGTAGAAGCGCGGCATGAGGTTGACGATCGTCGTCTTGCCGCTGCCGGTGGGTCCCATAAGCGCTATGACCTCACCGGGTTTAGCGTGAAGATCGATGTTCGTTAGCACCGGACTGATCGAATCGTAGCTGAAGGAAACGCCTTCGAAAGTGACTTCGCCCTTTACGGCGGTCAGTTCCACAGCGCCCGGCTTCTCTTTCATCGCGGACTCGGCGTCCAGGATCTCGTAAATACGCTTTCCCGAAGCGTTAGCGCGAGAGGCCACCATGATGATCCAGCCGATGACTCGAATCGGCATCTGAAGCACAGCCAGGTAGAGAAGGAATAATGCCAACTCACCTACCTCCAGCCGGCCGGCCGCGACCTCAGTCCCGCCGAACCAGAGGGTTGCCGCGGTCGCTCCGAGCCAGAGGCCCGTCATCAGCGGTGCGTTCTTCGCCTGTACGCGGCTGGACATGTAGGAGTCGTCGAACACCGCTTCCGCCTCGCGGCGGAACTTCACCCCTTCATACTCCTCGCGGGCAAACGCCTTGACGACGCGCGCGCCAGTGAGCGCCTCCTGCAACACCGTCGCGATGCGTGCCAACCCCTCTTGAACCTTGGTCCAGATGGGCCTGAGCGTGAACGCCATGACGAGGGATCGCCAGACGATAAATGGGATAAACGCCCAGACGACAAGCGCCAGCTTCCAGTTGGTGACCAGCATTAACACGAGGACCGCGGTCAGCAGTAGCAAGACGTAGACGCCCCTGAGCACGCTCATGCTGACGAAAAAGCGCACCGACTCGACGTCCTGCGTCGCCCGGGACATGATCTGCCCCGTCTGCTGCTGGTCGTGGTAGGCGTACGAAAGTCGCTGCAGACGGTCGTAGATGGAGTTACGGATGTCGTACGCCACCCGCTGGCCGATCCACTCACCGAGGTAAGTCTGACCGTAGGCGAAGATACCCCTGATGAGGGCGGCGCCGATAAGTGCACCGCCAGCGGCCACCAACAGTTTACGCTCACCAGTGGCGACGATTTCACCATCCTGGTTCTCAAGTCCAAGCCCGTAGTCGATCGCCCAGCGGATGAGCTGTGGCATCGCCAGGATCGCGGCGCCGGACATGAACATGCAGAGGGCGACGAAGAACACTCGCCGTTTGTACGGGGTCAGGAAGGACAGCAGTCTCAGTGAATACATTGCACTTGGGCGCCGGGGCCCGCAGTATCGATTCTAATCGAGCCTAACGCTAACGTAAAGGCACGAGTTGGGGTTTCTGCATACCTCGCTAGCACCATATTTGGTCAAATTTCGCCCACTTAATTCCTATGCTAGAATGGCTGAACTATGCGAACCGCCCTACGCTATTCCGTGCGATCGATGACAGTCGAGGACATTCCCCAGGTCCTTGAGATCGAGCACCAATCGTTCCCAACGATGTGGCCGCCGACGGCGTTCAAACGCGAGCTGCAGCAGAACCGCCTCGCGAACTACATCGTGCTCATCGAGCACAACAGCGCAGCGGCTGCGTCGACGCCTGAACCGGAGCCGCAGCACCACGCCGCGAACCTGAGCCGCCTGTTCGGAGAGCTGCGGCAAATCCTGGGACCGCGCGAAGAACCTCCGCTTCCCAGGATCGAAGACCGCCCCGAGCTTATCGTCGGCTTCATCGGCGTCTGGATGCTGCCGGACGAAGCGCACATCGTCACCGTTGCCATACGCGACTCCTACCGGCGTCAGGGGCTGGGCGAACTGCTTCTGATTGCGGCGATCGACCTTGCACAGGCCCAGCGGCAACCGCTCTTAACGCTCGAAGTGCGCGTCAGCAACGAAGCGGCTGTCGCGCTGTACGAGAAGTACGGGTTCGAGCGCGTTGGCTTGCGGCCGCGGTACTACTCCGATGACCACGAAGACGCCCTAGTGCTGACTGTGAACTCCGTGCTGACAGAAGAGTTCAGCGCTCGCTTCGCTGAACTACGCTCCGAGCACCGCCGTCGCTGGGGCGACTTCGACCTGACGCTCCCATAGGGCGCGACTATGATCCCCCTCTTGCACTCCCCTCCGCCGCTCGGCTAGGCTGATCTCACGATGTCCAGCTCCACAGAGAAGCTCCAGAAGCAGCTCGATCAGGTGCTTTGGCTGCGCGGCCGGGGCCCAGTGTCTTACGACTACGGCATGTGGGTCGACACCACGCACGCCCTCCTCAACAGCGCCTACGGCGAGGAATCCTCGCAGGCGACGGGCTTTCTTGAGATCGTCGGCGAGGGCTCGGAAGCGCGCGGCTGGGGGCTGCCGCTGGCGCCAACGAACCCGTGGGGGATGCAGGCCCGCCTCGAACGCGCGGAGGCGTATCTGCGGACTCTACTCGACGTTCCCGCATCGACCGGCTGACCGCGCTGCAACCGTCCTCTCGGAAACCCCCGACACGATGACCGTCCGCGCCGTCTTCTTCGATCTCGACGATACCCTCTGCGACACCACGGGTACCCGCACCGAGCGTGCGGAACGCTGCCTCGCCCGACTGCGACTCGATCATCCCGACGTCGATCCCGAGATGTTCGTCGAACGAGTGCTTGAACCTACGGCTGCGCCGCGCGGGATCCGCGGCGTGCCGCAGGTGGTGGACGAACTCGGCCTGGCCAACTCGCCCGCCGGCCGCCAAGCGATCCGGATGTGGTTCTTCGTCGACGCCTACGACCTGCTACATACACTGCCCGGGGTTCGCGAGACGCTGCCCGCGATGAGCGATCGGTATTCGCTGAGTGTAGTGACCAACGGCGACGATGACATACAACGCGGCAAGTTCCGCCACCTCGCACTCGCCGAACACATCAGCCACCTCGTCATCAGCGCGAACGTCGGCTACGAGAAGCCCGACCCCCGGATCTTCGAGCACGCGTTGGAACTGGTCGGGGTTCCGGCGAGCGAGGCGCTAGTCGTCGGCGACCGGCTGGAGACGGACGTCGTCGGAGCGAAGGCCGCCGGAATAAGCTCCGTCTGGTTCGACCACTGGAACGACGAACCGCGTGCGGGTGACCCGCGGCCAGACGCCGTCATAACGGCGTTCGATCAGTTGCCGGACGTACTCGCGTCGGCGTAGGGCCGAGGCCACTGCTCGGCCTGTTCCCTACGAAAGACGTCGACCAGACCTGAGGAGCGCATGTGGCGGAGGGGGTGGGATTCGCCCGGAAGGGCCCCGCCTCGTGGGAAACCCGCGGCACACCGAAAAGCTACACGCGCGCTCTAGGTGCGCCCGCTCAAGTCACACTGGCGGAGGGGGTGGGATTCGAACCCACGGTACCCGAAAGGGTACACGCGCTTTCCAGGCGCGCCCATTCGACCGCTCTGGCACCCCTCCGCGGAACAAGTTCTGTGGCGGAGGGGGTGGGATTCGAACCCACGGTCGACCGGAGCCGACAACGGTTTTCGAGACCGCCACGTTCAACCACTCCGCCACCCCTCCGCAGGACATTCTAGCGGTCGTGCCGGTCATGGGGCTAACCAGTCAGCGGGCTATGGCGCCCACGGGCATTCGGGCCCAGTAAACGCCTGAACGCCGCCAAGCATAGGCGGGTTACCGGACGGCCCAGCAAGCAGGGCCACCAGATCCAAAATGTTGATCCCAAACGGGATTCCTCCTAATCCAGGGACAATATCCCATCGAATATCCCCCGGGTTAGTTCCGACGTCAGTCTGAAAATAGTGGACTGGTGCAATGAAACTTGTCAGATCAAGTATGTTGATCTTGTTGATGCTGTCGGGAATGGCTGCCTTGCTGAAGTCCGACGGCCAGCGAAGGCTAGGCTTGATGTTCACCTCCGGGTTAGGGTGAGTGAGGTCGTACTCCTGGCAGGTCTTCTGGTCCCCATTCGTCTGGCCGTCGTAGGAGTAGACGTGATCCTCAGTATCACCCGTATATCCGTCGCCGTCGCAGTCGAACGCCCCGGCGCCTGCGGGCAGGGCCTCGTCCGCGCCATCGTTCCCGTCGTCGTCCACGCCGGCGAAAGGCCCATCGACACGCTCCGGTATCGAGGAGCCGATTGACGGATCGGAG
This sequence comes from Chloroflexota bacterium, assembly GCA_022574655.1. Lineage (GTDB taxonomy): Bacteria > Chloroflexota > Dehalococcoidia > SM23-28-2 > RBG-16-64-32 > JACZRQ01. The sequence goes on from JACZRQ010000045.1 coordinate 8,959, forward strand.
CCGCAGGCGATCTCGAGGACGTCCGCAAACCCGTCCGCGTCACTGTCTGGAAGGGGAGTTGGAGTTGGAACCGGGGTCGGGGTGGGCGTAGGCGTAGGTGTCGCCGTAGGTGTCGGCGTTGGTGTGGGCGTCGGCGTTGGCGTCGGTGTCGGCGTGGGGGTTGGCGTAGGCGTCGGTGTCGGCGTTGGCGTGGGGGTTGGCGTTGCGGGGGCGTTCACCGTGAGGTTGCCGTTGCCGTTGACCGGGCCGTCGTTCGCCAGGTTCGGGTCGGTCGCCAATCCCGTGACTGTGATCGTAGCGTCGACGTCGATCGTCTTGACGCCGCCCGTCGTGCAGTTTGCCGTGAAGAACGTGGTGCTGTTGATTGGACCGGGCGCCCGATCGAACTGAAACTTCACCGTCGGGTTCGCCGTCACCGTCGTGCAGCCCGCGGGCAGTGTCAGTAGGTGCCCTATCTCGACATCCGCGTTAGCGGGCCCGTTGTTCGTGGCGCTGGCGGTCGATTGAATCTTGAAGTCGGTGTTAGTTGGGATCTCTGTGATGAAGTCGTTGGTCATGTTGCGGAACGAGACGGTCTCCGTGTTCATCTGGACGTCGGCGAACGGTGCAGGGGTTGGGGTGGGCGTCGGCGAAGGCGTGGGAGTCGGGGTGGGTGTTGGGGTAGGCGTCGGCGTTGCGGTGCCAGGAGGAGTGGGGGTGGGGGTTCCAGCGAGTGCCGGTATGAGTGACCACCCGACGAGCGAGCCCGTTAAGCCGGACGCAACGTCGGCGACGTTCAGCGTCCAGGTGCCCGCTAAGCTTTCGCCATCGAAGGCGCTGAGTAACTGGTTTGGCACGAAGTTGCCAAAAATAGTTGGCGTACTTAGGGCACACTCGTTCTCGATCGATGAGAGTGCTTCATCCGTTATCACAGCGAAGATATCATTGCCGCTGCACCCAAACGTCGATGCCGGAACCCCTGGCCTATCAACCAGCTTGATGTTCGTGCCCGTGTTGACATGCGTCAACTTCACCACGAGGTCACCAACCCATGTATGCGCGATCATTAGGCACACGTTCAAGTCGAGGATTGCTCTCGGGTCGATGACGACAACGCTATCGTTGACGCCAGATGCGTTCCCATCTGGGATGGCTAACGGAAACACGGGGCTGTCGCAGACTGTTCCGACACCTGTACATTGCCCGCCAACAGGTAGATCGAAGGCCTCAGTGATCACGCCTGTGTCTCCGAATGAGACGGCCGAGCACCCCATGCCTCGGCTCGCGAACACCTGCCAAAGTGCACTCTGGTTCGCCCCTCCGTTAGCAACATCCGCCTGGAGAACAGCGTCACGCGCTTCCAGCATTGACGGATTCGGAGGCGTGAGCATGAGGCCTTCGACAACGAGTTCGTCGGCGGCTACTTGGCCAGCGGAAAGCCCAAGCTGCCCAACGAAGTAATCACGAACGTCCCACAGAGTCGATGCCCATATCTCACCATCATCGTGTACCTCGCAGCCAGTATTACAAAGATCGCCATAGGTCCAGGAACTGCTGTTGTAAGCGACACGCCGGATACCGATAGTGCTGTTTCCAGTTGTGTACTCCCCCATGACGGGGTCGTCATAGAAGGAGGCTGCGAAGTAGTCGCTCCAGCCCTCTCCCATTGCCCCGCTTTGAATGCCGGAGAGAGAGCCGACGAGACGGGTTGATACGCCGTGGCCATACTCGTGGATCATAACGTCTCCGTCGAGGCTCGGGTCCCGGCGGGGAGATGTGAATAGATATGATCGCAAAAGAGGTGCGCTCCCATCCGGGAGGGTGAGGAATGTAGCATTATCACGGCAGTTGAAATCAGGAAGAAAAGGACAGCTGTCGAATCCCGTGTAGGTAGTGGCAATTACGGGATCACCACCTATGCCACCAGCCCCAAAGTTGTTGCCCTGAAAGTTACCAGCGGACTCGGTGAATCCGAGTTCGTAGAAGTAATCATGTGCCACGTTGACAAGGTAGAACAGGTTGGTAGTCGACGTCGCAGCATCCAAATCGGGATTACCAGTGATGCGCCATGAGTCGCTGAATCCAAAGTTGAAGTGAGTGCTTGCGTTAGTAACAAAAAAGCCTGTCAAATCTCCGCTGCGATCCAGAATCACGGAGGCGTTATTGCCTGCACTACAGTTGGTGCAGGTAGTGTGGACGTTTGCGCCCACCCAGTCGTCCCTCGGAGCGGAGAGCGAACCCACCAACGGAACCGTCGTCTGGCCTCCTGCATCAGGATGTTCGAGGAACACCTGTCCTTCCGGACCGGTGTCTTTGGTCAGATTGTCAACGTAGAGAATGTCTCCGGTATCCGCATCAACCACCACATCCCAGAAAGAAACGGCCTGCGGGACCGTGACGTGCCAAGCCAAGGTTGCATCCTTGCCAGGCAGGGGGAAGACTACGAGCTCAACAGTCGGCGTGTAGACGCTCGTCAAATCGACGCTCGGCACAAGCACATTCCCCACCGGAGCGAGATTGACCGGCGGCCCAACTTGGTCAAACGCCATCTGCATCGCTGCCTGATCTGACAGAGCAGGGATCGTGCCGAGAAACAACCCTGGAAAGTAGTTCCCAGTGAAGCTCAGCACGCGGCCATCCGAGGCGATAGCCACCCGTAACATCGACTGAAATACATTCAGACCATGGTAACGCTGCTGGAACTCGACGTGCGCGGTGCCGGTGTTTGAATTCGTGAATGCCTTCGCCGGAGTCAGATTGGACACGAAATCCGGTGATATGGCGAAGAAATCAGCATTGTCCAGAAGAAACGCGAGAGGAGATCCACTGGAAGGTCGGTCGTCAAGAGTTGTGAGGAACGAGCCGGGCGCGAATAACACTCGTGGTGTGCCGTTCAAAGGATTGAATCCCGCTTCGATAGGTCTGCCGGCTCGCCTCGACAGCTCGCTCAAAGCTGCCAGCTGCGCGTCCGATGGCTTCTCTTCGTCGTCTGGACCAGCAAGTACCCGCACGTCTACTCGCTCATTGTGCTGAGCCGACCCGCTGTTCGACCACGAGCTAGCCACTAGAAGCGCGGCCAAGACGATGGCCAAGAAAACCAAGCTGGCGGAAGACATCAACGATGGAACGACCGAACTCAGTCGGGCCTTGATGCCTTTCAGCACTCCCGCCACCCTCCGGCCGCTTTTCGGGCGCTTGGCCATGAGCTACCACCTCCCTAGTGGTGCCGCGTAGTATAGCACCGTCACGCGAGGCGAGCGCCTGGCGCTTGACTGACAGATTATCGAATGCTTGATCGCCGGAGGGGCCAGTGCTTAACTACGTGAAACACGTGACGCAGGACCGGAGCATAGGAGGCATCATGCGTACATTGAAGGCGATCTTACGAGCGATACACGATGGCGAGGATGGCCACGCCGTCGTCGCTCTTCCAGGACTCATAGCGGCTGTCGGCGCCATCGTACTCGCAATCGGCGCCGCAGAGGCTAGCTCGGTCACCGCATACATAGGCGGCGCAGCCCTCGCATTGGGCATCGTGGCGGCCGGCGTCATCCGCCATCGAGAGATCGACTACGACATCTACGACCGTCTGGAAAAGCTCGAAAAGTAGTTCCCGGACCAGTTCCGCCTACCCGAAGACGGCGCTACCGCTCGCCCGCTATTCCTCGTCGATAGGCTGTTTGGCGACGATCTCTTCGAAGCGCGTATGTATCTCTTTCTCGGCTTCGCCCGACGCTTTCTTCGCTTCTTTGAACGCTTCGCCGATGTGTTCCTGCAACGACTTAATCAGCTCCTGGACTCGGTTCGAATCGTGACTGTTGCCACCGAAGTCGTTGATAGCGGCCCGTGTCGGGTCTTGCGCGCGAGACTTGCCGCGAATGGGTGAGGCTTGTGGCGCTAACAATATCGCGCCCGCGAAACCAACGGCAAAGCCGATGACGAGACCAAGCAAGAATCTCATATCGCCCCCTAGCCTCCTTTACCCCGGAAGCGCGCCAGCACGGAGACGAATCTGCGGGCTCCCTGGTAGGTGCCGTACGCCTTTGCGACCGGACTGATAGCGTATTCCGACACAAACGTGACCGTGGTGCGAACCGTCGATGTCGTGGCCTTAACGTTTTCGAGAGCCGGCTGAACGCTGTCCTTGAGGATGCGGCGTGCCTTCAGCGCGACCGAGGTTGTGATCAGTCCGATGATGATCGTGAAGATCAAAGCCACGACGAAGAGTAGCGTCCCCGTGAAGCCATACAGTATGACCGCCAAGTCGCGCCACTCTTCAGGCCAATCAAGCCATGCAAGTAATGTGATGTCCATCGGGGCGTACCTCCGGGCTGTAATGGGGCGGTGTTCAGATGGGAACGGCGCTCATTATAACAAACGCCTCGTTAGCGACCACAGACCCTACAGACGGCTCGTTATCGTGCCGCCGCCGAGCACACGGTCGCCGTCGTAAAAGACGGCCGCCTGACCTGGCGTGACCGCCCGCTGCGAACGCTCGAACCGCACTTCGGCGCGGGTGCCCGTGACGTCGACGCTAGCGGGGACGAGTTCGCCCCGATAACGAATCCGCACCTCGGCAGTGAACGCACCAGCCGGGGCCTCGCCACTAACGAACGTGAGATCCTCAGCGACGAGTCCTTCGGCCATCAACTCTTCATGCTCGCCGACGACAACGGTGTTCGTTTCCGGCTCGATGTCGATGACGAAGAGCGGCTCGCCTCCGCCGCGCGCGGGAACACCTTTGCGTTGTCCGATCGTGTAACCGGCTATCCCCTCGTGCTGACCGAGACCACGGCCTGCGGTGTCGACGATGTCTCCGGCTACAACCGATATCCGATCCCGGACGAACTTCCGATAGTTGCCGGAGGGGATGAAGCAGATGTCGGCGGAGTCCGGCTTGTCGGCGTTGGGCAGGTTCAACTCGTGGGCGAGGCGGCGGATCTCATCCTTTGGGTACTCTCCGACTGGGAACAGGCTCTGACCAAGCTCATCTTGACGCAACTTGTAGAGAACGTACGACTGGTCCTTCTCCGGATCGGCGCCGCGAAGCAGTTCGTGCCCGTGGTCGGAGTGCCGAACGCGCACGTAGTGGCCGGTAGCGAGATAGTCTGCTTCGAGAGCGCGAGCGTGTTCCAGCAGTGGCTTGAACTTGACCCGGTCGTTGCAGGCGAGGCAGGGGTTGGGCGTTCGTCCCTGCGCGTACTCGCCAACGAAGAAGTCGACGACCTCCTCCTTGAACTCGCGTTCGAGGTTGAGGACGTAGTGGCGAATGCCAAGGACGTCGGCCGCGGCCCGCGCGTCGTCCGTGTCTTCGACGGAGCAGCAGCGACGGTGGTGACGTGCGGCGTCGGCGTTCTCCTCGGTCCAGAGTCGCATAGTGACACCGACCACCTCGTAACCCTGTTCCAGCAGCAGGCCGGCGGCGACGGAGGAGTCGACTCCCCCGGACATCGCGACAACGACACGTCCCTTAGTCATGACACCCATCATGGTATAATGAGCCGCCCATACACAGGAAGTAGGAGTATCTCGGCGGGGGAACAGCTGGAACCAGACAAGCTAGCCCGGCAAATAGTAGACGCGCTCTCCGACAAACAGGCGGAGGACATCCTGTTGCTGGATATTCGCAACGTGGCGTCCTTCGCCGATTACTTTGTGATCGCCAACGGCAACGTCGCCCGCCAGCTAGAAGCGATGATCGAGGCCGTGGAGGACGCGATCGCACCGGCCGAGGCGACGCTCATGGGCCGCGAGGGCGATGCCAACAGCGGCTGGATCCTGATGGACTACGGGGACGTGATCGTCCACCTGTTCGGGCCCGAAGAGCGCGGGTACTACGATCTAGAAAGCCTGTGGCACGCGGCGGTGCCCGTCGTGCGAATCCAGTAGCTGGGGGAGCGGCCAGCGGCCGTTAGATCACGTGGCTCAGGGAGAAGATGTGACTCTATTCGCCACCGGCGGGGTTGGCGAGCAGCGGAGGCGGACGGTGCCCACCCGTCTTCTCTGCCCGAACCCACTAGGCGGCACCTCGCCCATCAGTCGTTTCTATCATGATAGAAAATTAGTCCAGATTGTTTTTCGCCCCTTGACCAATCATCTGTCCCGGCTGTAACTTTGTAACAGCAATGCCGGTTATCAGGGTAGACGACGAAGTCTGGGATTGGCTGAAGTCCCAAGCTACTCCACTCGAAGACACCCCGAATATAGTCTTGCGGCGAGTGGCTGGACTTGAAAAAGGTCGTGACGTTCGAGAGCACCGGCAAAGGAGAACTCAAATGCGCTCGGAGTTCAGCACACGCAAACTGACCGGCCGGAAGCTCAATCGGAATCTCGGACTAGGTGCAGCGCATGCTCTGTACAGAGAGTCAGGCGATTGGTACCACCATCTGTTGCGTTTCCCTGGTGTGTTACTCGATAGAAACGGATATATCCTATTCCACACCCGGTCGCAATATGAATCGTCGCGTCATTTGCAGCACGGTAAGGAACTCCATGTTCCGGGCGGCATAGCTTCTATACCCGGGTACGTTTACGAAGAGACGATTTCGGGCGAAAGCCGGTGATCAGCTAAAGCCACCCTCTTCCTCAAGTAAGGCCGCAAGTTCGGGCTCACCTGGGCCTTGACCCACGAGAGGATTCGAATTCAGTAACTACGACCGACGCTACTCGCCGCCGTCAGAGCCCGGCTTCGGCTCGTCGGGATCGCCCTCATCGTTCGGCAGGTCGGGCTCGCCCGAACCGTCCATCGACTTCTTGTCATTGTCCTGGTCCGGACGCTGTGGCCTGCCAAAGCGTCGCAGCGTTTCGCCCATCTCCCTCAGCCGCACATCGACCCGCTGGTTGATCGTGCCCTCCGGGAACTTTCCCTCCGCGTCGCGCTCTCCCGCCGTTTCGCCGGTCAACAGTTCGATCGCTTCGTCGACGCTGTCCACGGCATAGACATGGAAATCGCCGCGCTCGACCGACTCCAGCACATCCTTGCGTGGCATAAGGTTTCGTTTGTTGCGAACAGGGATCATGACGCCCTGCGTGCCGGTGAACCCGGCGATCCGGCAGACGTCGTAGAAGCCCTCGATCTTCTGGTTCAGGCCGCCGATCGGCTGAACCTCGCCCTTCTGGTTCACGGATCCCGTCATCGCCAGGTCCTGACGGATCGGCGCCTCTGCCAGACTCGATAGGATCGCGCACAGCTCGGCGAGTGAGGCGCTATCGCCGTCGATCGACTGGTACTCCTGCTCGAACGAGATGCTGGCCAGTAGGGAGAGAGGCTTGTCCTGCGCGTACTTCGAACCGAGGTACCCGCTGAGGACGAGGACGCCTTTGTCGTGAATCTTACCGCTGAGCTGCGACTCACGATCGATGCTTACGACGCCTCGCTGTCCCAGGAACGTATTTGCTGTGATGCGGGCTGGCTTGCCGAAGCTGAAATCTCCCATCTTGAGCACCGAGAGGCCATTGACCTGCCCCACCACGGAACCACCGGTATCGATGATGATCGTTCCGTTGGCGATCATCTCGCGCATTCGCTCCTCGATCAGATTCAACCTGTATACCCGCTCGTCGATCGCTCGATCGACGTGCTCGCCCGACACGAGCCGCGCGCCGTCAATACTGCGCCAGTAGTCAGCTTCGATCACGACGTCCCGGAGGCGCCCGAAGCGGGCCGAGAGCTTTTCGCGATCGTCAACGACACGGCTCCCGTAATCGACGACCCGGGCCACGGCCTCGGCGTCGAAATGGTGCAACTCCTCCCGCTCACAGGAAGCGCAGATGAAGGCCGCGTAGGCGAGAATGTTCTCCTGCGTGCGCTCGATCTGGTAGTCGAAATCCGCCTTGACCTTGAACATCTCCCAGAACTCCTCGTCGCGTGCGGAGAGAAGAAAGTAGGCCATTGGGTCTCCGGTGACGACCAGCTTGACGTCGACGGGGATCGGCTCGGGCCTGAGCGTCTGCGGCGTGAAGAACCCGTACTGCTCTCCGGGATCCTCAAGGCTGACCTCCCCGGCACGAATAAGCCGCTTCAGGCCGTCCCAGGCGCCCGGTTTCGTCATCAGGTCGACCAGGTTGAGGATCAGGTACCCACCGTTGGCCTTGTGTACGGCGCCGGCCTTAAGGAGCGTGTGGTCGCTGACATACGTGCCGAGCGTGGCGCGCCGTTCGATCCGGCCGAAAAGGTTCGTCCAGTTGGGATTCGGCTCGACGACGATCGGCGGGCCTTCGACACCCAAGTTGTTGACGAACGCGTTGCAACGAAACGCCAGGAACGGGTCCGAGCCGCCGGCCGGAAGCTGCGCACCGATAAGGGGATTCGATGGCCGTTCTTTATCGTTTCGCAGGAGCTGGACGTTTTCCAGTGCGTACCGGCGTAACGCGAACAAGAACTGAGATACCTCGCTGAAATCTCGGTACGTGGCCTCGATCGCCTCGAACGAGTCCTTCAGAACGACCTCGGCGACATCGCGATCGAGCTGGACGACCTGCTCAGCGACGTCACGCTCGATGGTGCGAACCTGGTCACCGGTCTCGTTCACGGTCTCCGTAATAGGCTTTTCTCGCTCGGAAAGTTCGTCGCGCTGCTCCTTGGTCAGTTCCTGGAACTGCTCCGGCGACATCGGTTTGCCGTCGATCAGTGGAACCAGCGAAACACCGGTCGGCGCGAAGCGGAGCAGGAACCCGCCCTTTTCGGCCAGACTCTGGGCTTCCTCCATGAGCTTCTGAGCCTGCGCCTGGCCACGCTCCACAGTCTCTTTGCGCGATCGCTCGTACTCCTCGCTCGAGAACCTGCGATCGATGTTCGATTTCACGGACTCGAGCAACTGATCGAGTCTGTTACGAAGTAGTTTGCCCTCTCCCGCTGGCATACGGATGACGTTGGGGCGGTCCGGCTCGTCAAAGTTGTAGACGTAGCACCAATCGTCCGGCACGGCCACGTCGCCTGTCGCGGCTTGGTCATCGAGCCTGCGTTTGATGTACTCGAGGATCGCCGTCGCTTTACCGGTCCCGCTGAGGCCCGTGACGAAGATGTTGTACCCGGGCTTCTTCAGCCCAAGACCGAACTGCAGCGAGCGAACGGCCCGATCTTGCCCGACGAAGTCTGAGAGGGGCACGAGCTCGTCCGTACACTCGAAACCGAGTTTCGCCGGATCGTACTCCAGCCTTAGCTCTTCGGGCCGAACCTCGAGGCTATCTGTGTCGCTCACTGCCAAAGCACTCAGACGCTAGGGGTTCTCGAACACCCAGGTATCCACGTCTCTGCTGTAAGAGTGGACCTGATCCTCCTCGAAGAACAGAGCGATCTCTCGCTTCGCGGACTCCGGCGAATCGGATCCGTGAATGAGGTTACGGCCCGTCTCCAGCGCCAGATCGCCTCGGATCGTGCCCGCGTCCGCGGCCGCAGGGTTCGTAGCACCTATCGTGTTGCGCACGACGTCGACAGCGCCCGTACCTTCAAGAACGGCGGCAATGATCGGGCAGGCCGTGATGTACGCGATTAGCCCCTCGTAAAAGGCCTTGCCCTCATGCTCGGCGTAATGCTTCCGGGCCAGGGCGTCATCCATCTGGAATAGACGCATCGCGGCGATGCGGAGACCACGGCGCTCCAGACGAGAAATGATCTCACCCGCGAGGCCGCGTTGCATCGCATCTGGCTTGATAAGGATCAGCGTTCTTTCCATGGGGACAACCTCGGCCAATTCTAGCACCGCCTCCGTCAGGCGCCAGCTTTCGGCTGCGGGCCTATCGCCGGCGGACGAAGGTAAACAGGCTTCACAAGTGCGAGTTCGTCGTCCTCACCACGCGACAAACGATCGAATCCGATCTCTGCCAGCGCGCCTGCGCGCCTGACCGACGCTACGCCGCGCGCGTAGACGACATTAGATCCGGCGTCAGCGACGGCGGCCGTCAACTCATCATCGATCTCGCCGACTATCAGCGAGGCGCCCTCCAGATGCGCGGGAAGCTCCTCCGGCTTCGAGAGCCTCGGTGCGAGCAGCTCCCGCCAAGGATCGCCCCCGTACAAGGCCCAGGCCAGCTCACCACGACCGGCTCTATGTATGGCGACGATCGGACCGGGAAACGCGGCGTGGGGATACGCATCCAACTCCAACCGCCCAACACCGGCCACCCGCAGCTTCGATGCGAACGCCAGACCTTTGGCAACGCTCATGCCTACGCGCAGGCCGGTGTAGCCACCCGGTCCCGTACAGACGAACACCGCTGTTAGGTCCGACTTGTCGCAGTGCGCCCGCGCCAACAGTTGATCGATCGTCGGCAGTAGTTCGACGCTGTGGTTGCGGCGACACTGCCACGCGATCTCCGCCACCAGACGGCCGTGGCTCGAGACCGCTATCGAAGCCATCTCGGATGCTGTATCGATCGAAAGTTCCATTAGCCGGCGGCTGCCATCAACCCTTCACTGAGCCGCACCGCCCGCTGACCTTTCGGATCCAGGCTGAGCGTGCGCGTCTCAGCGGAGTCGACTTCGAACTGTACGACAAGATGCTCTTCGGGCAGCCGAGAACCCCCGCGCTCCGGCCACTCGACCGCAACGGCGCCGTCCACGACCAGTTCCTCGAGCGCGAGGTCGTCGACCTGCTCCGGCTGGTCCAGCCGGTAGAGATCCGCGTGGTACAGCGTGATCTTCCCTTTGTACTCGCCGAGCAGCACGAACGACTTCGAGGACACGGTGCCTTCATAGCCAAGACCGGTGGCCAACCCCTGGACGAAGACCGTCTTTCCGGCACCCAGTTGGCCCGAGAGTAGGACAACGTCTCCAACCTCGAGCAACTTACCCAGCGCCTCGCCGATCCGACGTGTCTCGCCAGCGCTGGCGGAAGAGAGAGTCGTCTTCATGCTCGAAGGTGGTCCCAACCACCATCGGGCATCGTCAGCGCCGCGCCATCCTCATCAACGAGCGTCACAAGCTCATCCGCTCGTGGAAGAACCTCACCGATCGGCGTCAGGGGCATGGACGTGCTCTTCGCCAGCTTGTCGATGCGCTCGGGCGCGCCGACGAGCACCAGTTCGTAGTCCTCGCCGCCGCTGCAGGCGAGCCACAACGCGTCGTCCGGATACGCCTTTCGCAGGTCCGGGTTAACCGGTAGATCGCTCGAACGGAC
>JACZRQ010000141.1 GCA_022574655.1 Chloroflexota bacterium
CGGCGGACAGTCTGAGCACTGACGTCGTAGCCTAACTTGCGGAGCTCGCCCAGGATGCGGACGCTGCCCCAGCGGGGACTCTCGCCTGCAGGAGCTCACGGCGGCAACCTTTCCAGATGCGGATGACATTTTGGCACCCCACAGGTAGGCGGCGCCAACGGAGAGCAGGTTCAGCAGGATCGCAGTGACCGCGATAACGAGCGATCTAAACGTGAGCAGGAGGATCAAGAAGGCCAGTCCAAGCACGAAGCCGAGGACGAGGGGCGTCTTGGCGTAGATGTTCTCCCGGAAGTCGATGTTCGAGGCCGTGGCGCCAGTCACGAGGACTTCCGCAGAGTCATCCCCGAAGGCTGCCGGGATCAGGTCGTCGCGCAGCCTGTTGACGGCGTCGATGGCGCGCTGCTCGCCGATGTCACCATTGAGAGGAACGAACAGCACCGCAGTGTCGCCCGCGTCGTTGAACTCCGGCTCGCGCGCGATCGTCCCGTACAGGGCGTCGGCGTTCGCTTCCGAAACGGCATCGTCGCCCACGAGGCCCACCAGCGCCAACGTCGACGCCTGGATCTCCGCCGCAAAGACGTTCTGCTTCTCCCCCGCGTCTACGACGACAACGGCGGGCTGGGTGAGCCCCAGGGTGAAGTTCTCCTCAAGCGTGGCAAGCGCCTTGGTGCCATCAGCCTCTTCAGGCAAGCTCTTCACGCCGTTGAACCCCATGTTGATGGTGAGCAGCGGATACGTCAGCGCGAGTAGCGCCACGACGGTCACCACGGCAGGGATGACCGGCCGTTTCAGCACGCGGTCGACGACGCCGCTCCACATGTCGGTCCCAAACTGCTGCGCTCTGGACAAGAACGGTATCTGCAGCCGGTCCACGTTGTCGCCCATCATGGCGATGATCGCCGGCAGCAGCGTCATGGCGGCGAGGACGGCGAAGATGACGACGACCATAGCCGCCAGTCCGAGGCTGGCGAAAGTCTGGTCGTTCACGAGAAACATGCCGGCGACAGCGAAGACCGTCGTCGCACCGGCGAACACGATCGCCTTGCCGGATGTGCCGCTGGCGACCTGCAACGCCTCGTCCTTGGAGCGCCCCGCCTTGCGCTCGTTACGATAGCGGCTGATGACGAACAAGGAGTAGTCGATGCCGGTGGCCAGCCCCATCAGGAGGACGATCTGGGGGTACGCCTGGTCCAGGGCGTACACCTGGCTGATCACAGCAAGGGTTGCCATCGCCAGGGCAACCGCGCTAAATGCGAGGGCCAGTGGTACGGCCGCGGCGACCACAGCGCCAAATGCCAGCATGAGGATCGCGAAGGTTATCGGCAGGTTCAGGAGACTGGCGTTCGCAAAGTCCTCGTCTATGATGTCGCTCATCTGTCTGTTCAGCGAGGCGTCGCCACCGATTAGGATCTCGAAGCCGCCGGACGTCTCTGCTGCCTCCGCCACCGCCTCCAAGAGCGGATCGATGTTATCCATCGCCTCATCGAGCTCGCCCTCGATCGCGACCAGCGCAAACGTGACGTCACCACCCGTCGCATTCTCGGCAACGAACGGTGATGCCTCTCTGGGCGCGCCGATGTCGTAATGGGTGGTCGTGTCTGACACTATCCGGGTGCTGACCGTCACCTTCGTTCCGCCACGGGTCTCGATCTTCTCTGCCCGCGTGGCTCGGAGGTCCGCCATCAGGCCCTTCACGGTGTCCTCGTACTCCTGGTCGTCCACGTTCAGCGTCGGATGCGAAAACGTGACGATCTCCTGGAGAGCGTCCTCGTCTTCACCGAACCTCTCGTTGAAGACATCTACCGCCTTGCCTGATTCTCCGGGCGGTGAGTGCTCGACGTTGTCGTTAACCTCGATCGTGGAGCAGGCACCCAGAGCAACGACGACTGCCAGCGCCCAGCCGCCCGCGACAAGCTTGCGGTGGCGAGCACTCCAGAGCGCGATGCGCGAGGTAAAGGACTGCCCTCCTCCAGAAGCAGGTGAGCTCATCTCATTGCGTCCTTTCGCGTCGCGCTTCCGGGCGCTTACGGTGGTGTCTTGGAGCCATCAGGGAAGATCAACCTCGCCTGCGCCGGGCCCGCCCAGGGCGACGAGTTTTCCGCCCTGGACCTGACAGGGGATGAGGCCGAGTAGTGCGTAGATCTCTCCCTGCAGGTCCTCCAGAGCGGCGGTCTGGACATCTGAGAGATCATCGCCGGGATTCGGGACGCGGTCTCCATTGGCGTCGAAAGCCAGAGTGCCGGAGATGCCGCCCTCAACGTTGGTCGCGCGAACAGCATCCCGCAGTTCGGTGGGCTGGATCACCAGGGTGCCAGCCTGGTCCTCGGCGACTTTCTTGACCGCGTCAAGCAGCACTGTAGCCGCGTCTGCGTACTGAGCCGTGAACGTGGCGTCGGGCTCGTGCCCATGAAGGCTCACAAAGTCCTCCAGGAAGTCCGCCGAAAGCGGGTACTGGCAGCCGGAGAACAGTACCCCTTCCGCATCATCGCCGACCGGCTCAACGAAATCCGACACGGAGGCTGCCCCGTCGCCCGCGCCGAAGAGGCCGTCGTAGCCAGCGTCACGAATCTGTCGGTAAAGGAGCGACGCCTCCGGGTTGAAGCCGGTGAAGACGACGAAGGCGGGGTTGTCCGTGGCTATCTCCGCAGCAAGGGCGCTAAAGTCCACCGTTCCCTGGTCAATGCTCCTCCGGGTCACGTCAACATCCCCGGCCCTCATCAGAGTTGCCGCTGCGTTCGCCAGGTCGCGACCGAATGGCTCGTTGTCGTCGATCAAGTAGACTAGTTCCGCGCCAATTTGAACGGTGAACAGGCCAATAAGAGTGCCCTCCAGATCGTTTCGGTAAGCGGTGCGGAAGAAGAACCCATCCCGCCCCTGATCCGTCGTCAGATCTGTCCTAGTGGCCGAGCCGGAGATCGTCACGACGCCAGCGTCCGGGTAATAGGTGCGGATGACAGACTGCGCGCCGCCGCTGCACTGCGGCCCGATTACCCCCACCAGGCCTTCGAGTCCGAGCAGACGCGTCGCCGCGATCGTCGCGTGTTCCACCGACGTGCAACCGTCGTCCTCAGACCAGATCTCGATGTCGTGGCCGGCGATCTGGTCGCCGTTGATCTCCTTCCAGCGGTTGACGCTCGTGATCACCGCATCGCGGTATTCAGCGCCGCGGTCGCCGGCGGCACCCGTAAGAGCGGTCGATACGCCGATGACGATTGGCGCCCCCCCATCAATCTCGATGGGAGTGCTCGGGCTTCGATCGATGTTCTGGACGCCCGTACGGTCTTCATCCGACCCACCGCCGCTCGCTGCCAAGACCACAACTACGACGATAGCCACGACCCCAAGTAGTACGGCCCACGTCCACGGGCTTCGCAGTCTAGAAAGCAATAGATAGCCTCCCCTGGTGGCTCGGCATATATGAGCAGATTAGAGCTGATTGCGAATGATACCAAGCGATCAGCATGCGTCTCAGGGAGCCGCCGCATTTCCCATGTGGTGCCGGGCCCCTTCGCGACCGATGGCTTGATCCACGAAAGATGCCGACGCAGGGTCATCTAGGATCCGACTCCAGTCCACCCCGAATAGCGTTGCACCGAGGCTCAAGAACAGATTTCTTCTCTCGTCATCAAATCGAATCAGGAGGAGTGAGAGGGTCAAGTCCGACATGTCTTGGGCTGATGGCGAAATGCGGTCTATAGCAATGAAGCGCATGCCGGCTACGTCCGACAGCACTTCGACGACACTGGTTGCTCTAAAGCGGGTCCGGCCGGTTCTGTCAGAACTCAGGGCGCCAATGCCGCGGAACTGATCCGTAGTTCCTGTAATCCGGACTGATCACGCCGCTGCCAGCTCCGTCGTCAACGCCTGCTATCGCGCCAGGAAGACTCGACGCCTCTCCGACAGCGATACCTGCCCACCAAAACGCGGCCTGATGCGCAAATACTGACGCAGCTCATCGAACGCCGATCAGAAACGCTTTGCCGACTCCATACTCCCGAACCCTAGCATCGGGTAGTAGAGCTGCTTGATGGCTCGATGGTCCTGCTCGATGCGGTTGTTCAGGTACCGGCTCTGCCGATGCAGGACCTTCCGTCCGAGTATCCACCGGATGGCCTTCCTGTAGGCAGGATGCTGGTCAGTCGTGAGGCGCAACGTGTGGGGTGCCAAAATGTCATCCGTGTCTGGAGCGGTTGACGCCGTGAGCTAGTTGGGGGCAGCGTTGGGGCATTACACCTTAGTGGAGGCCCCGTCTTGATCACCTACTTCTCGCTCTTCTTCTCCGCCCTGCGCGCAGCCCTGAACTCACGACAACATCTCGTCCTTGAGAATCTAGCCCTCCGGCAGCAACTCGCCGTCCTCTCCCGCCAGTCGCTCAG
>JACZRQ010000046.1 GCA_022574655.1 Chloroflexota bacterium
CGCCGTCTGGGCTTTGACGCAGAACAAAGACATGACGCCGAAGGACTGGCGAGCCCTGTCGACCAAGACGGCCGTGCGCGTCGCTGGGCGGGCGGTAGGATCGGCTCGCGACATTCTTGGGCTGCGAGCTGCGACCCCATCACGCGGCATGGCGGCTTCGTCCACTTCGACGGAATCAAAAATGAACGCGTGACGCAGGACTGCGATGCTGTCTTGCCAGGCGAGGTAGTCGAGCTTGCTGGTACCCCGCGTCGTGCGGCTGTTGGTGAACGGCTCGCGGGCGTCGTCGAAGGCGGCATCGCTGCGGTCGCGATCGACGCCGTCGGTCCCGCCGTTGAACTGGGCCCGCGTCAGCCAGTCAGTGGGGCCCCGGTGCCCGTTGCTTTGCTCGTCTTCGTTCCAGTCGCCGCCGAAGATCACCGGCGTGAAATCATCCAGGATCGAAGTCACTTGCGGGCTATCGAGAATCTTGCCGTACGGATCGGGAACGCCCGTCCCAGCACCGTTGAGGAGATAATCGATATAGTAGGCTGTGTTTTGTGCGGCCTCGTGTCGTTGGGTGTGGTCACTGCCGGAAAATCCCGCCTTGAGGTGGGCGTTGGCCACCACCAGATCGCCGGCGTAGATCTCGTCGGGCAGATCCAGTTCGACAAACTGAAACCCGCGAATGCCGCCATCTCCGCCGGGGGCATACTCATCGGCGATGATCGAAAAGAGGTCGCTGTTCTTGGATTTTCCGTCGCCGTTCAAGTCCGTGAAAGGATAACGGCTGATGATGACATTGCGGTTGAAGCCGTCGGTATTACTGCTGACGAAGACGTTGTTGAGGTCGTAGGCCGGGTCGTACTTTTGAACCCAGGCAGTGATCTCAGCGCCGCCGTTGTACGGATCAGTCCCGCCATCAAAGAACAGACCGCTCGTGAACCCCAGAATGAAAACCGAATCGACTCCGCTGCCGGTGCCGTTGCCGATGTTGTCGCCGGCCAGCAACCCGATCAGGGCCTTCGGCGCCGAGTCGAGTCCTTCCATCACGTCCTGCAGCACTTTGATCTCGCCGCTCGCGACCCAGCCGGCCAACTCCTGGCCTCCCTGCATCCACTCGCCGACGTAGTCCATGACGATGAAACCTTGCATTGACAGCCGTTTGACCACGAACACCGCCGGGATCAGCGGCGACCCCGGCTCGACGCTGGCCGTGTCGTACTGGGACACGGCGCCGCAGCAAACGATGCGTCCGTTCTGGTTCATGAACGGCAGCGTGGCGTTGAACACCGGACCGCCGACGTTGTCGAAGTAAACGTCGATGCCGTCCGGACACACTTCCTTCAGATCGCCGGCGAAGCCTGGGTTCTTGTAGTTCACCGTCGCGTCGAAGCCAAGGTCGTTCGTCAGCATCGCGTTCTTTTCGTCCGATCCGGCGATGCCGACAACCCGGCAGCCCTTGATCTTGGCGATCTGACCGACGACGTTGCCGGTAGCGCCCGCCGCCGCCGAGACGACAACCGTCTCGCCGGACTTCGGCTGACCGATCTTCAGCAGCCCGAAGTAAGCAGTGAGACCGGTGATGCCGAGCACGCTCATATGATGCGTGAGATCGGTGAAGATGGGGATCTGCTGGACCTGGTTCGCCTTCAGGAGAGCGTACTCCTGCCAGCCGCCCTCGCCCATCACGACCGTTCCCGCCGCGATGCTGTCTCCGGCGACGACCTCCATCAGGGAGTAGCCGGCCATCACGTCGCCTGCTTTTACCTGGTCGCGGTAAGTTGGCCCTCGCATCCATGCCCGGTTCGCCGGATCGATCGACAGGATGACGTTGCGGCAGAGCACCTCGCCGTCGCCCGGGTCGGCGACCTCCGAATCGATCGTCTTGAAATGGCTCTCCTCCAGTTTGCCCATCGGCGTCTCTGCGAGGAGGATCTGGCGGTTCTTGCGTGTCATCTGTATCTCCTTTATTGGTCCGTGGGTTAAAGGTTAAAACGTGAGAACTACGCGGGTCATCTGGCCCTCCCGCATCTCCGCGATTCCTTCGTTGACCTCGGCCAGCGGCCTCGTCTTGCTGACTAGCGAGTCCAGATCGAGCTGGCCCTGTTCGTACAGCGTGATCAGTTTTGGGAAGTCCAGCGCCGGGTTCGCCGACCCGTACGTTGACCCCTTGATCGACCTCTCGGTCAAGAACATGATCGGCGCGATGCTCAACGTATCGGCCATCATCGCGAGTCCAACCACTATCGCGCGCCCTCCGGGCCGGATCGCTCGGAACGCGTCCAGCATCGTCTCCGATCGGCCGACGCATTCGATGGCGGCATCGACGCCGCCACCGGTCGCCTCGACAACGTGGGCGACACCGCCGTCCGCGTCGAGGGCATCGGTCGCCCCGGCTTGAAGTGCGGCTTTGCGACGCGCTTCGATCGGGTCGATCGCGAAGATCTTGCCTGCTCCGGCAACCCGAGCGCCCTGTATCGCCGAGAGGCCGACGCCGCCGCAGCCGATCACCGCGACCGTCTCGCCCCACCGCACCTCTGCGGTGTTCGTGGCCGCGCCGAAGCCCGTCATAACACCACATCCGATGAGACATGCCTGTGGGGCGGGGATCGTCGGGCCCATCGGAATTGCCATCGACGCCGGCACGACCACATGTTCCGAGAAGGCGCCGAGGGCCATGAAACGGTCGAGCTCGGTGCCGTCCCAGGTCATCGGGCCGCCCGGGTCGGCGCTCATCCTCAGCTTGACGCACAGATGCACGTCGCCGCGAGCGCACGGCGCGCAGGTGCCGCACGCCGGCGTCCACGAGAGGATCACGCGGTCGCCTTTTGCCAGCGTTTCGACGCCGGGCCCGAGGGCGTCTACTACGCCAGCGCCTTCGTGTCCGAGCACGGCCGGGAAGCGGACGCTTTCGCCGCCGTCTATCGCGTGCAGGTCGCTGCGGCAGATGCCGCAGGCTTCGACTCTCACACGCACCTCACCGGACCCGGGGTCGCGCAGGTCCACTTCTTCGATCCGAAGGTCGCCGCCCTGCTTCTCGACGATCGCAGCCTTTGTCTTCATCTGATCCCTAGCTCCATCCGACTGTGTAGATCTGCTGAGTGCCCGACAGCCCCTTCAGCTCGACCTCGCGGCCTTCGCCGAAATTGATGTCGCCGCCGCTCGCCGTCAGCTCTCTGAGCAGGGATGATACCAGTATCTCCCCGCCGCTCGCCTGCCCCGCGATGCGCGCCGCCAGGTTCACGTGCTTACCGAAGAAGTCGTTGCCTTCCTTGATCACCTCGCCAGTGTGCAGGCCCATTCGCACGAGGATCGGCTCCGATGCGCTGTCGTTTCGCGTATCGAACGCCCGTTGCATGCCGATCGCGCACTGTAACGCCTTTCGCGCACTCTGGAACGCCAGCATGAAGCCGTCGCCCTCGCTCTTCACCTCGAACCCGTCGTGCGCCGCTAGCTGCTCCCGCACGATCGCGTTGTGCTCTCGAAGCACCTCCATCCAGCGCTGGTCGCCCAGCTCCTCCGTCTTTGCCGTGGACCCTTCGATGTCGCTGAACAGAATCGTTACCGTCCCGTCCGGCGCGGCATGCTTTCGCAGGTCCGGCTTCTCCGTGTACACGGTCGACGCAACGGCATCGATGGAAGTGTAGGCATCGATCGTATCGATCCCCTGGGCCTTGAGCTTCATCGCCAGGCAGCGCTCGACGACGCCCGCCATCCCCAGCTCCTCCGCGATCTCCAGCGCTGACGCGACCAGCTCCCCGGCCTTCTCAGCGTCGTCGCCCGCCTGCCCGCGCTCTAGCAGCATCTCCGCGTACTCTTGCTGCGTCAGCGCAATGTACGGTCTCGCTCCCATATCCTCCGACATCTGAAGAGCCTTCTCGAAGTGGCCGGCCGCATCATCCAGGCGCGACATCGTCACTGCCAGCCGCGCCAGGTATCGCGACGCCGGCCCCAGTAGCAGCGAACCCGCTACATCAACGATGTTCTGGCCCTCATAGGGCAAGAGGCGTTGATATATAGACGCAGCGTGAGTCACGTCCCCGAGATACATGCATGCGGCCGACAATCTCGACAGCACGACGGGCCACACCCCTCCGAGGCTCACTATACGATTGAAGTCATCAGCCACGGCCGAATCAAAGTATTTTCGCGCGGCGCTCTCATCTCCCGAGGCAATGTGCAGCAATGCCAGCTCAACGTCCGTGAAGCCATTCGCCATGTCTTCCAAGCGCGTCCAGTGCCGTTGGTCTAGGTCATCCAGTCTTCCCAGCATCTCAAGCCGAAGGATTTCCTGTGTTGTGCCGACTGCCTCTGCACCGGGGTCTTGGGCACGCTGTGCGAGCGTCTCGCCGCGCGCCGTCCACTCCTCGGTCTCACTAAACCGGCCTCGCAATAGAGCATGCCCTCCTCTTTGGAGCGCCGACCACGCCAGCCACAGCGGGCGTCGGATCTCCTCTACGAGGACAATCCCAAGCTCTAATTCCCCGTCTGCTTTAGCTATCTGGCCGAGTTCAAGGAAGCTGAGTCTCCGAAAATACATGCCAAAGAACTCAGCGTCCTTGGTTCCGCTGGACTTTCCCAGGCTCAAGAGTTCATCGCCATCGGCCAGTCGCTCTTGCGCGTGTTCTGGGCCGCTCACCAGCCCATGCTTAACGAACAGGGCGTCGGCGAGCGCCTGTGTATCTCCAACTTCTCGCGCCGCCTGAACAGCGTCCTCGCTTGGCGTACTGGCTCGTTCTACGTCACCGCCCCACCAGTATTCGAGCGCCAGGCGGGACAGCATCCGTGAACGTAGCGCACTCGTATCCTTGCGTGTCGCCTCCAGCGCTTCTTCGATGATCTCAACGATCTGCTCATCGACGTCACCGAAGCTTCCCCAGTTACTAGCGAATTGGAATGCAGCCTCCGCGAGCTTCTGAGACCAATCGCCAGCAAGCGCGATTTCACGGGCCTCAAGCGCGATAACCTTGGCCTTGTCCCGGTCCCCGGCCATGTTGTGGGCTTCAGCCAGCTCAATCAGCAGATCGCACCGGTCCGCCTCTTCAAACGAGTCTTTCAGCTCGGTCGCCTGACGCGCCGTCTCAAAGTGGCGCGCTGCTTCTTCGTACGCGGCCAGACCCATCGCACGCCGCCCCGCCTTCATCGCGTAGTCGATAGCCTTGTCCACGTCGCCGCCCGGCGCCGCCTGGTAGAAATGGTGCGCTAGCTCCCCGAAGTGTGGCTCCAGGTTCGCCGAGTACAACCCCTCGAGCGACTCGCCGATCTGGCGGTGCAACACAACACGCCTTGGCGTACTCAGTTCGCCGTACAGCGTCTGCCGGATCAGCGCGTGCGTGAAGTCATATATGCCGTCCAGCCCGCGCCCGCGCTCTTTGATCACCTGCGCGCGTAGTGCTTCATCGATAAGGTCGAGGAAGATCGCCTCCTCTTCGCCGCTTATCGCCTTGAGCGTCTCCCAC
This sequence comes from Chloroflexota bacterium, assembly GCA_022574655.1. Lineage (GTDB taxonomy): Bacteria > Chloroflexota > Dehalococcoidia > SM23-28-2 > RBG-16-64-32 > JACZRQ01. The sequence goes on from JACZRQ010000046.1 coordinate 5,442, forward strand.
GCGAACCCGCCCGTCATCGTCGAGGCCAGCGTAAGCAGCCTGTTGCAGCCCTCGCTGAGGCGTTCGAGGCGTCGCCCGATGACCTCGCGCACGCCCTCCGGAATGCTATCCAGGACGGACGGATCGCCGGTCCAGCGGCCTTCTTCACGGCGGATCGCGCCGGTCTCAACCAGGTGCTTGAGTACCTCCTCGATAAAGAACGGGTTACCCTCCGTCTCGCGGAAGATCGCCTCCGCGAACGGTTCGTTCGTGACCTCCTGCTCACTGACTGCGGCGATCATCGATCGCGTGTCATCTGATGACAGCCCGCGGAGGAGCACCCTCTCGTACAGGCGGTCGCTACGCAACGCCGCCACCACCTCGGATAGCGGGTGCGTACGGTCGAGTTCTACATCTCGGTATGTGCCGACCATCATCAACCGGTCGCGCGTGATGTTTCGGGCCAGGTACTGCATTAGGAGCAGCGACGGCTTATCCGCCCAGTGAATGTCGTCCAGGAAGAGCACCACGGGCCGCGCCTCGGTTGCGTTGCGGACGAACGTCGTCACACTCTCAAAAAGACGGATGCGCTCGGCCTCGCCCTCCAGCCGCGGCGCTTCGACGATATCCGGGAACCGCTGCTGGATCTCCGACACCAGCTGCATCATCTCCGGCGCCCCCCGTCCGAGCTCCTCTCGCAGTTCGTCGTCCGGGCGCTCCCGCGCATACTCCCGAAACGCCTCCACGAACGGCTGATACGGAACGACTTCTCCCTCATAGCAGCGGCCCCACAGCACCCTTGCACCGCGCAGCTCCGCGTAAACTGCGAACTCCTGAGCCAGCCGCGTCTTGCCGATCCCCGGCTCGCCCACGACCATCATCAGACGGGCTTGCCCGGACAACGTGTCCTCGAACGCGGTCTTGAGCTGCCTGATCTCATCTCGTCGTCCGACGAAGTTCCCCCACGCGGCCTGCCCTAGATCGGACACCGCGTCTATTTCGCCAAGATCTTCCTCTTTCGGCTCAGCCCCGATCCGGCTCAGCTCCTCCGCCACCGCGCCAGCGCTGGCCGGGCGGTCGGCGGGATTCTTCGACAGCAGCCGCATCACGAGATTGTCCAGCGATCGCGGCACATCTTTGTTGTGCGACGAGGGTATGATCGGTGCGGTGTTAACGTGCTGGGAGATGATTGCTATGGTGTCGTCGCCCAGGAACGGCGGACGGCCCGTCAGCATCTCGTAGAGCACGCACCCCAACGCGTAGAGGTCGCTTCGCGCCTCCGCCTGGCGCCCCAGCGCCTGCTCCGGCGGCATGTAGGACACCGTCCCTACCATCATCCCTTCAACCGTGATCTGTGACTCATCCAGCGCCATCGCCAGCCCGAAGTCGCCCAGCTTTGCGTCGTTCTTCTCCGTCAGCCAGATATTCCCCGGCTTGAGATCGCGATGGATGACGCCGCGCGTGTGTGCATGCTCCAGGGCGCCGCAGATCTGGTCGCCAATGCGCAGCACAGTCTCGATGTCGAGCTGGTGCTCCTTCGAACCCTGAATCAACCCGTCGAGATCGCCGCCACTCATGTACTGGGAGACGATGTACGGCTGACTGCCGTCCTCGCCAATATCATGAATCGTGACGATGTGCGGATGATCGCCCAGCCGCCCCATCGCCTGCGCCTCGCGCTTCACCCGCGCAAGCCCTGCTTCGTCCAGCCCCTCCGTCTTGATGACGGCGATCGCCACGTCACGGTCGAGACGATCGTCGTGCGCCAGGTACACGCGTTTGCGCCCGCCCTCTCCCAGGAAGCTCTTCACCTCGTACCGTCCACCCGCGAACGACGTCGGCAGCACTGGCGCTGGTGCTGGTGTAGGCGTGCGCTGGATTGCCGCTGCGGCACCGGTCAGCGGTTGACCGCATTCATTGCAGAACTTGCTGCCGGGAAGGCTGGCGCTCTGGCAGTTCGGACAGCTAATCTCGGCCGCGAGCGAGGCTCCGCACTCTCGGCAAAACTTTGAGGCGTCGGTATTCTCGGCGTTACATGACTTGCAGAGCAAGCGATCTCCCCCTTTGGTCTATCGTGGGCAAGCCTAATGTTCTTTTATGGCGGATACGTTGTCAAAGAAGAGGCCCCGGTTCGTGCCTACTCTAAGAACACCGGGGCGATGGCGGAGAACGCCGTAGCGTAAACGTCTCGGTTCCAGCCAGCGCTCGAAAAACTACGCACCGCATCGGGCCCGTGAGCGCCGGATCGCGGTCATTCGGTTCCTTCACGTGTGACTCTGTCGGCAAGCGTCACTTCGCGCCGTCCATGAACTCCTTGAATCCCGAAGTAGCGTGCGGGCCGATGCATATCTCCTCAACAACTCCGATGCCCTCTTCGCCATTCATCCGGGCGCGTACGACCTGCTGAGTGTGCAGGTTGTCGAAGGCCAGCGGGTTGAGGTCGGAGGACTTCCATGACTCGCCGCCGATCGCCAGTTCCCCCTTCCAGCGGCCGTGGCCCCACTCGGGGTGCGTGTAGCCGATGCCCTTCATCTGGAAGCAAAGGATCGATTCGAGCGAGATCTCGTGCCGCGCGCCCGAGGGTTCGACTAACGTGAGATCGACCGAGCGGGCGCGACGGGTGCCCGGCTCGTGGGTGATACGGTGCGAGACGGACGCCATCCTCTGTATCGCTGGATCGTCGCCGTCCGGGATCGCTTCCAGTGAGTCGTACACGGGGACGATCGCGCCGTCCTGATGCCAGGGGTGGCCATGTTCGTCTTCGAAGATCCCGAAATGTGTGCAACGGTCCTTCCACTGGATAGGCGCCCAAAGGAAGAAGAACTGTGGCAGGCTCTTCGCCGGTGCGCCGCCCGTCTCGGGCTCGCCGACCGGCCGGATGCCCCAGGATCGGTCCTTCGTCCCGTACACGCGTGACGCGTCAATCGGAACGGTCTTTCCGTCGTACTTAATCTCGCCCTGCCAGCGTCCGAACTGAGCGAAGCGGGTGACATCGAAGAAGACTCCTGTTCCCAGACGCCGCGTCTGCCGGCCTTCTTCGACACAGGCTGTGCGAGCCGTGAACGTGAGGTCGCACTCTATCCCGGTCTCGTTCGGCTCCAGCGTGACGCGAACGCGGCGCATCGGCTCCACGACTTCGATACGGAAGGGGCCAACCGTAGTGTCGGTGGGTTCCGACGGTGCCCGGCGGGAGCCGTGGAACGAGTGCTGCTCTCCGTCCCTAACGATGCTGAAGCCGCAGTCAAGGATGCCGCGGTTAGCGTACAGACCCATGGCGACGCCAAAGTAGAACTCGCCATCGTCCGCGTAGCCGTTGAACCAGTATCGATCGTAGACGTTGCGGTCGCTGGAAGCCGGGTGGGCGACCGGTTCGACCGTCTGATGTATCGGGTAGTCGTCGAATTTCGTGAGCATTAGGCCTTCCAGCTTTCTTCGTACGGGCGAATCGGGGCGGCGAACCTCATCTCGTCTTCTTCCGGCAGAGGAGTTCGCCCTTCGGGATGGGGATCAGCTGACATTCCAGCTCCGGGTGTGCCTCTGCGTGCTCCCTGAAAGTCGCCAGATCTTCCGCGTGCGAGAGAAGGTTGTCGGCGATCAGGATGCCACCGGGCCTGAGTTTTTCGACGAGCGGATTTAGCAAGCCGTCGTAGAGTTCCTTCTCTATGTCCAGGAATATGAAGTCGAACGATCCCGGCGTCGATTGCACCGTCTCGTTGGCGTCGCCCTCAACGATCGTGACTACATCGTCCAGCCCGGCCGCAGCAAGGCTTCGCCGTGCTCGCTCTATCTTCGCCGGATCGATCTCCAGCGTCGTTACGGTGGCGCCGGTCTCACGTGCCGCGCTCGCCAGCCAGATCGTCGAGTATCCGCTGGAGGTACCGGCTTCGAGGATGCGCTGCGCGGATGTCAGCTTCACGATGAGATGCAAGAACCGTCCGGCCTCCGGCGTGACGGCGCGCAGTCTGAGCTTCCTCGACGTCCCATCGGTGCGGTCGCGGGCATCCTCTTCTTCGAGGTCACGTAGGACCTTCTCGATTTGTGCGTCCATGGCGATGCCTTGGCTAGTCGGTGACCCTCCAGCTCACCTCGTAAAGGCGCACTGGGTCTTCGAATCCACGAAGCTCCGTCTCACCGCGATCGTTGAACAGGAACCCCTTCCCCGCCACCAGTTCACGCACGACGTTCGATGCGAGGATCTCCCCGCTCTCCGCCTTCGCCGCCACTCGTGCCGCCATGTTCACAGCCGTTCCGAAGAGATCGCCGCGACCGCCCGGATCGTCCTCCGCGATCGGCTCGCCGGCGTTCAGACCGATCCGCACTCGAATCGACTCCTCCGCGCGCTCGTTGCGCTGGGCGAACGCCCGCTGCATGGCGATCGCGCACTCAAGAGCCTTGGTCGCTGACGCAAACGAAGCCATGAACCCGTCGCCCATCGTCTTGATCTCTGAGCCACCGTGCTGCTTCAGCGCGTCGCGGGTGATGCGCTCGTGCTCGCGCAGGATATCTCGCGCTTTGGCATCGCCGAGGCGGTCGGTGAGGGCAGTGGAGCCCTCCACATCTGTGAACAGAATGGTGCGGAATGCGCCAGGTTCAGGATGCTCTGCGTCTCCTACCTCGTCGCCCGCGCCCAGGAACTCGCTGATGGCTCGCACTGCCGCTTCCATGTCCCCGGTGTGCAGAGCAGCTGACGAGCCTTCCAGTGGCGCTAGGTGGGCGTCCGGGATTCCCGAAACGATCGACGTGGTGACCTCTAAAGGCGGCCACCGGAGCTGGCGGCGGTGAAGCACAAGAGTTTGGGATTGCACTTTCGGCAGAAGCGCCGTCACGTCAACTTGGTCCACTGCCTGTAGATACGCTTCGGTCGCCGCCTGAGTGGTACCCTCCCGAACCATCTCAGCGAACTCCGTCCCTTGTTCCGCCTCTGCCCACCCGAATACCAGACGCCCAGCCGTCTCGACATACGTATCCCAGTCTGCGGAAACAAGGGCGCGCACCGCCTGTCCTTGGGGTGACTCCAGGTAATCTGTGGCCACTGCATAGGTACACCACAGGATCAAGTGCGAAACTCGATCGGGGTTGCGCACCGCATAGGTGATCGCGGCCGGGCCTGCATGCAGAAAAGCGAATAGACTGAACTTCTCCAGATGCAAACGGCTCGCCACCGCCTCCAGGTCGAGGATATCGGTTTCGAGACTGTGGTTGACGGCGTCTCGCTCGGATAGCCCGGTGCCTCTACCGTCGTACCGGATAAGCTTCGTTTTCTCCGCCAGACGCTGATACCACCGGCGCCGCCGCTCGTTCTTCCATTCCAGCTGTAGATGGCTGTAGGGAAACGTCGGCATGTAAATCAGTGGCGTCCCTTCCCCTAACGTCCAGTAGGCGATGTTCACCCCATCGCTCGTCTTCGCGTACTGGATGCGCGGCTCCATAGCGGCACTAATTCTACGCTACGCCGTGGCTCAGAGGGTGGCGTTCGCACCGCGCTCTGCAGCAATCACGATCCGTCCCCGGCGCCACGATCGCTACGGACTTCGAGCGGTGACGATCCACGCTGCCGAATTCATGTGAACCCCGGTCGGTGTCGCATACCGTGCGAACGCTTCCCGGATCGATGCCGCGATCTCTGTGGTGTCTTGCACTTCCGCTTCCCGCAGGGCGTCGGCGACCATGCCTAACTTGAGGACGTGTGCGACCGTGTCTTCGAGTGAGCCGCCGGTGCCGAGCGTGTTCTTCCCGGACGCCTCCTCGAAGCCGACGTTCGAGAACCCGGCCTTGTCGAGAATCTTCGCGACATCGCCTGAGTCCGCTAAGCCGAACGGCCCCGGGACGCCCGGCTTCGGCCGCTTTATCGGTATGTGCTGTCCCACCGCGTCCACAGCGATCGTGGCCCAGGGGTTCTCCTCAGGGTCGCGCCAGCAGACGAACGCCAGCCGCCCTCCGGGACGCAGGGCATTGCGGAGGTTCGAGAATGCCGCCAACGGGTCGTCGAAGAACATGACCCCGAACCGAGAGAAGATCAGATCGAAGCGTGCTGGCCCGAACTCGAACGTTTGCGCGTCCGCCTTCTCAAACGTGACGTCGCGTACACCTGACTCGGCGGCGCGAGAGCGGGCGCGGTCGAGCATCGGCGCGGATATGTCGATCCCGAGCACCGAGCCCCCGTCGCTTACCCGTCGAGCCAGCTCCAGCGTGGCCTGACCCGTACCGCAGCCGATGTCGAGGACGCGCTCGCCCGCCTCGATACGTGCACGGTCCATCGCTGCCAGGCCGAGCGCCTCCAGGCGCTCGTCGAACTCCTCTTGCTGGGCGACCCAGTTCGGGCCAGAGACCTCGTTCCAAAGCTTGATCTGCTTCGCGTTGGGGCCGGATGCCTCCGTTGTCATGTGCCAGAGTCTAGCCGAACCCTCAGAGCGGCGGGCGCTGCCAGCCACCGAGCGCCGCCTCGATGCGCTGCGCGACGGCCAGCGCCACATCCTCTCGCCAGGGCCGGGCGATGATCTGGACGCCGATTGGCAGACCTTCGGGCGATGTCCCTGCTCGCACGACGACGCATGGCCAGCCCGTGAGGCTGTAGGGGATGGTGTATATCCACTGCCGGTCGTCGTACGGCGCGTCGTGTGAACCAGCCGGCGAGCTAGACACGGCGGTAACGATCACGTCCGTGTGCTCCATGAACGTGAGCATCGAACGGCGGAACCGGTCCCATTCAAAGAGCGAACGTTCCACCTCGTCGGCGGTCATCTCGGAGTCGCCGCTGGGCTGCCACGAGTTCCACGCAACCGAGGACGGGCGGCTCCAGTATCTGCGTGTGATGCCGAGCGATTCGTCGAGTCGGCCGGGGCGCGCTTCGGTGACGTCGGCGCCCAGGTCGGACAATACAGCGGCAGCTGCCTTCACTACGGCCGTGGTTTCGGCCGTCGGGTCGGCGCCCTCGCAACCTGTATAGAAGGCGACGCGTAATTCTGTGACGGCGACTCCTGTCGGGTCGTCGATGGGCATGGGTACCACGCTGGGATCGAACCAGTCCGTGCCGGAGATGACGGTCAGCGTCAGCGTTAGGTCTTCGACAGAGCGGGCGAGCGGACCGATCTGTGTGCGAGGGTCGCTCAACGAGCCGATGCGGGGGAAGTGTCCGGTACTCGGCACGCGGCCGCTTGTCGGTCTGAGGCTGGCGATGCCGCAGAAATGAGCGGGGACACGAATGCTTCCGCCGGAGTCGCTTCCGAGCCCGAGCGGCGATCCCCCCGCAGCGACTATCGCTGCCTCGCCGCTGCTGCTGGCCCCGGGCGTGCGGTCGAGATCATAAGGGTTCCTCACCTTCCCGTAGACCGGGCTATCCGCGAGGACGCACGTCTTACCCAGCATGATTGCACCAGCCGCGCGCATGCGAGCAATCACCGTGGCGTCGTGCTTGGGCACGAAGTCGGCGCGCTCCGCAAGCCCCGCCGCGCAGACCACGCCCTTGGTCTCGATCCAGTCCTTGACGGTGAACGGCACGCCGTGGAGCGGGCCAGTGACGCCGCCGCTGGCGAGGGCGGCGTCTGCTTCGTCGGCCTGAACCACGGCGGAATCGGCCGTCAACTGCGCAATCGCGTTTAGATCGGGGTTGACGGCTTCGATTCTGCGCAGATGGGCGTCCACGATCTCTCGGGAAGAGACCTGTTTTTCACGGATCAGGCCAGCCAATCTCGTGGCTGATGCGAAGACAAGGTCATCCATTGGCTGGACGTTGGCTGAGGTGCCTAGAAGTCGAGCGAGAAGAAGAGGATACCTGGAGCAACGCCTCCGAATGGTTCGATCTCGGCGACGTTAGCGAACATCCCCATGACGACCACGAAGACGACGAATCCAGTGATGTTCGCCATGGCCGTTTCGCGAGTATCGGCCCCGGTCGTCTGTTGAATCGCGATGTTGGTGAAAAGGAACGTCAGAGCGAAGGAGGCGATGCCAAAGGGCAGCGCCAACACGGTGATCGCGACCAGTACGCTGAACACGATCGGCGAGAACGCCAGGCCCATCGGGCGTACAAGCTCCACGAAGGTGGTCGGGTGGCCGTAGCCTCGGGTGAGCACCTGGTAGACGAGGTAGACCCAAAGGAACCAGACCGCAGTCTGAATCATTCCACCAAGGACCATCGACTTGATGAAAACCTCCGCGGCATCGATGTCGCCGATCGTATCGTGCTGGAGCGCCCAGAGCCACGACCCGAATCCGGCGATGAAGCTGCCCACCAGTACGATCAGGACGGCGGGCGCCGTGGCAGACGCTTCGTCACGGATCTCGTCGAACGCTGTGAAGTCGAACCGAAGCACTCGCCCGACCCAGTTGGCGACCGTCTGAACGTCTATAGTGCGAAAGCGCATAAGCTCTTAACCCTGTTCTAGCATTGCATTCGATGACATTTTAGCGTTTTAAACGGCCGTATGTCTCGCTTCCGTTTGCTCAAAGCGGGCGTTTGGCGGGTATGCCGGCCCGTCGTGGGTATCGCTCTGGCGTTGCTGCGACCTTCCGGACGATGACGATCGTTGGCGCCGGACCCTCCCAGGGAAGAGATAGGGAATCGACCGTCTCCACCTCCCCTCCGCATTCGGATAGTGCGTGTCTAGCCGCCTCAACCTCGTCCCTCGCGCGGCTGCCCTTGGGCGTTGCTAACCGCCCGCCCACTGCGAGAAACGGTAGAGCAAGCTCAACCAGTGTCGGCAAGGGTGCGACGGCGCGAGCGAGCACGAGGGCGTACCTGGCGCGATGTGACGAGTCGCGCGCGGCGTCCTCGGATCTGGCGTTGACGACCGTCACATCACCAAGCTCTAGCGACGAGACGACCTTCCCCAGGAACGCCGCCTTTTTCGCGGTCGCTTCCACAAGCGTGAGGCGCAGGTCGGGGCGCGCGATCTTGATGGGCAATCCCGGTGCGCCCGCTCCAGCTCCGATGTCGATCGCGGGCGATGCAAACAGGCCTCGCGCTTCGAGGTACTCCAACAAAATCAGTGATTCGCCGATGTGCCGCCGCTCGATCTCGTCTGGATCGCTCAGAGACGTCAGTCTGGCAGCCTCACGGCCTGTGATCAGCATGGCGCGGTAGGAACTGAGGCCCCGCCGGGCTTCGGCGTCGGTGAAGAAGCTTAACTGATCCAAAACCTCTGTTAAGTACTTGACGGTAACGGTGGATTTCGGCATCCCGTCTCTGGTTGTGCAATGGGATTCAAGCGTTATTCGTTCACAGCCGAAAACAATTCGACCGGATCGCCGCCCAGGACCGACCTACAAGCCCAAGCACCGACTGAGTATAGCAGGAGTCGTTCTCTTCGCTTTGGGGCGCTGAAGGCGGTGCTGTTCGCCAGTCTTATCGCCGTGCTGGTGTTGGGTGCAAAGTCGATCAGCGTCAGTCCAGCCGTGGCATTGGACGCAGAAGAGTCGACGTTCCTCGCGCTGCTCAACGACTATCGGGCATCAAACGGGCTCGGCACGCTTTCCGTAAACGGAAAGCTGACGGATACCGCACGATGGATGGCGGGGGACATGGCTGCGAACGACTACTTCAGCCACACGGACTCCACGGGACGTGATCCCTTCCAGCGCATGACTGACTTTGGCTACGACTACAACACTTGGAAGGGTGAGAACCTGGCGGCCGGGGTCGAGGACGCCGCGTCGGCGCTCGATCTCTGGCAGGGCTCGGATGGGCACAACAAGAACATGCTCAACCCCAACTTTACCGTGATCGGCATCGCCCGGGCGTATGACTCGGGCTCGACGTTTGGCTGGTACTGGGCGACCGAGTTCGGCGGCCAGGGCGATCCACCGCCGCCTGCAGCCCCCACCCCGGTTCCAGCGACGCCGGAACCGGTAGCCGTACCGTCGGCGCCTGTCCCCGTGACCCCTGCTCCCGTTCCCGCGACGCCGACACCACAGCCGACGCCTGAGCCGTCCCCATCTCCAACTGCAACTCCGGCGGCCACCGCCACGCCGCTCCCCGCTACGCCTCAGCCCGAGGACATCGTGCTGCTGGGCTCGCCGAGCTGGTGGAGGATCGCTACCGAAGTGAAGCCGTGGTGGGACCAGCTGACCGTAAACGATGGGCATGAGCCGATCAGGAGCACCAACTCGGTTCTCACTAGCGCCTCACGAATGGCAGAAAAGCTTTTCGATCTTAGTGGTAATAGCTTCGCGAACGGCAACTTCGTGCGTGACGTCGATGCAGGCGATGGCGGCGGCATCGGCCTGGTGCTGGTTCACTCGTCGACTAACTAGCTTTCGATACCAGCGTCCGCAAGCTCCGGCATTCGCTCCGCTCTCACCACGATGCGGTGGCTGTAGTTCCCTCCGTAAGCGGCAGAACGATCGTTGAACCAGGTACCGCCGCAGGTGACCAGCGTTAGCACATCTTTGGAGGCGGGCCCCATCGCCTTCAACACGTTTGGGTCGTCGAATTCTGCCGCGACGTTGCCGGTTACTCGATACTGGAGCACGGTCCCGTCTTCCAAATCGATCTGGATGACGTCGCCGATCTCGGCTTCTCTCAAGCGGTAGAAGACACCCGGAATCGGATCGCCGTCCCGCGTTTGCCAGTCAACGTGTCCCGAGAGCACAGCGTTGTTGTTATCGCCGGGCGAGGCGCTGAAGTCATACCAGGCAACCTCGCTCCCCGTGTCAGGAACCTCTGGAATGCGATCTTCGTTGACGCCCAGCGTGATCACGGGCGCATCAACGTAAAGCCGCGGGATCGAGAGGCGGACCGGGGCGGCTGGAGGCGGCCCGGCGTCCTCGCTGGTCACTAGCGTTGAAAGCTGCTCAGGGTCTATGCTGTCCTCAAGTATGGACTCTAGAGAGCCCTCGTTCGGCAGGTTGAGCGGGTCGTCGGTCAGCGCGGAGAGCACGCTGACCAGCCCAGCAACCAGCAGCGCTACGGAGGCGGCTAGCACGAGCGCACCGATCGCAAAGCGACGATCCAACCGTTCGAGAATTCGTGACATTTGATTCAAGATAGCAACCCTGCCCAGGTGAGTTCAATGTTCATACGAGGGCCGGGCGCCGTACAGACTTCCAAGATTAGGCAGATTTTGGGTAACTTTTCCACATTTCTTCGCGTTCTATCCTGTGACGGGGTAAATAGGGTAACATACACGGGCAACCACCTGATTAGCTACAGGGGGCTTGATTGGGAGGGAACATCCCGTGAGCCCTAATAGCAATGCTCAAGACGAGCGTCTAATCGTAGACGCCGCTCGCAACGGCGATGAGCATGCGCTCTCAGAGCTGTACACGCTCTATTTTCCCCGGGTCTATCGGTACATACTTGCCCGCACGGGCAATACATATGACGCTGAGGATCTGGCGGAAGAGGTCTTCATCCGCGTCCTTGAGGCGATAGAACGTTTCGAGTGGCGCGAAGCACCTTTCTCAGCTTGGCTGTTCCGGATCGCGCACAACGCGGTGATCAGCCAGAGGCGAAAGGAAGGCGCGAGAGGACGTTCAACCCAGTTGGCGGAAGGACTGGCAACGGAGTCCACGGGACCAGACGAGCTAGTCGAAAACCGGCTGACGCTGAACGCGATCATGACGGCCGCCGAGAAGCTGCCCGAAGCCCAACGGCAGGTGATAGCTTTCCGGTTCGCAGCCGGCCTCTCAGTAGCGGAAACAGCCCGGGCCATGGGCAAGGGCGAAGGAAACGTAAAGGTAATACAGCATAAGGCGATCGTTAAGCTACGGGAGATGATGGGTCAGCCGAAGAAGGCTAAAGCGTATGCGAAAGGCAAAGTTTAGAGAGATATTTGAGGAGTGCCTCTCGGCGGTGCTTGAAGGGCGCCGCACTGTAGAGGACTGCCTCTCTCTATACCCAAGCATCGCCTCTGAGCTTGAGCCGCTTCTCCGGACCTCACTTCAGATATCGGACGTCTACCAGGCGGAAACGCCTCCATGGAACGTCCAGGAACGAATCAGACACCGAGTTCTCGCCGCGGCGCAGGCACGCGCCCGTGGCCGCGACCTTGTCAGTGGCATCGATCTGTCGGGCTCCTCCTGGCGCGCTCGTCACTGGGGAGGTCTCGGAGTGGCAGCTGCCGCCGCCGTTGCGGCAGTGTTCATGGTTTCCGTCATGCTCATCGGTGGTGGTGGTAGCGACGACGGACAGTTCGTGGCCACTGATTTGCCGGTCACGGTCGAACCAGTCGCGACTAGCTTCCAGAGCGAACTCGACGAACTGCGGGATCTCCTTTTGGCGGAGGGTCGCGTTGATCTCGATCAGATCGAGCAGATCTCCCAGTCGGCGGCTGCGCTCGCCGTTCAGATCCCGGACTATGCCGCCTTCTCCGACCTCAACGAGCCGACTCAGCAGGCTTTGGAAGACGCTCTGGCGGACGTTGACGAACTTCTGACGCCCCTGGTTAAGGATACGGATACGCCCGAGCTTGATCCTGTGAGGAAGCTCCTCGACAACACGAAGGTTCTGTCCGAGCAGTGGGGAGAGCCTCAGCCGTCCGTTACGCCGGTTCCCACAGAGGAGCCCGAGCCTGAACCCACCGAGACCCCCGCGCCGACCGAGACACTCGCGCCGACCGATGGGCCGGAGCCGACTGACACCCCTGCTCCCTCCCCGACCAAGGCGCCGAGCGAGACGCCTGAAGCGACGGAAGAACCTGAACCCACGATCGACCCGAGCCGCCTGCTTCAGTAGCTGCACGCCCGCCGCCCGATTGACACTCTCCGTGGCCGCTCCATAGAATGAGACCTCTATGTCCGTTGTGACCCTCTCCGATGCGGCGACGCAATTCCTGACCACAGTCAAGGGCGCTTCCCGGCAACGCGCCATCGCTGAGATCAAGAAATTCGTCAACTGGTACGGCGAGGACAAACAGGTCTCGCAGATGAGCGGCCACGAGGTCTCGCTCTATGCAGAGGTTCTTGGTCCTGCGCAGAACGACACAAGCAAACGCGCCGACGAGGTGCGTTCTTTTTTGCAGTTTCTAAAGAAGCAGGGCTTCGCGGCGACGAATCTTGGAACGCACCTGCGCCTCAAGAAAAGCGCCAAGACCTCCGGCGTAAGGATGAAGGCGCGAGCCAAAAGAGTTGAGCTGACCGAGGAAGGGATCACCGCGCTGGAGACGGAGCTCGAATCGTTGAAGGGCCAGCGTCTAGAGGTCCGTGAGGCGATCAAGCTCGCCATGCTGGACAAGGATTTTCGGGAGAATTCACCTCTGGATGCCGCGAAGGACAAGCAGGGCCACCTCGAGGCGCGAATTCGCGACATCGATGAGATGCTAAAGCAAGCGGTGGTCGCGAAAGCCGGGAACACTGGCCGCGTCCATATCGGAGGAAGCGTTCGCGTCACGAACCTGGGGACGGGCGTCGGGATCCACTACTCGATCGTTGGTCCGACAGAGGCGAACGCAGCTGACGGCAAGATTTCGATCGATTCACCGGTCGGGAAAGCGCTGATCGGTGGCTCTGCCGGCGACGAAGTCGAGGTTTCTGTACCCGCGGGCAATCTTCGGTTCCGGATCGAAGAGATCACGAGCTAGTCCCGCCCTCAGTAGTGGTCCACGCGATCTAGGCGGCGGTCGCGGTCGCTAGCCGAATCCGCCACAAGCCCACATCACGTATCTTCTAACGGCGGGAGTTAGATCCCGCCAACTTGACGGCCTGCAGTTGGGGTTACTCACGATGAACGGGCGATGTGGCTGGCAGCCCCTTCTGCGGCCGGCCCTTACTTCGAGATGTGGAGCTGGATGAGCCGGAGACGATGGCAAAGTGCTGGGTTAGCGCTCGCCGCGGTCGCGATGGTCGCGGCGGCGTGCTCGTCTGGCGCCAGCGATGATTCGGACGCCGATCCCGCTGACGGCAGCTCCTCTCCGACTCCGACGAGCTTGCGGGTGATCCAGGGAACCGCCGACTGGCCTACCGACTGGTCGAAGCACAGTATCGATCTAGACGAACTACTCGTCGGTCTCCCCGGACGGCTCGATAGCCGTGACGGCATCCCGCCGATCGACGGCCCAACTTTCGAAACGGTCGAGGGAGCGTCCGAGTGGCTGGTGGATCGCGAGCCGGTAATCCTGCTCGAACTTGGCGGCAGCGCAAGGGCGTATCCACTGCAGATTCTGATCAGTCACGAGATCGTCAACGACGAGTTCGGCGGCGTTCCCGTAGCAATAACGTACTGCCCTCTGTGCAACAGCGCCATCGGGTTCGATCGCCGGGTCGACGGTGAGACCCTTCGGTTCGGGGTCTCCGGTCTTTTGCGCAACAGCGATCTCGTGATGTGGGATGATGCGACGACATCCTTGTGGCAGCAGATCAACGGCGAGGCGATCGTCGGTGAGCACACGGGTACGCAACTC